>CAIXKO010000679.1 GCA_903919925.1 uncultured Bacteroidota bacterium | reverse complement strand
TATTTTGATCTTTATCAGGGCGATCCGGTTATGGAACCTGCTACCTATTCTATGCTCAGGCTATCTGATGTTTATCGTTTTAAACCTCTTCCTGAGAATGTAAAACCCGAATTAGTGCTGGGTGGGCAAGGAAATCTTTGGACCGAATCGGTAGCCACCTATCGTCATGCGGAATATATGACCTGGCCCAGAGGCCTGGCACTTGCGGAGGTTTTATGGTCACCGGAATCTGCACTGAATTGGGATAGTTTTACTTCCAGGATGGATCAGCACTTTGTGAGACTCGACCATGCCGGAGTTAATTATGCACGTAGCGCCTACGATCCTATTATTAAAATGGTGCGCGAAAAAGAAATAAACAAGATCTCCATGACTTCAGAGATCAATGGGTTAAGCATCCATTATTCATTTGATGAGAGTTTTCCCGATCCATATTATCCGCAATATCAACAACCGGTTGAGATCCCAGAAGGAGCATCCAGAATCAGGGCGGTTGCAGTTAAAAATGGGAAAATTGTTAGCAAACAGATGTCCATTGAGATAAAGGAACTGGCCAAACGAATGGCAAACAAATAATTACAATACCTCTCTAATGGGAAAGAAATCAGTTTTAATCATTGGGTTTTCCGTGTTTTTGATTTCAGGTTTTCTGTTTTCATTGCAAGCCCAGCAGTCAGTTCCGATGCTGATCTTATCGGGACAAAACAATCACGATTGGCAAAAGACAACACCCGCTCTGGAGGATCTTTTCACCGCATCGGGCCTGTTTTCAGTGACAGTGACTAATCGCCCCGACACATTGAAATACGAAGACTACAAAAGGTTTGCACTTGTGGTGGGTAACTGGAATTTATGGCCGGATACCTCCACACGGTGGGATCAATCTAAAGAGAAGGCATTTACGAGGTATATTTCAGAGGGAGGTGGAACATTGTTTCTTCACGCCGGGGGTTGTTCATTTTACGGATGGCAGGATTATCATTCCATTTCTATAGGGCGGTGGGGAAAGAATACAGCGCACGGAAGCATAGGGGAGGCGCAGGTAAATTTTACCGATAACAATCACCCAATCACCCGGGGTCTGAAAGATTTTGTAATAACCGATGAAATCTGGATGAATACCGATATCAATACGTCCGCCAGATCATTAGGGGAAGTGCAGAAAAAAAATCCGGATGGTACCCTGGAACCAACAAAATTCCCGGCAATCCTGGTTAATCAATATGGTAAAGGCCGCTGCTTTTACACCATTCTGGGGCACGATGAAAAAGTTTTGGCCAACACCAGCTTACAACAACTGCTCATTCGCGCCGCAAGCTGGGTTAGCGGCGTCGAATCATCTGTTTCAGGTAAGTTTGGCACCTTCCAATATTATCGGAATCGCAAACCTCACTTCCACCCGCTGATCACGCCTGGCGGTACTGTTTTAACTGCAGAATCTCCAAAGGATCACCTCTGGCATATGGGCCTGTGGTTTTCCTGGAAGTTTATCGACGGCCTGAATTACTGGGAATATACCGGAGATATTACCAAACATGTTAGTGAAGGTATGACAGATATTCAGTCGGTTCAAGTGGATTCAACAAAAACAGGCATCCACAGGATCAACATGAATATCATCTATCATCCCTGGAATGAAAAGGATAAACCGGTGATGAAAGAAGTTCAACATATTACCGTTTCGGCAACAAAGGCTGATAAAAGCTACCACATCGATTACGACCTCACTTTCACTGCATTAAAAGACCTCTTATTGGATCGCACACCTATACCTGGTGAACCCGGTGGTCAGTCGTGGGGCGGCTATTCAGGCATGTCGCTGCGCATGAATACCGGTATTAGGAATATACGCTATTTCTCAAAATCGGGAGACGCAGTTACTTATGGCGATCGCAATCGCTGGGTTGCCTGCGAGTTCGATAATGAAAACGGTAAGCGCGAACAGGTAATAATCTTTGATCAATCTGAAAATCCACGCTATCCATCGCCCTGGTATTGCATAAACGATGCTGCCACCCCAATGTATTATTTCAGCCCGGCTCTTCTTTACAAGGAACCGTTAAACCTGAAAAAGGGCGAGGTTCTCCATCTGAAATACACGATTTATTTGCCCGCCGGATTACTCACAAAAGAGAAGATTGATAAATTGTAAATGTGCCAATTAAAAATAATAAGGAAAAAGGAAGAAGAATGAAACGACGTAACTTTCTAAGGAACACGGCCATTGGGGTTGCTGCTGCTGCCAGTTCCCCGATGATTCTCACGAGTTGCTCAACTGTAAAGGGAGCAAACGACAGAATTGTGTTCGGGCATATCGGACTCGGAAACAGGGGAGCCGATGAATTGTCCTCCTATTTTCTGCGTTGGCCGGATCAAATCCGGTCGGTAGCATTTTGTGATGTTTTTCAATCCCGCAGGGAAAAGGCAATGGGATTGGCGCAAAAGTCTTATCAGGAAAAGAATATCCAGGCAGATTTGAAGGCTTATAATGAATTTGAAAGGATATTGGATCGAAAAGATATTGATGCTGTAGCCATTACCACGCCCGATCACTGGCATGTGCCCTTAGCGATATTGGCCGCACAAGCCGGAAAACATCTACACGTAGCCAAGCCACTTGGACTGAGCCACCCCGATTTTGTAAAGCTTGCCAAAGTGTGCAAGGAAAACAAAATTCATTTTAACTATGGCACACAACAGCGCTCTTACTTATTTATGCAGCAGGCAGTTGCCATGATCAAGAATGGCGATATCGGAAAAGTAGAACGGGTTGATGTTTGGTGCCCAAGGGTAAATGATGTTCAATCACCATTATGTATCGAAGAGCCGGTTCCTGCGGGGCTTGATTACGACCGATATATAGGCCCGGCCCCTTTTCACCCTTATTGCCCGGCACGCGTGGATATGCAAAGTTCCTATTTTATTTACGATTACAGTATCGGTTTCATTGCTGGCTGGGGTGCGCACCCACTGGATATTATGGTAATGGGTATACGCGATCAGCTTACCGGCAACTATACCTGCCAGGGTAACGGTGGCTATTGGGCTCCAGGTGGGATCTGGGATACAATAAACTCATGGGATACTAATTATGAATATGCCAACGGACTGAAACTGCACTTCATGAGCGACGAAATTGCGCAGCCATTGGTTATGAAGTACCGTCCAAAATGGGATGGAAACGGAACTACATTTTTCGGTACAAAAGGCTGGATCTCACTAGGCCGCTCCAGCGCCAGTTCCGATATCCCGGCGATTCATAAGGCACTCAACCAAACAGCTAATGCCGATGGCTGGATCAACGGAGAAGGTGCACAGCTGGTGAAAATCTTTACTGATACTATCAAAGGAACCACTCCGGAATTGAGCCCGCTTGATGAAGCCATTCTATCTGATACCATCAGCCACATCGGGAATATTGCCATTCGCACCGGACGAAAGATCAGCTGGGATCCGGCAGCTGGAATTACCACCGGGGATGAGGATGCAATGAAGCTGTTTGTGAGGGAGAAGAGGAGGCCGTGGTAGGGAGGGATGTACTAATATGCTAATATGCTAATTTGCTAATGGAAGAGGGGTTTCGGCGTTGTTGGGCTGTGGTCGCTGGTCACTGGTCGCTGGTCACTGGTCACTCTTCACTGGGTTAAAGAGACACGCAAATATGCGTCTCTACGGGGGTGGGTTGGTGTTAAAGTTTTAAACAATGTGATATGAATATCCGTGCTATTAATTCAGATGGCGATCTGAAAAAGTTTATTAACCTGCCGTACTCCATCTATAAAAATGATCCGATGTGGGTGCCACCACTGCGGATTGAGTTGAAGGGGCAGTTCAACAGGGTGAAGAATCCAACGCTGGATCACACGGTATATCAACTATTTTTGTTAGAGGAAGGCAAAAAGGTCATCGGCAGGATAGCCGCTTTTTACGACACGCTGGCCAATGATTTCTGGAAAGAGCAGATCGGACTATTCGGATATTATGAATGCCCTGATGATCCGGCTGCTTCCAGGATGTTGCTGGATACTGCTGCCGGTTGGCTTCATGAAAAAGGGATGACTTCTATGCGCGGCCCATGGTCGTTTGTATCTCAGGAATGGGGTTTGGTGCTGGAGGGTTTTGAGCCACCGCCAACCATGATGGCCCCCTATAATCCTCCATTTTATAATGATCATCTGGAATCTTTTGGGATGGTCAAGGAAAAGGATCTGATCTGCTATTACATATCGGAAAAGGAAGGGTACCAGATACCCGATCGGATCATGACTTTAACGGATCATGTGGCCAAGAGATTTGAAGTCACGGTCAGGAAAGTGAACATGAAACGATATTTAGAAGATGTTCAACACGTCATCGATATATCAAACCAAAGTCTGATAAATAACTGGGGATATGCGCCGGTCACGCAGGATGAGGCCGATGCCCTGGCCCGGGATCTGAAACAGGTGATCAGGCCTGAATGCGTGCTTTTTGCCAGGGTTTCAAATGGTAGGCCTATCGGTTTTATCATTGCATTGCCTGATATCAATGTAATTATTAAAAACCTGAATGGCAAGCTCTTGCCTTTCGGATGGATCAAATTGCTGCGCGGATTGCCCAAACTTAAAACCTATCGACTGTTTGCACTGGCGGTGATCCCGGAGTATCATGGCAAGGGAATCGATAGTCTTTTATACCGGGCCCTGTATGATTCACTTTTCTCCAAAGGTCTCTGGTTGGAAATAAATTACGTACTTGAGGATAATGACATCATGAATAATGCAATTATAAAGCTGGATGCCAAACCTTTAAGACGGTATCGTATCTATAGAAAGGCTTTATAGGTACGGTTAATGGTAAATCTAATCAAATTTGTAATTAATGATCTGGGGCAAAAGGGCAGGAGGGCAGGAGGGCAGGAGGGAAAGGAGGGAAAGGAGGGAAAGGAGGGAAAGGAGGGAAAGGAGGGAAAGGAGGGAAAGGAGGAAGGGTTAAATAAAAAAAAGGGGGTTGAAAGTCCTCAAAGATGGGGGGTTGAAAATCTTCAAAGATTGGGGGTTGAAAATCTTCAAAGATAGTGGGTTGAAAATCTTCAACCCCTACAAATTACTACTTTTATGATTTTGCCCTATTGCCCTATTGCCCTTTTGCCCTATTGCCCTTTTGCCCTTTTGCCCTATTGCCCTAATATGCAATCGTTACCTATCTTTGCATCTTAAAGAATGAAAAAATGAAACAACAGTTAAGGCTTGGCCTGGTAATTTTGACCGTCACCTTTTTAATTTCCAATTCATTAATTTCTCAGGAATTAACCAACCCGGCAGATCTTGTCAACCCGCGAATCGGGGGAGTCAGCCATGTGCTTATGCCAACGTTTCCAACCGTGCACAGGCCATATGGGATGGTCAGGTTTTACCCGGTCACGAGTCCGGGAATATCCGATTCTTATCTGGGTGGACGGATTTTTGGTTTTCCTTTGAACAGGCCAGAGCATCGTGGACGCGCTGCTATTACCGTAATACCGGTTACTGGTATTGATGGATTGCAAAACGCTGATTTAAGCTCAGCCATTGACCATGACTTTGAAAAGATTACCCCTTACAGCTACTCTGTTCTGCTTGAAGACGAGAATATTACAGTGGATTACACTCCAACGGAAAGGTGTGGTTTTTTTCAATTTTCACCAGAATCAACCGCCGATCTGGTACTGGTTTTCCAAACAACAGACGATGGGAATTTCAACTTAAAAAATGAACAGAATCTTTTAGGTAGCGAGGCCTTTAACGGGATACGGGAGTATGTAAATATCTGGTTCAACCGACCTGTCAAGCAATCGGGATTTATAGATAGTGATGGTAAGGCCGTTAACAAATCCAAGGCAAAAGGCAAATCCCTAAAATTCTATGTTGTTTTCAACGGTGCTGAACAGGTTAAAATGAATTATGGCATTTCATGGATAGATGAAACCCAGGCCGGACGCAACCTTTTGCAGGAGATACCAGGCTGGGATTTCAATAAAGTTGTTGACCAGGGCCGCGATGCCTGGAATAAGGAGTTATTGAAGATCAAGATTAAAGGAGGCACAGAAAATCAGAGAATCACCTTTTATACAGCACTTTACCGGTCGATGGAGCGTATGGTAAATATTAATGAGTATGGTCGCTATTTTAGCGCATACAACAAAAAAACCATCAAAACCACGCACGATTTCTATGTTGACGATTGGAGCTGGGATACTTTTCGGACCCTGCACCCTTTGCGGTTTCTGATCAGTCCCGACCGGGAGGCTGATATGATCAAATCCTATATTCTCATGGGTGAACAAGGTGGTTGGATGCCGACTTTTCCTCAGGTATCGGGCGATGCCAAATGTATGATCGGTCATCATCAGGCCGCCATTATTGCCGATGCCTGGATGAAAGGGATCAGGGGATTTGATCTTCAACGGGCTTATAAGCTATTGAAGAAGAATGCGATGGAAGGAACGATGATACCCTGGCAGGAGGGCCCGGCGACAGAAATCGATAATTTCTACCGTGATAAAGGTTGGTTCCCGGCCTTGTCACCTGACGAAACCGAAACCATAAAGCAAGTTGGACCGTTTGAAAAACGCCAGGCGGTTGCTGTTACGTTGGAAGAATCTTATGATGATTGGTGTTTGTCAGAGTTGGCAGGTGAGCTTAAACAGACCGATGATCAAAAGTTATTTTTAAAGAGATCAGGTAATTATAAAAATGTTTACAATGCATCCACCGGATTCATGTCGCCTAAAAAGGCTGATGGCACCTGGGTTGAGCCTTACGATCCAAAAATTTCAGGAGGTACCGGTTGCCGCGATTATTTTGCAGAAATAAACTCTTGGAATTATTCCTGGTTTGTACCCCATGATATTGATAACCTGATTAGTTTGATGGGTGGAAAACAAAAATTCAGTTCGCGGCTGGATCAGCTTTTTGAAGAACCGCTCAATGGATATGCAAAATGGACCACCATTTCCACCCAGCCCGATGCATCAGGCATCGTTGGTCAGTTTGTGATGGGCAATGAACCCGGGTTCCATGTGCCTTATTTGTATGTTTATGCAGGTGAAGCATGGAAAACCCAGAAAAGGATTCGTCAGCTCATGGATGCCTGGTTCCGGAATGATGTGATGGGGATTTGCGGTGATGAAGATGGTGGGGGACTCTCCTCGTGGTATGTATTCTCTGCCATGGGATTTTACCCGATGACACCTGGAAAACCGGAATATGTAATTGGCAGCCCGCTCTTTGAAGAGATAACTATTGATTTGGGGGGCGATAAAGTACTGAATATAAAGGCTCCGGGATCAAGTGCCCAAAGCAAGTATATCGCGGCGATGACTGTTAACGGACAACCGGTTAATAATTATCGGTTTAGCCAAAAGGATATTTCCCAGGGAGGAAAGATTGTACTGGAGATGGTTTCCCGACCGGTCACGAATGAGAAATAGAAGTCAGGATCGCAATTCCAATGACATTCAGAACCATTCTTTCAGAAATGCTACCTCAACTTAAGATCCCGATAAAAACTATCTTTGAAAATAAGCTAAACTTGCATTAAATCGCGGATTGGTTTTAGGATGACTCAAAAAAGCTTGATAAAACTGATATTCTGGATATTACCGATAATTCTGATTATTCCGGGAAAATGCTGTTTTTCTCAAAACATCAGTGAACCCAATAGTGATTCAAAACCGGACCTCGCCAGGGTGGCCGTTGTTGATTCGCTGAATAAACTGGCATTCTCTGTTTTCCGGTCCAACCCTACCAAAACCAGGGTGCTTGCACGGCAATCCCTTGAACTTGCTCAAGCTATCAACTACAAATCGGGCGAAGGGAAAGCATATAACTATATTGGTATGACTTTCCACATGTCTGGCGAATATGATTCAGCTTCTGTTTATTACCATAAGTCCCTGGAGATTTTCGAACCTTTAAAGGACACGCTTTATCTGGGGAAAGTGCTAAACAACCTGTCGTTTATGTATTCCGATCAGGAGTATTTCAACCTTGCATTGGATTGCAACTTTAAATCGCTGAAAATTGCTGAATCCTTGAATGACACTTCCAGTTTAGTCAGTACTTACAACAACATCGGGATATCCTATCAGGGATTAAACCGTTTTGATCAATCGATGAAGTATTTCAGAAAAATGCTTTTACTTCTGAATTCAACTAAAACAAAGAATGAAAACTACTATTCCGCCATTGCAAATATCGGGTTAATACATATTTACCAAAATAGTTTCGATTCAGCAGCAATTTGTCTGAATGAGGTTCTTGAGTACTCCAAAAAGGCAAATGACAACTTTGGAATGGAGCAAACCTATAATTTTCTGGGTTTACTTTACGCTAAAACCGGCAAACCCAATGCTGCAATCCGGTCATTTTCCGAATCCGATAAATATGCTACCATACTGGAAGATAAAAAGATGCTGGCAATAAACGGGTACGCTATTGCAGAATTGAATTACCAGACTGGAAATAATTCCGAGGCCAAACTCCAATTTGAGAATCTTTTGAACTTGGCCAGGCAAAACAAGTTCTTGAAAATTGAGATGGATTCCTACTTCTATCTTTCAAAGATTGACTCGATTAACCAAAACATTTCTGATTCATATGAAAAGCATAAGGCAGGTACTGCCCTGCGCGATAGTTTAAACTCCATCAGCGTTCAAAAGCGGGTTGCCGAGCTGGATATTCAATACGAAACCCTTCAGAAAGACCAGGACATTTCATTTTTACGGCACAACA
Organism: uncultured Bacteroidota bacterium; assembly: GCA_903919925.1. Taxonomy (GTDB): domain Bacteria; phylum Bacteroidota; class Bacteroidia; order Bacteroidales; family UBA12481; genus UBA12481. The sequence goes on along the minus strand of CAIXKO010000679.1, from coordinate 9,128 downwards.
AAGAAATTCAGGACTTAGTATTGAGGAAGCATTTGGTTCAACGGAACTTTCTCTTCATCCTCCTGCTGGTTGTTGTCTGTTTTGTTGGCTTCATTTTTTATAGCCGAAGAAAAATCAGGATTGCCAATACTCTGTTAGCTAAGCAGAACGAAGAAATTGCGGCAAAAAATGTCATACTCCTTCAGCACGAGGAGCAATTGGAGCGGATGGTTGATGAGCGAACTGTGGAACTGTTAGCAGCCAAGGAGAAAGCCGAACAAAGCGATCGCCTGAAATCAGCATTTCTGGCCAATATGAGCCATGAGATACGAACCCCTCTCAATGGGATTTTGGGATTTATGGAATTGTTGCAGGATAAGGGAATATCTCCGGCAGAGCAGGAAAAATTCTTCACAAACATCCGTAAAAGCAGTGATCGCCTGATGAATACCATCAATAATATTATCGAATTATCGAAAATCGAATCCGGTGAATCTGAAGTTGTTCTTTCCGATTTTGATATTTCCGAGCGCATCCGGCTATTGTTGGAATTCTTTATACCTGAATTCGTCCGTAAGGAACTACGTTTGAAAATTAAGACTTCACAACCTCCTCTTCAAATGATCATCAGAAGTGATCAGAAAATGCTGGATATCATTTTGTCCAATCTGATAAAAAATGCATTAAAATTCACCAACCGGGGAAGCATTGAAATTGGCTATGAGGTAAGCAACGGGGCTTTCAATTTTTACATAAAGGACACTGGGATCGGCATTTCACCGGAATTCCTGGAATCCGTGTTCGACCGTTTTATATTGTTCCATGGCCATCTCCACCCATTATATGAAGGATCGGGTTTGGGTTTAGCCATATGCAAAGCGTACACTAAAATGCTGAAAGGAACGATCAAGGTTGAATCGGAAGTGGACAAAGGGTCTGTTTTCTCCATCAGTATACCCGTTAGGTTGGCGGATGAAGCCTCTTCTGAAACCATACCCTCACCTGACGCATTTTCTCCAGTTGGGATGCCGGCACCTGGCGGCGGCAACTAGCCCGCTCCTCACTTTTTTCAGCCGCGCCCCACCTGATCTCAATACCATCGTTGGGGTTGTAGGCCATTTCAAACGCATCTTTTCTTTTTAAAATCTCATCCAGTGTCAATACCTGTTCCATACCGTTTGTGCGGGTATAAGTGATGGAAAGTTCTGATACCTTTTGCGCTAGAAAAATTTCTAATTTCTTTTTCATTTGATCGGGTGAGCTGAGCTTGGGCATTTTAAAATCCCCGGGCGACTGAACAATTTTTTCAGGAAAGCCCATAACGGCATCCATTGCGATCAGGAGCCTCAGATCGCGGTTAGGGGTCGAAAAATCCTCCCATTGTCCTCCGGCCTGAAACACTCCACTCAATCGTCCCGGCATCGGAATAACCTCGCCAGGATGCGATTTCATGTATGCCTCACCATTCGCCACCGAGTTAACCCTGACAATCAGCTGCTCATGCAAAGCCTGAATCAAATCAAGCAACGCCACTTCAGGATCAAGGGGTTTAGGGTTAACATTTCTTTCCATTGTGTGGTAAAAAATATCTGGTTCCATCCCTTTTTGCTGCATCGAAAAAGGTACCTGGTTTGATTCCGCTGATAACTCTGAATTTTTCAGGAGGTGTCCCTGACCGGCTTTCCATACGATTGGGCGAAAAGCCTTGAATCCAGGCTCTCCAATGACTTCTGTAGTAGTAAAAAGGAAATTTCCTTTCCAAAACCGTTTTATTGCGACCGTGCCATCAGGCTGGGCATCAACGGAAAGAAGCATACCTGGCTTGTCATCGGTTTGAGGAACCCAACGCACCAATATCAGGGTGTGACCGTATGGATCAGCAAAAACTACACCCGGCCGGAGTGCTTCGCGGGTTAGTGAAACCGGGTAATAATCAGAGCTTTCATCCTTCAGGGCCGTTCGGGCAGTGCCGGAGTGGACACCATCCATAACCCTTCTTAGAAAAGAGTTGAAAGCCAGTACCGGGCTGGTTTTCGAGCTTTGAGATTCATTTGTTATCCACCGTCCGGTTTGCGGAGGTTTTCCCAAATAGCCACGATCGCACTCATGATATCCGAATGGAAGTCCCAGTTTCCAGGCAAAATAGGCTCGCATATAAAATGGATTATCAGCACAATCCGGTTCCATGATCACCCGGGTTTTTGCCGCAGGATCATCCTCTTGCATTCCCAAATGGTTAAATAGAAAATTCCGGTCTGCGTTCTGCATAACCTGGTCCAGCGCTGGCCAGGAGGAACGCTCATCGGAATCATAAAACAATGCATTAATCCAGGCCGAATACAGTGCTTCTGATTCACTCCCCCACCCTTTTTCCGTTTTCCAGATCACCCCTCCGGATTGAGTTGATGAGTTATTGGCCGATACGGAAAACTCCATGCTGCTGACAGTGTTTTTATTTTCAATCAGCATGACCTTATAGTTACCTTCTTCGCCTGCTTCAAACTCATCGATTCGCCAGCAGGGCAATCCATCACCATAACGGCTTGTTCCGGATTTCACCTGACCGGATGGGCCTGAAACCTCAATCTTTCCTTTTCGGATATTGCTGCTGCCGGCTGCCAGTATGCGAAACTTCTGTCCAGGTAAGGGTCTTTTTGGCGTAACCAGCAGTGCATAAACCGGTGGAGATTCCTTTTCTGATTGCAATTCATCCACCTGATCTACCGATGTTTCTTTGCCAGTCTGAATCCCTCTTCCGGAAGAACGATCGCTGCATGATTGTACTCCAAAAAACAGGATCGACAGTCCTGCTGCCATAACTAACAATCTGCTGCCTGCTCTCGTTGTGGTTTTTCTTTTTTGCATATTCATATAGCCTACTCTCTTTCTCTGCGTTCTACATAATTTGGCTTTAAGTACCCACCCCCACCCCTTCCTGAAAAAGGGAGTGGGCCAGGTGGAGGGTACCTAAAGGCAAGTTATCGGTCATGATGTTCCGTTTCAGACGGCTATCACTCTGCGGTAAAAAAGTATAACCGCCAGGAAACACCTTTTATTACAACCCGTATTCCGCCAAAATAATTTTCTCTCCATCAATAAAAGGAATCATCTCTTCAATAAACTTTCCCTCATCCGAGGGTATGGATTCGAGGTCCTGCCGGATGGTATCGATCCAAACGTATTCTTTCTCATCATTCTTCAAACGCCCCTCATCCATGGCAGTTTGAATCATCGAGATAGCTTTCTTACAACCATTTACAGTACTTTCCAGATAAGTTTTCCCTGCAACAATTTCCTTAGCAATCTCAATAACGGTATCAGGTGCCAGTACAAATGCCTGCGGATCATGGAAAATATCGGAATCCACATAGAGGCTTTTCAACATCCTGGCCGAGGCCTGTCCTTGTTTGGAAGCCGTGTTCATAAGACGGGTTTCATATTCGAGCTGTTCAAACGAAACCGTTGGTGCCATGCCCGCAAGTAGTTTGATATTCTGGACCGACTCATTGCTCCACAGATCGGCGCAAGCCGCCGTGATATTTCCCACCGGACTAAAATGTGCACAGGCAGCATTTTTGCCTTCCATTGAAATAGGAATCCCGGCAATGGCTTTCATGTACGGTCCCTCATAACCACAATCTTTATTGGGCCCTTTGGCTCCCTGCTCATAAGCTACCAACGACCGGGTAACAGTTGCTACTCGAGCCAAGGCTGCAAAAACCTTTGGGATGAATTTCTTCTCTGCCAAAACCATGGCTGTATTGCCAAATGCACAGGCAGTATCACCTCCGGGTATTTTATCGAGGCGGTTGGCCAGCGCAACAATTTTCGACCAGATCAATTGCATATCTCTCACACCCAGAATGGCCTGAGTGAAAATAAACTGCCGGATGTCACACATCATCAGCGCATCATCGGAGAGCTCTTTCCCACCAGTGGATTCAATAGATAGCAAATCACCGCCTGCCAATGCACCCCTTTCAAAAAGCTCCATCATCGGATCCATGTACTTTGAAGTGCGCTGGCGAGGTGGCCTATCAAAATCCCTCAAATCATTCGGAGTCAGCCTGATCTCACTTTTCAACCCCTCGCGGGCATAAAAATTCTCACAAATATCATTCATCACCTTAACCAGTTCAACCCCGATGTCGGGGGTAAGGGTCATTTCAACCACCGTTTCAAACTCCAGAATCAAACCCGGGCTATTGAGTTCAACTGCCCGTGTAAGTGCACCGGTAACGATATCGGAATAATGTGTTCTTACCTCCGCCAGATTTTTGGTGGACACTTCAACCGGTGGAAGTGTAAAATTGAGTTCCGGGTAAACAAGGCCACCGCCTATCAGCAACCCTCTTTTGGTTAAAACCGGTTTGGGGGCAATTCCAAAAATCAGATCGGAAGCATTTGAAATGGTTAGTTCTGTAAATTTCATATTTGTTTCATTTTGTGTAATAAGGGTCTATCTAACTAATCAGCTCAAGCAGAGTGGTTTGAGTTAATACATCATTGGTATTATCACGGATGGTGAGAAAAACACTCCGGATTTTACAGGTTGCCTCATTTTTGCAAAACTCGCAGGGCTGGTACTGTTTTTCCGAAACGCAATATATCATGGCAATTGCCCCTTCAAAATGCCTGACTATATCATAAAGGGTAACTTCCCCGGGCTTTTTAATCAGGTAATAACCTCCGTCTTTACCTGGTTTGCTTGCCAAAACACCCATTCTCTTACAATCAAGCAATATCGTTTCCAGAAACCGCTGAGGGATTTTTTCCTGCATAGCTATCTTGCTGCTCAAAACGGGCCCGTTGCCATATTCTTTTGCAAGATAGGCAAGGGCCACCATGGCATAACGGGTTTTCATTGCAAGCATCGGAACACTATTTAATATCAACCAAAAATAGCATATTTTCTACTATTGTTCATTTTGTCGATTGACAATGCAAAATTATTCGTAACACTTAGATTAGCAATTAAGTAGGAATGAGCAAGCTTTTTCCCATCTGATGAGGTGAACAAAAAATTGCGTATCGGGTTATTAAATATAAATACTAAACATCAATAGTTATGAATAACAATGTGGTAGGTTGGTTTGAAATACCAGTCAATGAAATGGACCGGGCCATTCAATTCTATGAAGCTGTTTTCGAGTTCAAAATTGACCGGCAGGTAGTGGGAACCCTCGATATGGGGTGGTTCCCATGGGAGGATGACGGGGTGGGAGCAGGGGGCTCATTAGTTTATTACCCCAAGGAATACAAGCCCTCCGCCGATGGCCCGCTAATCTATTTCACTGCCTCCTCCGGTGATCTCCAAAACGAGCTCGAAAGGGTAATTCCAGCCGGCGGGAAAATTCTCGGAGAGAAAAGATTAATCGCAGAAGGATTTGGTTATATGGCGGTGATACAGGATACGGAAGGTAACCGTATAGCGCTGCACTCGAGGATTTGAAGGCAGGAGGGCAGGAGGGCAGAAAGGAAGAAAGGCGGGAGGGCAGAAAGGCAGAAAGTAAAGGTTTAAAATTCACACTTTTAGCCTTTCATTCTTGCCTTCCTGCCTTCCTGCCTTTCTGCCCTCCTGCCCTCCTGTCCTCTTGCCTTCCTGCTATATTAATTCTTCGGCATCAGCACTCCGCGTATGTACTGTTTCGTATCCAGGTATTTATCAGCAATTTTCTTAATATCCTGAACAGTAATAGCTTCTACAGATTTAGTATATTCATCAAGGCTGTATATCCGGTTACCATATAAATAGACGTTCTGAAGAGCACTCATCCAGAAATAATTCTGTTTGATTTGTTTTTCATAATCTTTTACAACGGTTTCTTTGATTTTGGCCAGGTCAACATCGGTGGGACCATCCTTTTTCATCCGTTCGATTTCACCAAATACAGTTTGTGTAAGGGTATCCACTTTTTCAGGAGCACAGCCCCAGTTAGCGGTAATCTGAAACTCCTGTTTTGGAATCTTGCTCAGGTTTTCCTGAAAACTCACGCCATATACGCCGCCCTGCTCCTCACGCATTTGCTCACGCAGTTTGATGTTCATGGTTTGCATCATAATACTGAATTGAAGCTTTTCCAAGTCGTTGTATTCAAATTTCCCATCTAAGAACATCATGACCATGCTTTGAGGTTCACTGTTAAGGGCCATTTTTACATCAATCAGCTGGTCAACAAACTCTGGTGCAACATCTTTATAGGTTTCTTTCCGGTAAACCGATGGCAATCCACCGATATAAACCTGCAGCATAGGCAGTATTTCATCAATTTTAAATGATCCCACAAAGAAGAATTTAAAATCAGAAGCGTCTTTGATCCGGTCGGTTAATATTTCATAAGCCCGATCCAGCTTGATGGCATCAATTTGCTCAACCGTTGGGATCATAATTGCTCTGGGATGGTGGCCATAAGCCATTTTCATTACCGAATCCATAAAAACATACTGCGGGTTGGCAGAAATATTCTTTAGCGAATTCCTCGTCTTATCAATCATGGCTTTAAATGCCTCAGGATCCTTCCTTGGCTTTGTAAACCACAGATAATTAAGCTGAAGAAGGGTCTCAAAATCTTTCACACTGGAATTACCCATCATATTTTCAGTAAGCTCCGAAAGGGAAGCATTAACATTGGCACGAACCCCTGTCAGTTTTTTCCGGAGATTAACCATATTATAATCACCCAAACCACTCTGCGATATAACATTGGCAGCAAGTTGTCCGGTAATTACCTCATTATCAGGAATCAGCGAAAGTCCTCCGGGACTGTAGGCAGAATAATTGATTTCATCGTTCTTGAAATCGGTACTTTTCAAAACGGCAACTGCTCCATTGCTGAATGTAACCTCGGTATATCCTGATTCGATGTTGTCAACTCTTTTCACAATTTTTCCGGCTGTCGGCTTTTCGGCCAATAGTGGAGCATCCGAAACATTATCTACATACGGATCCAGCTTCATATCACGACTTGATCTGATGATTCCGATTACTTCTGATTCTGTTGGAAGTTTGGTACCCTCCTTGTCCGGTGCCAGTATAACCGATGCGATGTTTTCGCTGGTAATCAGTTCTTTTGCCAGCTTATTGATGTCACTTAACCCAATACCCGGCAACAATGATTTAACAATATCCTGGTTTTGAGCAGGGTTCATCAGTAAACTCTGCGTCAAGAAGTTGTCTAAACACCTGCTTGCCCATGAATCCGATTCTACTTTATCGGCTTCCTTAACGGAGCTCTCCAGGTTAGTTAGAATAGCCTTTTTCTCCCGGTCGAGTTCGGCTTGTGTAAATCCATGCTGACGCACCCTTTCATTTTCAGTCATTACTACACTTAGGCTTTCACCAATCTTGTTTTCTTTGGCATTAACTGAAATGGAATAAGCATTGGTTAGCCGTCCATAAAAGCTGCCGGTAAAGGCAGACGCTGACATATAAGGTGTTTCCGGCTTCATTCCGATTTCGGAAAGCCTTTTGCTAAACATGGTATTATACAACTGCTCAACGAGTTTTTTCCGGTAATCGCCTACTGTTTTTATTTTGTAGCCCGGATATTTAAAAAACACCTGAGCACTGTAACCCATGGCTTCCTTATCACGGACAATACTGATGAGCGGGTCTTTATTTGCCGGAACATCATATTCAATCCGGTTTAACGGGCCTTTGGCTTTGGGGATTTTAGAAAAATGGGATTTCATCTCTTTTTCTATCAATTTCAAATCAATATCACCCACCACCACAAGGGCCATATTATCAGGCCTGTACCACGATTTATAAAAACTCCGGAGTGTATCTGGCGGAAATGTTTTCAGAACCTCTTCTTTACCTATAATAAACCGTTCGGCATATCTTGATCCTTTCAAAACCACTGGTTCATATTGTTGCCGCATGCGCTCATATGCGCCCAAACCAAGTCTACGCTCCTCCAGTATCACTCCCCTTTCCTTCTCGATTTCAGCATCTTCCATCGATACCAAATGTGCCCACTCCTCCATTACCTGAAAACCTTTGTCGATATTTTCAGGTTTATCTGTAGGAATCTCCAGCATATATATAGTTTCATCATAGCTGGTGAAAGCGTTCAATCCGTCGCCAAAGCGGACACCCATGGTTTCCAGCATATTGATCATGTCATTCTTTTTCCAGGATTTGGTGCCATTGAAGCACATGTGCTCCATGAAATGAGCTAATCCTTGCTGACTGTCGTTCTCATTCACTGAACCGGCATTAATTGCAAGCTGAAGCCAAAGACGCTTTTCAGGCTTTGGGTTTTGCTTGAGATAATAAGTTAATCCATTGGATAACTTTCCAATTTTTACCGTTGGATCAACCGGCATTTTCTGATTCAAATCGGGTTGCTGAGCCATTGCAATAGTGGCAAAACCGATCAGAATAGAACTGACAAATAGTCCTTTAAACTTCATAATTAAAAGTATTGGTTTGAATAATGATTGTTAGTCGATAGTGATAAAATGGTTCTTCCTATTCATTTTTGCTTTACCCTGATCAGGGAACCTACCGCATAACCCCGGGTTCTTGCCTTTTCAATAAGCATATCATAAACGGTATCGGGCAATTCAGGAGTCCGGCTGAGTATCCACATGAAATTATCGGAATTACTCCCTATCATGGCATATTGATAATTTTCCTGATCGAGCTCCAGAATCAGATAGTCAGCATAAAAATTCAGAAAAAAAGAAACCTTCAGTTTCGATAGGTCCTTTAAATCCGGGATCATTGCCTTTCCTACAGCCACTTTGTGTTTACCGTTCAGAGTGCCCTTGTATCCCTCATTCAGCACCTTGATTTTACCGTCTGAACGCATGGAATAGGTTGCAGTAACTCCGGTGAGACCCTTCTCAAAGGAGTGATCGAAACGGGCAATTTCATACCATTTACCCAGATATCGGTTCAGGTCGACCCCTGAAACGGTGGTTTTATCAACCATTTTAATTGTGTTTTGCGATTGTGTCTGGCAATTACAAAGAAGGCTGACAAGGAGAAAAATAAAAAACACTTTTTTCCCCAATCGCGAATATTTGTGCGGTTCCATGAATTATTTTGAAGGTTTTAAAATTACGAAAGTTTTTGCTTTCCGTCACCGTGGCATGGCAAAAGAGAGGAAGAAGTCTTTTCAAATGAATTGTTTTATTTA
>CAIXKO010000678.1 GCA_903919925.1 uncultured Bacteroidota bacterium | reverse complement strand
CGTTCCGATACCAGCCCTTCCAATTCCACTTTCCGGAGGGCAATGGCCCTGTTCAGCTCTTCCTCCTTCATCCGCCGGATACGCTCCTTCTCTGCCGCCTTGAGCTGCCGGTTCTGGCTGAACCAGATAGCAGCCATCCACATGTAGGAGAGCATACGCGCACTCTCGAAATAACTTTTGATGCCGGTAAAGAAATCAGGGGCGATAACCGCAGTCAGGTCCGCAACAAGCGCTATGATTACGTACGGAATAAAGGCGAACACAAACATGCGCAAACTCCGGAACTCAATATGTCTCAGGATAAAGGCCACCTGTAAGATAAGCCAGGCGCTCCAGATCCAGCGGGTTATTCCTTCGATTTCAAAAACACCACCCACAACAAACAGGAACAGGGAAAAAGCCATTGCGTACCGCATCCACTTTTCCACCTGCCTCAATTGGTAGGCCTTGCAATACCTGCGCAAGCGCTCCGATACAATGATGCTGATGATAAAAGGGACAAATGGAGTTGACATGGTTAGCTTCTGTTCAATTGGCTTATAGCATCAAAATTAAAATGATTTCCCGTTTATTCAAGTTTTACTTTGGAATTGATGAAACTACTACCCGGCCTGAAAGCCTGAAAGTGCTCCGTGAATCGATTTTCGATGGGTAGCCGGAAATTTTAACTAATTATTAATGATTTAAAAAAAAACACTATATCCTCATTATGAGAACTCGAATTAAGTCCATTCCCGGCAGCTATACAACGATAGTCCATGAGATGATGATTAGGCTTACTGTATTTGCGCTGTTGTGTTTTTCAATATATTCCTGTAAAAAGGATGGACCCACAACAAATGGGATAGTCCAATTTGTTTATACCTCCGATCTGCACTACGGGGCCCCACGCAGCTTTCGGGGTGCAAATGTTGATGCAGGCGTGGTTAATCAGGCACTCGTAAATCAAATCAATACACTGCCGGTTAAAACTTTTCCGGATGATGGTGGTGTTAATGCCGGAGAGATGATCGAAACCATTGATTTTGTGATTATTACTGGCGACATTACAGACCGTCAGGAGGTTGGACCTCCTCAAATCCAGGCTGCCGCGATTTCATGGGGACAGTTTGCTGTAGATTTTCTCAATGGCATTACGCTCAACAATCGCAATCGTCAAAAAGTTGGATTTTTGCTTGAATGCGGCAACCATGATGTTTCGAATGCCATCGGATATACTAAGCCCGTTTATCCGCTGACCGATGCCACCGCAATGGTCAACATTTATAACCTGATGCTTGCGCCTGCTATGCCAAGGACCAATGTAACCTACAACTATTCTGCTGACAAAATCAACTATTCAAGAGATATTGCCGGAGTTCATTTTTTGTTTGTAAACATGTGGCCGGATTCGGTACAAAGAATTTGGATGGAAAAGGATCTGGCAAACGTTGTTTCAACAACTCCGGTGATTATTTTTACCCATGACCAGCCGGATTGTGAGGCAAAACATTTTACCAATCCAAATGGAACTCATGATATTAATTCCATCGATAAATTTGAAAACGTGGTTGAAGAAAGGTTTAAAGATGCTGATACCATCAAAGTGGAATCAACCATCGAACAGCGAAACCTGGTTGCTTTTCTGAAAGTCCATAAGAATATCAAAGCCTATTTTCATGGCAATGATTGCAATAACGAATTTTATATTTATAAAGGCCCGGACAATGACATTAGCCTGAACGTTTTCCGGGTGGATTCCCCGGTGAAAGGAATTATTTCAGGCACTGAAGCGGAGGATGGGATGGGTGATGAAACAAAACTTTCATTTCAGACCATAGTTATCGACGGAGATGCAAAAACGATGACTGTGCGTGAATGTCTATGGAACACTTCAGGGTCCGCTTCGCCCATTGTATGGGGGATCAGTTCAACTATTTCCCTGAAGTAGTTGGGTCCGCCTTGGATATCCGGCTGGTCGGACTGCCAAATGATCTACAATTATTGATTGATTGGGACTGGGACAAAATAGGGCAGGAGGGCAGGATTTTGCTTTAGGATCCTCCCCCAAAACAAAATTTACAATTGCGTGTTAGTATTACACTAACCTTTGTTAAAGCCCTGATCAACAATGCGCAAACCAGCCTGTTTCCTGCTGCTTCTGATGGTTGTTTTATCAGACAATCCGGTGATTGCCCAGCTGAACCCTAATAACCTGGCGCATTACAGCGATCTCGATGGGAATATCATCTCGGACGTAATGGCCGACCACAACGCGAATATCTGGCTGGCCACCCAAAACGGACTGATCAAATACAACGGCTATGATTTCCAGCGGTTCTATCAGGATCCAAACGACAGCACCTCCATTAACACCATACTGACGGGTGCACTTTATGAGGATCCAACAGGGAATATCTGGATTGGCTGCACAGATGCCATTAATGTTTATCACCCCGCTACCAAAGTATTCGAACACTATCAATACAGCCAGCTGACCGACTTTCCGGAAGGTGGCCAGGTTACAGTTACAACCATTATCCCAAATGGCTCAGGCAGGATTTACTTTGGCCTCAACTCAACTTATGGTTTTACAGCAGCTCATGCCCTCATATATTTTGATGAGAAAGAAAAAACGCTTAAACGGTTCGAGTATCCGGCAAATCTCCAGTTGCTGAATGTTGGCGCCGGTACCGCGGACAAATTCGGGAACATCTGGCTGGTAAGTTATGGTGGATTTTTCAAAATTGATCAGACGGGGAGGTTAAGCAAACTGGCTGAACCTTCAAAGACGGAATTTCCCTCCTACCAATGGTTTAATGCCATCAGTGCCGACAAAAACGGAACACTCTGGATGACAACTAATCAGCACATGGTTTATTCCTTGAACCCGGAAACAGGAAAATACAAATCATACACGATGGGTATTTTGTCCGGTGTAAAGAATGAAAATCTGGAAATGAACAAGATGGTGATCGATTCCACAGGCAACATCTGGATCGCCTCCACGCAGGGGCTGATCCGGTTTATCCCTGAGAAAGTGAAATTTGAGATGTTCGTTCAAAGCCCTGAAATGAAATCCTACCGGGCTAACATTAATTGCCTGAGCATCGATCTGTTCGGCAACCTTTGGGCCGGAACCGCTTCAAACGGACTACTGAAATACAATGACCAAACGGTTTTCAAGTCTTTTGTATCCAACAGCGACGACCATCAGGCATTCCTTCCAGGCTGGGCCACCAACCTGGTACAAAGTCCGGATGGTCATATTTGGATCATTACACTGGGAAATGGGGCAGACGTTTCAGGAATCGTTGATTTCGACCCTGTTTCGCTGACCATTGCAACCCGCATTTTTCACGGTATATCCCCAAAACTGGATGGCATATATAACTGGCTCGCAGCCGGTCCGGGCGAATTTCTGATTAACTCCAACCTGGGTTATTGCCAGTATTTCCCTAAAACAAATACCCTGAAAAGGAATGCCCTCCCCTGGCTTCCGGATTCAGTACAGGTGTTCAAATTCTTTCCCGATAGCAGGGGAAATCAATGGATATTCAGTCACCAGGGAATTTACATCAAAGACCAGGAACCGCGAAAATATCGTCGTTATGTTCTCACTGACCTTCCGGGGAATTCAGGAAGCAGCAATGAAGTTACCGATGCCTTTGAAAGCAAAAAACACGGACTATGGCTACTGGGCAATGACGGGTTATATTTATATGATTACCAAACTGATAAAATCACCAGGCACGGTAACGATAAAAGCCGGGGAGATGTTTTTGTTTCGCAGGATATCAATTCGTTTTACGAGGATAGTACCGGAATTGCCTGGGTAGGAACCTGGCAGGGCGGTTTGAGCCGTTATAATGTAGAAACCGGCGAAATCAAAACTTACACTACTGCCAACGGGCTGCCATCGATGTGCATCCAGGGCATCCTGGCCGACGAGAAATATAACAACCTGTGGCTGAGTACTTTCAACGGTTTAAGCCGGTTCAATACCGTCACCGGTCAGTTTACCAACTTTTCACTCGAAGATGGAATACAGAGCCTGCTTTTTGCCGATGGCGGATGCATGAAAACAAAAGAGGGGCTTTTTATTTTCAGTGGAAGCAACGGCATCACCGTGTTCAATCCGGATCAGATCGCAAAAAAAGTCATGCCGCCCAAAGTGTTCATTACCGATCTGAAAATTGCAGACCAATCGGTTCCGTTCGATAAAAATCCGGAATTAAAATATGACCAAAACAACCTGACCTTCGAATTCCTGGCCATTCATTATGCCAATCCGGCAAAAAACATTTATTCGTACAAACTGGAAAACTACGACACAAACTGGAGAAATGTGGGAAACCAGCGCTCTGCCGTTTATTACAATCTCCCGCCGGGCGAATATACTTTTCGGGTTAAGGCAGCCAACAGCAACGGGGTCTGGAATGAGGAAGGCGCTACCGTAAAATTAAAGATCAGCCCACCTTGGTGGCGCACCTGGTGGGCCTACCTGCTGTATGGCATTGCTGCCATTGCTTTGATCTATTCAATCGACAGGCTGCAGCGGAAAAGGGTGACTGAAAGGGAAAGGGCACGCGCCAAGGAGAAGGAACTGGCTGATGCAAAGGAAATTGAAAAGGCTTACCACACACTAAAAACAACCCAGGCACAATTACTGCATGCAGAAAAAATGGCCTCCCTGGGAGAACTTACGGCTGGCATAGCCCATGAAATCCAGAACCCCCTCAATTTCATCAATAATTTCTCCGAGGTCAATACTGAACTAATCGGGGAATTGAAAACCGAACTGAAAGCTGGCAACCTGGAGGATGTCCTTGCCCTCGCCGGTGATATATCGATCAACGAACAAAAAATAAACCATCACGGCAAAAGGGCCGATGCTATTGTGAAAGGCATGCTGCAGCACAGCCGCACCAGCAGCGGTCAGATGGAACCGGCCGATATTAATGCAATCGCAGAAGAGTACCTTCGACTGGCTTATCATGGTTTGCGGGCAAAAGACAAATCGTTCAATGCAACCATGAAAACCGATTTTGATTCTGGCATTGCAAAAATCGATATCATCCCTCAGGACATCGGAAGAGTTATTCTTAACCTGCTCAATAATGCATTTTATGCAGTTAATGAAAGAAGCCAGATCGGAATAACCGGTTATGAACCAACAGTATCCATCATCACAAAAAAAACAGGCGATTTTGTGGAGCTCAGGGTCAGCGATAATGGTAATGGCATTCCGCAAAAAGTGCTCGATAAAATATTTCAGCCGTTTTTTACCACCAAACCGGCCGGCGAAGGTACCGGGCTCGGGCTTTCCATGGCCTTCGATATTATCACCAAGGGACATGGCGGCGATCTTAAAGTGGAAACACAGGAAGGGGAAGGAACCACTTTCATCATTTTACTGAAAACCTTTCAAAATCATTAAAACCTGATACTTATGAAAAAATCATTAAGTTTTTTAGCCGCAATATTGATTACTGTCTGTGTTTTCCCCCAAGCACCGCAGAAAATGAGCTACCAGGCTGTTATCAGGGATGCTGCCAACCAGCTCTTTACCAATCAGAAGCTATGCATGCAAATCAGCATTCTGCAGGATAAAATTGAAGGAAACCTGGTATATGCTGAGATACATATCCCGAAATCGAATGAAAACGGCCTCGTTACCCTCGAAATTGGCAGTGGAACCATTGTAAAAGGAGATTTTAGCTCTATCGATTGGTCAAAAGGGCCCTATTTTATCAAAACGGAAACGGATCTGAGCGGCGGAACTAATTTTACCATCACCGGAACCAGTGAATTATTGAGCGTACCGTACGCTTTTCATTCAAAAACCGCTGAATCCCTGACCGGAGGATTGGCAGAAACGGATCCTGTTTTTGGAGCATCAACAGCCAGTAAAATTACCGGTGCCGATACCGTTAAGTGGAACAATAAATTAGCAGCAGAGGTCGATGGGTCGGTAACGAATGAGCTGCAAACCCTTCGCATCAGCAACGACACCATCTATTTATCGCAGGGGGGATTTGTCAAACTGCCTTCGACTTCCACAAATGCAGCATTGCCGCCGGTAGCAACCGTTCAGGGAGCAACCAATATTCAATCATTTTCGGCCCGTATTAATTGTTTGATCAACGCGAGCGGATTCAGTACCACATCCGAATTTGAATGGGGGAATACAAACACCTATGGCAACACCGTTATCGCAACCCCAAATACCATAGTCGGAAAGACTAACCAGCTGGTATATACCGATCTTATCGGCTTGCAATCGGCAAATATCTACCATTACCGGCTCAAAGCAACAAACGCGGTGGATTACACCTATAGCAATGATATGACATTTACGACTTTGCCATCGGCACCCCAACTCATCACCACAGCCATCAATTCGGCAACTCTCACCTCAGCTGCATCGGGTGGTAATATCGTTTATGACGGTGGATCACCTGTTACCGGACGGGGGGTTTGTTACGGAACTACCACTGAACCAACAATTTCGGGCAATCATACTACTAATGGAATGGGCTCCGGTACTTTTGTATCTTCGTTAACCGGACTCGTAACGGGTACTATCTACTATGCCAGAGCTTATGCCACCAACGTTATTGGCACCGGATACGGCGATGAAGTAAGTTTTATGGCTGGCATTGGCGCAAACTATCTTGGAGGCTCTGTCGCTTACTTTTTTCAACCCGGCGATCCGGGGTATCAGGCAGGACAATTTCATGGTCTGATCGCCGCCGCATCGGATCAGGCCCTGGCTCCCTGGGGCTGCATGGGCGTTCCCATACCCGGGGCTGATGGTACGGCGCTCGGCACCGGCAATCAAAATACCATCGACATTATAGCAACTTGTACCGCGGCTGGAATTGCAGCCAGAATCTGTTCTGATCTGGTAACGGGCGGGTACAGCGACTGGTTTTTACCAAGCAAGGATGAACTGGCCAAACTTTACCTGAACAAGGATTTAATCGGAGGTTTTGCCAGTGAAAATTACTGGAGTTCCACCGAGTACAATTACGCAAATTCCTATTATCATATGTTTTCATCGGGCACTCAGTATTACGGTGGCAGGGACTACAACGGCCATGTGAGGGCGGTAAGGACTTTCTGATATCGATCGTATGACATTCTGATGATGGCAACCCCAATGATAGAAATTCTTGTTGCAGGTGCGGACCATAAAGTATTGCGCATCAATGGATGAGCTGGTAACTCTCAACGGTAAGCAGCGATAGCAAGACTATTATCACTATATTGTAAGGGTTAAAAATAAGTATGATGATGAATAACAAGACTATCCGTTATGCAGCCCTTTGCCTGTTATTCCTTTCGCATTCAGTATTCTCCCAGGAATTACCAAAGGGAAACGAAACCATATGGCAAAAAAAACCCGGGAATATAAAACTCAGCTGGGAAAGCCAGGTCTTTCACCTGGGCAATGGGTATTTCGGGGCATCGTGTTATGGGGGTGTCAAACAGGAAACCATCACACTTGGTGAGAAAACATTTTGGACCGGCGGTCCGGGTGACAGTCAGGATTACAATTTCGGGATCTTCCCGGGCAGCGATTTATCCTATATCCGGGAAATTAAGAAACTCACCGCTGAGGGCAGGATTTCCGAGGCTGACCGGTTGGTCGCAAAAAACCTCAACAATGACAGCTGGCAAAAGCTCGGCGGGCTTTCATGCATCGGGCAGCTTGTTTTTGATTTTAAAGGCCATGAGGGTGAACTGCAGGATTACGAGCGCACGCTAAGCCTTAGGAATTCAACCCTGCACATAAAATACAAAGTGGATGGCATCAACTTTAACCGCGAATATTTCTGTAGTTACCCCGATCGGGTAATGGCTATCCGGATTACCGCAGATAAGCCCGGTGCAGTTAGTTTCGCCTTGGGCTTGAGCCTGATGCATAAAAGGAGGAATCCTGTAAAAACAATTACTCCGGCAACCGGATTGTTTGAAGTTGCCGGCAACATGG
>CAIXKO010000677.1 GCA_903919925.1 uncultured Bacteroidota bacterium | reverse complement strand
GGTTGAAAATGGCCATGAAAGTCAGCAGATCAGGTGCTTGGGATTGGGATATCCTGAAAAACACGTTCTATTGGTCCGATGAATTTCTTCAGATATTTGGGTTACCGGAAAACACTATCGCCGGATTTGAAGCCTGGACTCATGCACTGCATCCTGACGACATTGAAATGGCTTCGGCAAGAATTCAGGAAGCCATCGAAAACCACACAGAGTTATTGAACGACTACCGGATTATCCTTCCCAACAAAGAACTCAGGTGGATACGGGCAACCGGACTTACCACCTATCTGAATAACAAACCGGAAAGAATGATTGGCCTGTGTATTGATATTACCAATCAAAAAACAGCCGAGAAGGAGCTACTTAATGCTAAGGAACGAGCCGAAGAAAGCGAAGCAATTGTAAAAGCCTCGATGGAAAATAGTCAGGCAGGTATAGTAATTGCTGAGTATCCAACCGGAAAATTGAAATATTCAAATAAGGCTGCATTGCTGATCCGGGGTAAAGAATACGATGAATTAGTTAAGGATGTTGATATTGAAAAATATGTATCGAGTTGGCAAATACTCCATTTCGACGGGACACCTTACCAAACCGATGAAGTTCCTTTGACCAGGGCAATCCGATATGGTGAAACCATTAGCCGGGAGTTCATTGTTCGGCGCGAAAATAATGAAGATCGTTACGTATGGGCAAATGCAGCCCCAATTTATAATGCACAAGGAATTCAGACATCAGCAATCGTAATTTTTCTTGATATTACCGACCGCAAGCAGGCCGAACAAGCAAATCAGAAGTTGGAAGAAGAACAACGTTTTTCAATTTATGGATTAAATACCGCTCAGTCACTTGCCAGGATGGGTAGCTGGAAATGGGATATGAAAAACGATAAAGTATTGTGGTCCGATGAAATGTACCACATATTCGGTATTGATAAATATTCACATGCAGGCTTGCTTCGAAATGTGATAAAAAGTGTAATTCATCCCGATGATCTGCATGTTGTTCTACCTGAAAACGCTGCTGAATTTGCAAAAAATGAAATAAATGAATACCGGATTATCCTCCCTGATAATTCTATCCGCCATATTCAGGCCAAAGCAGGCCAAACCGAATTCGATACCGAAGGAAATCCGGTCTTCTTTTCCGGCATAGCGCAAGACATTACCGAACGCAAAAAGCTGGAAGATGTGCATACTTTCCTGAGCACATCAGGTTACCCCGGCTCTGATGAAAATTTCTTTGAATCGCTTGCAAAATACCTGGCCGAAATCTTGGATTCGGAATACGTTTGCATCGATAAACTTGAAGGCGACGGACTTACCGCCCAAACTGTTGCCATTTATAACGAAGGCAAGTTTGAACCAAACGTTTCTTATACACTTAAACAAACCCCTTGCGGCGATGTGGTGGGAAAAGCAATTTGTTGCTTTCCCGAAAATGTGTGTCAGTTATTCCCCCACGATGAAGCACTTCAGGATCTGAAGGCACACAGCTATATTGGAACAACCCTGTGGAGTTTCGCGGGAAAACCTATCGGACTGATTGCAATTATCGGTCAAAAACCTTTGAGAAATACTGCTTTTGCCGAAAGCGTTCTGAAGTTAGTGGCTATTCGCGCCGCTGGCGAACTGGAACGCAAGAATTTGGAAAAAATTCGCGAAATCCTATACAATATTGCCACAGCGGTGGTTACTTCGGATAGCGTTGAGCAATTACTCGAATTTGTGCGCACCCAGCTAAGCCAGATAGTCGATACCACGAATTTCTTTGCGGCTCTTTACAATGCCAAAAACAACAAGTTGAAAAAACTGCATTGGGTTGATGATGTCGATGATTTCGTAGAATGGGATGCCGCGAAATCCTTCTCTGGTTATGTGGTAAAAACCGGTAAAATGCTGTTGCTTAACAAACAGGAAATCGCTAAACTGGGAGCAGAACAAGATATACCGGTGATCGGCGCACCAGCGGAAAGTTGGCTGGGCGTTCCACTGGTCGTTGACAAAAAAACCATCGGGGTCCTGGTTATTCAAAGCTATTCCGACCCCAAAGCCTATGATGCTTCCAGTGCCATGTTATTCGAACAGATTGCCTACGATTTAAGTGTTTTTATCGAAAAAGCAAGGATTTTGCAAGATTTGAAGGTTGCCAAAGCACAAGCAGTAGATAGCGATCGCCTCAAATCAGCCTTCCTTGCCAATATGAGTCACGAAATCCGCACCCCGATGAATGGCATCCTTGGTTTTGCGGAATTGTTAAAAACACCGGGCCTCTCAGGTGAAGAGCAACAACAGTACATTAAAATCATAGAGAAAAGCGGTGCCCGTATGCTCAATATCATCAACGATATTGTTGATATTTCGAAAATTGAAGCCGGGCTGATGAAGGTTGATATCAGGGATTCAAACATCAACGAGCAAATCGAATATATCTTTACCTTCTTTAAACCCGAAGTGGAAGCAAAGGGAATGAAGATTTCCTTTAGAAATTCCTTACCTGCAAAGGAAGCAATTATCAAAACCGATCGGGAAAAGCTATATGCCATCCTGACCAACCTGGTTAAAAATGCCATAAAATACACCAATAAGGGTTCCATAGAATTTGGGTACATCCTCGTCGATTCGGTTAACAGTCCGTCTGTGCAATTTTATGTAAAAGATACCGGAATTGGGATTCCACCTGACCGTCAGGGCCCCATTTTTGAACGTTTTATCCAAGCCGATATTACTGATAAAATGGCCCGGCAGGGAGCTGGTTTAGGATTGTCGATTACCAAAGCTTATGTGGAAATGCTGGGTGGCAAAATATGGGTAGAAAGCCGGTTGGGTATGGGCTCAACCTTCTTTTTCACATTGCCTTACCATGCTGATCCGATAATAGCGCCTGTTAATCAACAACTTACGCCTGAAGGAACATCAAAAAATGTTAGAAAACTTAAAATTTTGATTGCAGAAGATGATGAAACATCGGAAATGCTGATGGATATAATTGTCAAAACATTTGGCAAACAGATTATAAAAGCAAGATCAGGGGTTGAAGCTGTTGAAGCTTGTCGCAATAATCCTGATTTAGACCTGATATTGATGGATATCCGAATGCCCGAAATGGATGGATATAAAGCCACACTGCAAATCAGGGAGTTTAACAAGGAGGTAGTCATTATAGCTCAAACAGCTTATGGACTAACAGGTGATAAGGAAAAGGCAATAGAATCGGGATGCAACGATTATATTTCGAAACCGGTTAGCAAAGACGAATTATTTGCATTAATAGAAATATATTTCAATTAATATATTTAAATAAATTCCTGCGAATTCCAAAAAATCTGAAATATCACTTAATAAAACTGAGGTTATTCGTTTATAGATCATTAAATGGTCGGGTAAATGCAAAGATATGAGACAATGAACACATTTCAAACTATAATTCACATCAAGCTGTTGCTTAAAAGGATATGGATTGTTGTAATAGTCGTCCTGTTTTTCTTTCCCTCCTTCGGGCAAACAAAACTGTTTAAAACACAAGGTTCCGGTATTAATGATGAAGTTTTTTGTGCCGTGCAGGATAAATCGGGGAATTTATGGTTCGGTACAACCGGTGAAGGAGCATATCGCTATGATGGAAAGCTATTTACTCAATTCACAGTTAAAGACGGCTTAACCAGCAATACGATCTGGTCAGTATTAGAAGATAAGGCGGGGAATATCTGGTTCGGTACGGATTACGGAACTTGTCGTTACAATGGAAAATCCTTTATCCCTGTTCCTTTTACAGTTACCAACAGTAACAATCTCTCTCTTAATAAATCATTTTATAAGGACGCATCTGCGAAAAATGAAGTCTGGAGCATGATGCAGGATAAAAGTGGTATAATTTGGTTCGGTACAAGAGAAGGGGTATTTTGCTTAAATGGTAAAATCTTTACCCGTTTTTCTGACAATTTAAGTGTCATCAACAAGGATGGGCTTCATCTTAAAATGGTGGATTGTATCCTGGAAGATAAAAACGGAATCATTTGGTTCGCTTCCGGAATGCCTCCGGGTTATGAGGGTTTGTGCCGCTATGACGGGAAAATGATCCAAAGCTTTAAACCCAAAAATGAAGGATGGTTCCGTAAGGTAATCCAAAGCAAAAACGGGAATTTATTACTGGCTACCAGACGCTATGGAGTATGGAGTTATGATGGAAACTCCTTTACAGATTTCAACCAACCTGAAGAATTAGTAAGGGGCTCCCTTTTCTCCATTTTAGAAGACCGTGCGGGCAATTTATGGATAGCATCCGATTACGGGAAAAATGAGGGCGACACACTTGGCGGATTATGGCATTCAAACTTTTCAGCAACTAATTCGGAAGTTAAATCATATACTAAGATTATTAATAAGGAAGTAAACTTGATATTTGAAGACAAAGACAATAATATCTGGTTTGGCACCCGAGGTACGGGCTTATATCGTTACAATAGAAAATCATTGACTAAATTTTCTGAATAGATGTTCACTACTATGCTGATGATAAAAGTCTTGCACTTTTTGTTACCAACGATTCCAATTATACATTTGCCGATTACCTTTCAATAATATCCGGTGGCAAAAGTCCTCAAAGCTTCGAAGAGAAAACGGATATTTACAATCAAACAATAAAGGAGAGTATGAATTGGTTTATGCACTAAAATATTTACGAATGAAAAAAACAATTTTATCGGTTTTATTTGCAACAATTTGGATTAGCATTTCCGAATTTGTAAGAAATGAATTTATTGTCAAATCTTATTGGACCGGACACTACGAAAAACTTGGACTTGTATTTCCAGCTGAACCAATAAACGGTGCGGTTTGGGGTCTCTGGTCCTTGTGTTTTGCCATTGCAATATTCATTATTGCAAAAAAATTCACATTGCTTCAAACTACATTCCTCTCCTGGTTTGTCGGCTTTGTACTAATGTGGATTGTTATTGGGAATTTGAGTGTGCTTCCGGCCGGACTGTTGCTCTTCGCCGTTCCATTAAGTTTATTGGAGGCATTTTTGGCAAGCTTTATCATTAAAAAACTAACCAAAACGACAATTTAGCCCAGCCCCGCCGGGATGAACTTTTCTATCGTATTCGTGTCATACTATTGTGTCAGTGCTCATTTGAAATTGACCGCTAGAAACGAACATCGAAAAGTAACCATTATTATGAAAATCCATTTATTGTCACTTGCAATTGTAAATTGACGGTGGGACGTCGTTTTCAAAAATCCTTCAGGAACATGGGGATAATCACGATATGTGGATCAATCCCGGTAACTCCGATAATTTTATTATCGCCGATGATGGAAGTGCTGCAGTAACGTTTAATGGTGGGCGAACATGGACAAGTGAAGATTTGCCAACGGGTCAGTTCTATCATGTGAATCTCGATAATGATTTTCCTTACCATGCTTATGGCGGCCAGCAAGATTGGGGACCTGTCCGCATAGCAACGAGATCGTATGGTGAATCAATTGCAAGAACCGATTGGTATGTTCCTGCGGGAGGCGAAGCCGGATATATTGTTCCTGATCCTGCTGATCCAACTGTTTCCTATGGTGGTGAATATGATGGCATCATGAGTCGTCACGATAAAAAGAATGAGCAGTACCAAAGTGTTTCTGTTTATCCGCTCATTAATGACGGATGGGGTGCAAACTTTTTGAAGAATCGTTTTGCATGGACCTATCCAATTTCATTTTCTCCGTGGAATAATAACCTGATGTACTGTACTTCGCAATATATACACCGGACTAGAAATAATGGAATGAGTTGGGAAACCATTTCGCCCGATCTCACCCGTAACGATCCTTCCAAACAGTTGCAAAGCGGAGGACCGATTACCCCCGACAACACCGGAGCTGAAATTTTCTGTACGGTTTATGCATTCGCGGAATCACCGGCTAAAACAGGCGAATTATGGGCAGGCAGTGATGATGGACGTATACACCTGAGCTCCGATGACGGGAAAACCTGGAGCAATATTACTCCAAAGGATTTGCCTGAATGGTCCACGGTAAGCATTATTGAGCCATCCCGTTTTGATGCGGGTACCTGTTTTTTTGCGGCACATCGTTATCGTCTCGATGATACCCATCCCTATATTTATCGAACCACCGATTATGGAAAAACCTGGACATTGATCACTAATGGTCTGCCTGAGATTGTGTATGCCCGCTGTGTGCGTGAAGACCCCAACCGGGAAAACCTGTTGTATGCAGGAACGGAAACTGGTGCATATATTTCATTTAATAATGGCGATAACTGGCAATCCATGCAACTGAATCTTCCGGTTAACCCTGTGCACGATATGCAGATAAAAAAAGACTTAAAAGACCTTGTCATAGCTACACACGGCCGGGGATTTTGGGTGCTCGATGATTTAGCTCCGTTTTATCAGATCAGCGATTCTGTTGCTAATTCCGCTTACTGGCTGTACCAGCCCAATGTTGCAATCCGCATGGATGGAAAGCAGCTCGATCCTGAAAAAGAGGAAACGATAAAAAAACAAGCAGGCACCAATGCTCCAAATGGAGTAGTTGTGGATTATTATCTGAAAGAAAAACCAAAAGGCGAGATTAAATTGGTTTTCTATTCATCAGCCGGCGATAGCATCATAGCATTCTCCAATAAGTTTGATAAGCAGGGCAAACCACTTAAGAAGAATGCAAATCTATATGAAGATCCAAAACACAAAGAGGATATTCTGCCAACCGATATTGGCATGAACCGGTTTGTTTGGAATTTAGTTTATCCTGATGCCAAGCACTTTGAAGAAGAGTACTGGTCAGCCGGATCGCTGGCAGGCGCAAAAGCACTGCCGGGAAATTACTTGGTCAAGCTCATGAAGGGCGATTCGCTTTTGATGAAAAGGAATTTTTCAATCATAATTAATCCGAAGGTAAAAACCTCTCAGGAAGATCTAAAATCGAAGTTCGATTTAATGATGGCCGTAAATAAAAAGCAAAATGAAATAATAAAATCAATCCTGCAAATCCGGGGTGTACAAAGCCAGGTAAATAATTTCGTAAACAGTTTCAGCGACTCAACAAAAATAATAGCACTGAAAAAAGTTGCAAAACCATTGCTTGATTCATTAAAAACCATTGGCGACACACTTATTAATTCCAAAATCAAAGCCAATGAAGATGTCCTTCGATATCCAATGCAACTATTTGAGCGTTATAATTCACTGCAGGATTTTATCCGCATGGCAGATGCCAGGCCAACAGAGCAGGAAAATAAGGTTTTTGAAGAACTGAATGCAAGATTGGCCCCAGAATTAAAGCGGCTGCAAAGTGTTTTCGACAAGCAGGTTCCGGCATTCAATGATGCGGTAAGGCAGCTGGATTTAAAGGTTGTTGATCCTGGAAGGGTGATAAAGGAGTAAAATGAAATGAGGAACAATTATTTTTTAGGGAGTCTGACTTACCCCCAATCTGATACAATTGT
>CAIXKO010000676.1 GCA_903919925.1 uncultured Bacteroidota bacterium | reverse complement strand
GGATAAGGTGTACCTCAAAAATATCGCGGATAGCACCCGGCAGCTCAATAAAATCCTGAGTTTTTCCCTGGTAAATGGCTTTCAGTTCGCCATCGTGGAAATAGATTTCGAGGTTTTTATCCGCTAATCCGGCGGGCAATTGTGGGTTTTTCATGATTCGATAAACTGTTTTAGTTCGGTATCGCGCTGCTTATCTTCCTTCAAAATCTCCAAAGTAGCATCGAGCACTTTGGTATTATTTGATTTCCCGTGCAGGACCTTATGCACGGTTGATCGCTCAAACCCCGACTTTTTGGATATCCGGTTAATCCAACCCCGGGGGAGTTTGTTTCTGAGGTCCTTTAGCTCTTCTGCTGTCATTAGAATTGGTATTACTTGAAATAGATTATTGTGCTATATTTATAAGAGAATAGTATGACAAATGTAATATTTTTTATATGACATACGCAATATTTGTAATATGAATTATATGACAATATTGTAATTTATAATCTTTCTAAATATAAATGACTATAAATCATCGTATTAAAGAATTCGTAGATTTTAAAGGATTAAACAATAGCGAATTCGGTCGTCAGATTGGTAGTGGCCGAAATGATGTTAGCGGATGGTTTAATGAGAATAAGATGGTGGCTATACCTCCAAAAAAGGTATTAGAAATCATAAAAGTTTTCAAGGATTTGAACGCACGCTGGCTGATCACGGGCGAAGGCTCGATGCTAGAGGATCCCCAGAAAATCCCCACTAAAGACGATTTGCCAGACCAGGGAGGGAATCTGCTAGATCGGCTGTTAGACGAAAGGGGTAAAGCGAGTGCATTTGAGAATGAGATTAAGCACTTGAACCTGGAGATTGAAAGGTTAAAGAAGAAATGTGGTGAGCAGGACCGGGAGAGCGCCCGTGCCGGATGAGAGTGGTGCGGGGTAGTGGGGAACATACTCCGTATGATGGAAAGTTGGTGGAGTTATGGAGGGTATGAGTGGGGGGGGGGGGGAATAAACTAAAAACTAAGGTAAAATGAGTAATCAAGGAAGAATTCGAAAGCCGGGTTATCATGTGATAAGTATCAAACTTCGATCGAATAACAGATCCGGACCAACAGCTTATACCGATATTTTGAAATTGATCAATGAGAAAAGAATAATTGTTCCTACCCGGGGAGATGAAGCCATGATATTTCGAACTCAATTTCAAACTGAGATTGAAAATGTAGATGTTCTATATGGTTCATTGGCCAAGTTTACCAGGATATCAAAAGATAAATGGATTGACATGGATAGACTGGAAGCAGTTGACGGACCCGAGATTCCGTCAAATCTTTTTCCTAACCTCAGGGATTTTAATTATGTGTTCGTTCCCTCCATTCATCGGTTTGCTTTTGCTCGTTCGATTTCTCCATCCATGGTGAAAAAATTTCTGACCACCGCCGTTAAGGAAGTAATTGGAACAGATGAACAGCACGAAGTTGATATTCAGCTGTCCAGAGATGGGATAGAAATGATTCGCACGGCTCAAAAAATCATGAGAATTTCATTTGAATTATCATATTCCAACAACGACCTTACTTCCGATTTTACAGCGTTACTCGATAGTGAGTATCGTAACATGAACGCGGGTAAGGTCTTTACAAATTTTGACCAGGGAGGACCCGATGGACTCAACTTAGAGAATAAAACGCTAAAAGGATTACTGGATTTATCTCAGAATAATGGAACTGCAGTGGCCAGAATTCTCGATAGTGATAACCATGTTCGTAAAGTAAAAACAGAGGATTATCCCGAGACTGTAACAGCAGAAGGGAAAACAGATGAAGTCATCAGAAGCTCATTAGTTCATCGTTTAATTGCTAAATTTGGAGTATGAAACGGAATCGAATAAAGGATATTAATTTCTGGACAGTTGCCGGGATTTCTGGTATTCTGGACATTTATCCTTTTAAGAAATTCCTGAAAGGCTCCATTTACCCTGCAATCCTTTCCCTGTTAGTTTTGGCTGCAGATATGTTCCTGGGTAAAGATCCGTTACAGCTGATCGTTGTTTCCACGGATATTGGGCTATCAATACTCCCTTCATTACTTGGATTTCTGCTATCAGCGTACGTCATACTTTTCGCTATCGGCAATGCTGAGGTTGTATCGATCCTTGTAAACGCAAAGGAACCCAATAAAGCCAGCATGTTTCAAACGGTAAGTTCAGTTTTTGCCGCCGGCCTTTTGGTTATGGTGATATCGTTGATCTATTTCGTGATCGGCAAATTGGTTTTGACCCTGGATATAAGCTTGGCCTCAAAGGATTTTCAATTAACGATAAACTCATTGGTTCTATTCTTGCAATTTTACCTGATATTCTATACTTTATTAATGGTAAAAGACATGATAGTCAATCTTTTCAATTTGACACAGATCATGCATATCGGGTTTTTAAGGTCTAAGGATAGTACTGCCGGGCAAAATCCCGGACCCTGCAAAACAGGCACCGGAACTGATCTTAAAAAGTAGTTACGGGGTGTAACCTTCACCAGAGCTTAGTATTCCTCACTTTTCCTAAATACCCCTACAGGCATCACTGATGTGGTATTTCATTCATCGGGTCCGGGTTAAACCCCTCAGACATTTCCAGACATTTTCAGACAAAAAGAGGCTCTAACAGCCAAAAGACGCAATCAACCAAAAATTAACTAATTGATAATGAGCTCGGAATAAGGCTTCGGATGATTCCCGCCAGCTCCACAAAAACGATAAGTAAAGAGAGCAAAAGCCTGTAAGTTCCACACTGACAGGCTTTTTTGTTAAGGATCAATATCCATTTCACCTTGAATTGTGGCTTTGGGTTCGTGCAATTAAAAAATAGTTTTTCTCTGTCTCCCTGAAATTCCTCAGGACGGTAT
>CAIXKO010000675.1 GCA_903919925.1 uncultured Bacteroidota bacterium | reverse complement strand
AGTAATATCCATGCCTTAAATCCCGTTTACACTCCGAGTACGGCAGATATCGCCGCCTCACCGGTCACCCTTACCCTGACCGCTTACAAACTCGGCACCTCCTGCACGGATGCAACGGATTACATTGATTTAACCGTTAACGCTGCTCCTACCTTATCCGCCGGAAGTATCGTCAATAACACCTGCAACAACGCAGCCGGTTCGGTAATCCTAACCAGCAATGTGGCCGGAACCGTGGTCCTGAATGGAGCCGGCAAAGCCTGCGATCTGACGGCTTCCTATACCGGACTCGTGGCCGGTTACTACACCGCCACCTTTACCGCAACCGCTACCGGTTGCACCACAACGGCTAACTTCCAGATCACCAACTCCGACAGTGACCTCAGAGGTTCGGTTGCCGTCACCAATCCCGCTTGCAACACCAATACCGGATCGGCCACCGTTACGGTTGCCGGAGGTACGGCTAACTTCCAGTACGCACTCGACAATGCCGCTTATGCCGCAGCAACTCCTTCCACAACAGCTACCTACTCAACCCTGGCCGTGGGTAATCATTCCGTCAAAATCAAGGATGCCAACGGGTGTATTTATACCGTTGAATTTACCATTACCCAGCCCAATGTGTTGAATATCGCGCTCATCAGCCAGTCCAACGTCTTGTGCAACGCGGGTTCCACCGGATCGGTAGTCGTTGACGCCACCGGCGGTACGCCCGCCTATACCTATACCGTGACGGTTCAACCCGCTGGCGGAACCACTGCCAGTGTGAGCGGTAATGTGATCTCCAACATGGAAGCCGGTAGTTACACCATCCAGGTGGAAGATGCTAACCATTGCACCACCACATTAGAGGTAACCATCACCCAGCCGTCCGCCGTTCTGGCCGTTACCGGCATTGGAACCAACCCCACCTGCTTTGGCGGGGGCGATGGCAGCATCGATGCAACCGTAACCGGTGGAACCTCGCCCTTCACCTATGTATGGTCCAACGGCGCCGCGGATCAGGACCCAACCGGACTCGCATCCGGAACCTACACCGTTACCGTAACCGATGCCAATGGGTGCTCAGCCACCTCATCCGGCATCGTTCTCTCCGATCCGGCTAGGCTCACCTTAACGGCCACTTCCATTGTCAACACCACCTGCGGGGCAGCAACCGGCTCCGTAACGTTAACTCCCGGTGGCGGGGGTGGAGCTCCCTATACCCTGACCCTCAATGGCAACCCTGCAACCAGCGGAGTGAACGCCAATCTGATCGCAGGCTATTACACGGCCACCGTGACCAAAGGAACCTGTTCCTTCTCGGTCAACTTCAGCATCACCAACTCCGACAGTGACCTCAGGGCCTCGGTTGCCGTGACCAATCCCGCTTGCAACACCAATACAGGATCGGCTATCGTTACGGTCACCGGAGGTACGGCTAACTTCCAGTACGCACTCGACAATGCCGCTTATGCCGCAGCAACTCCTTCAACAACGGCTACGTATTCAACCCTGGCCGTGGGTAATCATTCCGTCAAAATCAAGGATGCCAATGGGTGTATTTATACCGTTGACTTTACCATTACCCAGCCCAATGTATTGAATATCGCGCTCGTCAGCCAGACCAACGTCTTGTGCAACGCGGGTTCCACTGGAACCATTACTCTGAACACCACCGGGGGTACTCCGGGATATACCTATACCGTGACGACTGAACCGGCTGGTGGAACCTCGGCCAGTGTGAGCGGTAATGTGATCTCCAACATGGAAGCCGGTAATTACACCATCCAGGTAGAAGATGCTAACCATTGCACCACCACATTAAATGTAACCATCTCCCAGCCCGTAGTTCTGGCCGTCACCGGCATCGGAACCAACCCAACCTGCTCTGGAACCAGTGATGGCAGCATCGATGCAACTGTCACCGGCGGAACTGCTCCCTTCACCTATCTATGGTCCAACGGCGCCGCTGTTCAGGACCCAACCGGGCTCAGGGCCGGAACCTATACCGTTATCGTAACCGATGCCAACGGGTGCACGGCAACTTCTGCAAACATCGTTTTGACCTATTGGGCGGCTGATCTTTCAATCGTGAAAACTTGCAACACCTCACCCGTGATTGCCGGCCAAATGATTGAATATACTTTGAGCCTGGCCAATGCCGGTCCTGGCGATGCAACAGGTGTAATAGTTACTGACTTGGTTAACAGCAATTATATCAGCAGCCCGCAATACTCCCTGAATGGCGGATCCTCATGGATCACCTGGTCAAATTCACTTAATGTGGGCACTATTCCAAACGGAGCAGCTTTAAACATTTTGATCAGAGGTACCGTGTTGAGCAGCGTCACCTCCGCTATTCCAAACAATGCTTCTGTAACCAGTCCGGTGTGTGACCCCAACCCAACGAATAATAGCACTACAATCACCACTCCGGTCACCACCAGTGCCGATCTCTCTCTCACAAAAATCTGTACTACCAACCCGGTTGTTCCTGGTGGAACCATTAACTACACCATCAATATTCACAATGCCGGACCATCCGATGCTTTGAATATTTCAGTAGCCGATGCCGTGCCTGCATCCATCAACAATGTTGAATACTCATTGAACGGTGGTGCTTCCTGGATGTCCTTTACCAGTCCATACAACGACGGAACGCTTAGGTCCGGAAATAGTATGGAAATCCTGATCCGCGGTGTCGTCAACAGCAACCTGTCGGGTATAACATCGATCTCAAATACAGCAACCGTGAGCAGCTCCACAACCGACCCGGTTCCGGATAATAATACCGGCACGGCTACCATCGTTATCGATTACCGCCCATCTGTTGAGATCACTAAAACTGGAACGCTCAACAGAAGCATAGTGGCTCCTAATGACCGGGCTGATGTTGGCGATCAGATTACTTATGTTCTAACGGTTTCCAATACCGGCAACACCCTCTTAACCAATGTTACAGTAACCGATCCACAAGCAACTATCGTGGGTAGCCCCATTGCATCCCTGGCTCCGGGAACCAGTAACAGCACCGCTTACACAGCAACCTACACCCTAACACAAGCCGATATCAACGCCGGTACATTTACCAATACTGCAACAGTTACCGGTACTCCATTGGTGGGTTCATTGGTAACTGATTCCGACAGCGATACACAAACGTTTACCCGGATACCTGAACTGACTACTGTTAAAACTGCTCTCAGCCCAAGCTTTACTGCTGTGGGCGAGGTGGTAAGCTACTCTATAAAGGTAACCAACACGGGTAATGTTACGATTAACCAAATAACGGTAACCGATTTGAATGCTGTTGTCACTTGCAGTACATCTCCGTTTACACTGAGTGAGGGCCAAAGCTTCACCTGCACCGCCACTCATATTGTAACACTTGCCGATTTGATTGCAGGAAAGATTGATAACGTTGCCAGTGCCGGCGGAACTTCTGATAGTGGTGGAACTGTTGCCAGCAAACCCAGCGAGATAATTGAGGTTCTTGCAGCCATAACCCCTGCCTGGGTTATTACCAAAACCAGTACCACGGTGCCAAATTCATACGCTGCTGCCGGAGATGTTTTAACCTATTCGATTACCCTGGCTAATACTGGCAATGTACCGATCAGCAATGTGGCTGTTGCCGACCCAAAAGCTGATGCTGGTAGTGTCAGGTATATATCGGGCGATACCGGACAGATGGGTGTTCTTGAAGTGGGCGAAACATGGATTTATCACGCTTCCCATACCGTAACTTTGGCTGAACTCAACGCCGGTAGTTTTACTAATACCGCAAGCGCAACAGGGACTCCTCAAGCCGGAGTTTTACCAACAGCTACCGATGACGAAACGGTAAATGCAATCATCGCCGATCTGAAAATAACTAAAGTCGGTCAACCTGATCCTGTTCTGGCCGGAGATAATATCACCTATACCATTTCAGTTAGTAACCTCGGGAACAGCGATGCTCAAAACGTGAAGGTAACCGACATGCTGCCTTCCGATCTCACCTTCCTGAGCGCAACTGCTTCAACCGGTTCCTGGTCAGCACCTTATTGGACCATAGGAACATTGGCTAATGGCTCCTCCGCAACTTTGATTATCGTAGCAAAGGTTAAAAACGGACTGTTTACTTCAGTCACCAATAAGGCAACGGTAACCAGTACCACTCACGATCCTGACACTGATAATAATACAGCCATAGATGATACCAGGGTAGTTGTTCTATTGCATCCTGAGATTACCATTACAAAAACAACCACCGATACCATTTACGCGGCTGTGGGCGACCTCATCCACTACAACCTCCACATTACCAATACCGGCGAAGTCGATCTTCATAATGTTATTGTTACGGATACAAATGCCGATATTGCTTCAGGCACTCCAATCCCCTTCCTTGCAACCGATATGGTGATAAATCTGGCGGCGGTGCACACCGTTACCCAGGCTGATATTGATGCCGGCAAGGTTTTGAACGTTGCAACCGTAACCAGTAACGATGCAAATGGCAACAACATCACGGACACCAGCAATATTGTTACTGTAAAAGGTTTCCAGCGACCACAGTTAACCTTAACTAAATATGTTAACGACAATACGTATTGGGCCGTTGGCGATGTTATCCACTATACACTCGAAGTATACAACTGCGGTAACGTAACCGCTTCCAATATCACCGTTGTCGATCCGATTGCTGTGGTAACCAGTGGAATTCCGATTATCAGCTTGCTTCCGCGTCATACGGTCAGCGTTTTCGCTGAGCATGTTGTAACGCAGGCGGATCTCACTCTGGGGAAAATCGAGAATATTGCCTCCGCATGGGGAATTGATCCAAATGGCGTTCCCGTTTCTGATGAAAGTAACCAGGTAACTACCTATGCCCGCCAGTCATCGCGGTTGATCATCTCAGAAAAAGCAGTGGAGAACAGCTTCAGAAACATTGGCGATACATTGCATTTCCTGATCAGCGTTAAAAATGCGGCAGAGTTAACCATCTCAAATATCGATGTAACAGTCGATAACGCTTTCATCACCGGTGGTAACCCGATTTTAAGGCTTTACTCTCAGGAAACCGCAATAGTTACCGCTAAGCATGTAATTACACAGGCTGATCTCGATGCCGGAAGGGTGGTATCTTCTGCAATAGCATCGGCATTGAACCCGGATAATACCCGATTCTTCTTGAAATCTAATGAGGTAACTGTTTTTGCTTCTCAAAATCCGAAGTTGACTTTAACCAAAACTTCAGTAGATACTTCCTTTAGCAAAGTGGGTGATCTGATCCACTTTGATAACGAAATCCGAAATTCCGGTAACGTGAAAATTACCGGTATCACTTTCACCGATCCTAACACAACTGTTATTGGTAGTACCCGGATTGCCAGCCTAAACCCTGGTGAAAAAGTTAACATACAATCCTTTAATAGCATTTCTCAGGTTGATCTGAATATCGGATTTATTGAAAAAACCGCCTCAATATCCGGCTACGATCCCAATAGGCAATCAATACGGGTAAATAGTAATAATATCATTATCCAAGCGTTACAGCAAGCACAGTTTACCGCTACCATAGCTTCTGCTGAAATAACCTATAGTTTACCGGGTGATATTATCCACTATTCCATCAATATCAGAAATAAGGGTAACGTTACGCTCACAAATATCAGACTATCCGATATTGATGCACAGTTCACCAATGGAAATTCGATCCCTGATCTGCTTCCGGGAGCCAGTGTAGTGGTTACTGCTGAGCACATTGTCACACAATCAGATCTGAAAGAAGGAAATCTTACCAGTATGGCAACTGTGTTTGGTTTCGATCCTAAGGGAACGAAAATCACCAACATGACAAACAAACTCACCATTCTGGCTAATAAAGCAGAAGGTCTGGTTGTGACCGAAGTGGTTCAGGAACCGGATTTCGGTAAGCTTGGTGAAACGATCCATTTCGCTATAACAGTGAAAAATCATGGAAAAGTTCCAATTTCCAATATCACCGTTTCCGATTCTATTGCCTCAATCAATGGAAACCAGGTAATCAGCCGGCTTTCTGCTTCTGAAAGTACCACGCTGATGGCTGTCCATACGGTTACTCAGTCAGATCTCGATTTTGGTCAGATTAAAAGCAAAGCCTCGATCAGCGGTAAATATCCTGATGGTACTGATTTCTATGTGGTTAGCATGCCGGTTAAGATTTATGCCGTTCAGTTGCCGCAAATAACTGCAAATCTCAATACCGCACAATCTTCATTCCGGAGCTTGGGCGACCAGATCAATTACTCCATTGAGATTAAAAACAATGGAAACGTTACCCTTTCTAACATTGTTGTCAGTAACCCGGGTAACCTGATCATAAGCGGCAACCCTGTCACGATGCTCCTTCCGGGAAAAACGGCCAAACTATCAGCTGTTTATACCGTAAACATTGTAGATCTGGACGCTGGGAAAGTGGTAAAATCAGTAGATGCCACCGGCAAAAATCCAACCCTGCAACCGGTAAGTGCCACCAGTAATGAAATTACCGTAAATGCTCTCCAGCAACCTGAACTATCAACCTTTGCCGTTGCTAAGGAAACCACTTTCAGCGAGGTTGGCGAGATCATTCATTACAACATTGTTGTTAAAAACACCGGTAACGTCAGCATTATCAGTACAGCCGTTTCCGATCCTAACGCAGTGATCGTAACCGTGCGGCCAGTTACCATTCTCCTGCCCGGCGATTCAGTATTCGTAGATGCGGCGCATATTGTTACCCAAGCCGATATCGATGCTGGTAAAGTGGTGACCATTGCCACCGCCGCTGGTTTCGATCTGGCCGGTAAAACCATTGAGAAAATCGGTAATAAAGTGACCGTTTATGGCCTGCAGCGTACTCAGCTGACTCTTTCCGCTACCGCCTCCAAAGCAATTTTCAGAAATGTTGGCGAGGTGATCGATTACTCCATCCAGGTTAAAAACCTTGGAAATATTTCGGTATTCAACCTGGATATTACTGATCCTAATGCGGTGGTAAGAATAACTAACGCTGCTGCTACGCTACTACCGGGCAAAGTTTTAACCGTATCCGCCTCACATACCGTTACCCAGGCCGATCTTGATGCCGGTGAAATTGTCAATATTGCCAAAGCAATCGGAAATGATCTCAATGGCAAATTAGTCGAGAAATCGGGTAATAAGCT
>CAIXKO010000674.1 GCA_903919925.1 uncultured Bacteroidota bacterium | reverse complement strand
GGCTGCCTCAGCAGCCCATATTTACGGAAAGAGGATTGTTGGCGCCGAATCCTTTACCTCATTGAAAAAGCCGCATTGGAGCGATATCTTGTGGAAGGACCAGAAACCAGCCATGGACCACGAATACTGCGCAGGTTTGAATATGATCTTCGTCCACACTTTTACCAATTCACCAAAGGAGATGGGAATTCCCGGCCAGGAATACTTTGCCGGCACCCACCTGAACCCACAGGTTACCTGGTGGAACTATTCCGATGCGTTCCTGGATTATATGGGCCGCATTCAGTTTCTGGCGCAAAAAGGAAAATTTGTTGCGGATGCGCTTTACTACTACGGCGATCATGTTCCCAACATAGCCACATTGAAGGAATCCGATCCTGCAGGTGTGCTCCCCGGATACGATTATGACGTAACGAATGAGGAGGTACTGCTCCGGCTGGAGGTAACCGACGGGAAGATCGTTGTTCCCGGAGGCGTGCAATACCGGATTCTGGTGTTGCCCGATCATCGGGTGCTGTCGTTGGCAGCCATCAAAAAGACAGAACAATTGTTAAAGGCAGGCACCACTGTTTTGGGATATAAACCGGAGCGGCTGGTCAGTTTGCAGGGGGGAGAGGCATCACAAAGGAAATTCCACTCATTAGCCGATAACCTGTGGGGAAAATCCCCATCGGAGACCGGTATCCGGACGATTGGGAAAGGTCGCCTGATCTGGGGCATCAATGCCCGTGATTTTCTGCAAAATGAGGGGGTGGCACCGGACTTTGAGGCAGACGGAGCCGGGAAGGATTCCCGTTATGATTATATTCATTATCAGATAGATGGAGTGGATTTCTATTTTATCAGCAACCAAACCGATGAAAAGCAGACCCTCGATGGTGTATTCCGCGTCGCCGGCAGGCAGCCGGAAATCTGGGACCCCGTCACAGGTTCAGTCCGCAAGGCAGGGGCTTTCAGTCAAAAAGAAGGCCGGACGGTGGTTCCGATGGAATTCGATCCGAACGGTTCCTGTTTCGTTGTCTTTCGGGAACCCATTCCGCTCACCGCTCGTGGACAGGCAGCTTCAAATTTCGCAGTTCCTGAAATAGCAACCGTGATCCAGGGACCCTGGCAGGTTGCATTCGATACCGCATGGGGCGGACCGGCTTCCGTGGAATTTCCGGAGCTGACCGACTGGACACAATCCCCTTCAGAGGGAATTCGGTTCTATTCGGGCAAGGCCGTTTATTCCAAGCAGTTTGATTTTTCAGGATGGTCGAAGGACCAGCGTTACCTGATTGAACTTAGCCGGGTGGGTGATATTGGTATTGCCGCCATCGAGCTGAACGGTCGGAATCTTGGTATTGTCTGGACGCCACCTTTCCATGCCGACATAACCGAAGCCCTGCAATCCGGCGAAAACCACCTGAAAATTACGGTTGTGAATAACTGGTTGAACCGGCTGATCGGCGATCGCGGCAAGCCTCAGGCTCAAAGGATGACCCGAACAAATATCAAGATCCGGGACGACTGGGAATTGCAGGAATCGGGCTTGATCGGACCTGTGCGGATACTGGAATCGGGCATTTCAAATTGAAATTAGATAGCTGCGCATTTTTGTATCTTTGCATCTATATGACCAAGAGGGAGAAAATATTGAGACTTGTTAAGAACCGGATCAAGGAAATCGATCCTGATTCCCGAATTCTTCTCTTTGGTTCAAGAGCCAGAGGCAAATCCCGTAAAGATTCAGATTGGGATTTTCTCATTTTGAGCAATAGAACGGTGGATCGTGATTTCCAAAACCGGATTTTCGATACCCTTTTTGAGGTGGAACTGGAAACAGAGGAAGTATTAACGGGGATCGTTCAAAATGCGATGATTTGGGAAGATTATAAGTTGACCTCGTTTTATCAGAATGTCCTTCGGGATGGGATTGAAATATGAGCAAAAGCATTGAGGAGCTGGTAAAATACCGGATCGCACGTTCCAAAGAAACACTTCAAGAAGCGACTCTGCTGGCTAATGGAGGATTTTGGAACGCAGTAGCTAACCGTCTGTATTATTCCTGCTATTATATGGTTGCTGCTTTACTCCTAAAAAACGGACATCCAGCCAACAGTCATAACGGGGTTAAAACCATGTTCCATAAAGAATTTGTGAAGTCTGAAAGGGTATCACTCGAAACCGGAAAACTTTATGGTCGATTATTCAACCTAAGGCAGAAAGGTGATTATTCTGACTTTCAGAAATT
>CAIXKO010000673.1 GCA_903919925.1 uncultured Bacteroidota bacterium | reverse complement strand
CGGTTAAGATCTTCGGTTATTTTAAAAAGCTCCTCTTTCAGCATCTGGAAAGCTGAATGGGTATTGTCGTAAATGAGCTGCTTCAGTGTTGATTTACTGGTTAAAGTCTCTAATATCTTGTCATCCACGGCGATAAATATTTAGGGTGATATTAATATGCTCGTGCAAAAAGTACCCTCCGATTGGACGGCTTCCCTGTTTTTACACAAAAGCCGGCTTCCTCAACAGTATCCAAAGGTATGCAACGGATGGTTGCCTTGGTTTCCTCCTGGATCATTTTCTCGGTAGCCGCATCGCCATCCCAATGAGCGGAAATGAATCCACCTTTTTCAATCTGCTCCAGAAATCCATCCCAGGTATCCACCCGGTAGGTGTTCTGAGTCCTGTAATTCAATGCTTTATTGTAAATGTCGATCTGCATTCTATCCAGCAAGGCAGGAACAATAGTGGTTAATTGATCCATCGGTACCACCTCTTTGGTAAGCGTATCACGACGGGCAAGCTCGGCGGTGCCGTTTTGCATATCCCTGGGGCCGATCGCAATTCTCAAAGGCACCCCTTTTAGCTCATATTCCGCAAATTTCCAGCCTGGTTTGTGGGTGTCGCGATCATCAACTTTCACCGTTACCCCCAGTTTTTTAAGCTGATCCTTAATAGCATGGGCACGCTCACAAGTAGCCGCATATTCCTCAGGTGTTTTGTAAATCGGAACGATAACAACCTGCTGTGGAGCGAGTTTAGGAGGCAGTACCAAACCATTATCATCTGAATGAGCCATAACCAGGGCACCCATCAAGCGGGTAGATACGCCCCATGATGTTGCCCAAACATACTCCTCCCGTCCCTCCCGCGATGCATATTTTACGTCAAATGCTTTGGCAAAATTCTGGCCCAGAAAATGGGAGGTTCCGGCCTGTAAAGCCTTTCCATCCTGCATGAGGGCCTCAATGCAATAAGTATCAAGCGCTCCGGCAAACCGTTCCGATTCGGTTTTACTTCCCCTGATCACCGGAATCGCCAGGAATTCCTCGGCAAAAGTGGAATAAACACCCAGAATTTTCAGTGTTTCCTCCACCGCTTCGGCACTGGTTTCGTGCGCGGTGTGACCTTCCTGCCACAAAAATTCAGCCGTCCGGAGAAATAGCCGGGTTCGCATTTCCCATCGTACTACATTGGCCCACTGATTGATCAGGATCGGCAAATCGCGATAGGATTGAATCCAGTTTTTATAGGTGTTCCAAATAATCGTTTCCGAGGTGGGCCTGACAATCAGCTCCTCCTCCAGTTTGGCCGACGGATCAACTTTTAATCCCCCGTTCACCTCATCTTTCATCAGCCGGTAATGCGTAACCACTGCGCATTCCTTGGCAAATCCTTCCACATGCTGTGCTTCGCGACTGAAAAACGATTTTGGAATAAAAAGCGGGAAATAAGCGTTCACATGCCCCGTCTCCTTAAACATGCGGTCCAATTCTTGCTGCATACGCTCCCATATCGCGTAGCCGTAAGGTTTGATCACCATGCAGCCTCTGACTGCTGAGTTTTCCGCCAGATCGGCTTTGATAACTAAATCGTTATACCATTGAGCATAATTTTCATTCCGGGATGTTAATACCTTGGCCATTTTGTTGTGTTTGGTACAATATTTGTTTTGAATCGAAATAGTGAATACAAATTAAGGAAATATTATCCTATATTTAAAACCTCACAGAAGGGCGAAATCATGAAAGCAACAATTGCCAGATTACTACCCATCATGCTGCTTGCCAGCTCTTGCAGCACCGGGGTTTTTTTAACATCCGCAAGTTCGGATGATGTCTATTATAGTCCTGCTGAAAAACAGGTAGTTATCAACAAGCGGATCGATGTGGCTGAAGTTCCGCAACCCTTAGCCAGGCAGGAGGATGCCCGCCTCGCCGAGGATTCCATCAGGGTGGCCCAAAGAAATTATGCACTCGTGGATTCTACTACCCAGGAGTACGTCGATGAAAATGGCAACCAGATGGGCGATGAAGGTGGCTATTACAATGAACCTTATGACGATTATTATTATACCAACCGCATCAACCGGTTCTATCGGCCTTCCATGAGTTTCGGCTACTACGATCCATGGTACTCCGGTAGTTTTGGCTATGGAATGGGAATGGGTTACGGCGGATACGGCGGATACGGCGGATTCGGTGGAATGGGATATTACGATCCGTTCTATTCCGATTTCTATTCCCCGTTCGGCTACTATGGAAACTCATTCTATAATCCATGGTACGGTGGTTTTGGATACAATTCCTGGTATGGCGGATACGGTTACAACTCATGGTACGGCAACGGTTACCATTGGGGTGATTGGGATAACAACAACCATGGGAATGATTTAAATTCATACTACGGACCACGTCATTCCGGTCGTACCGATGGCGTTAGCGGTTCTGCCGCCGGCGGAATGCTAAGCGGAAACAGGGCTTATTCAGGCGGATCGGCCGCTGGTGGTTCAACCAGATCATCTTCCACCGG
>CAIXKO010000672.1 GCA_903919925.1 uncultured Bacteroidota bacterium | reverse complement strand
GTCACCCCCCTGGCTGCCTGGTCCGCAGAGTGTCCAATCGCGGTGGAACATTTCCCAATAACCACCGTACATGGTATCGGCACAATACTTTTGGATCAGGTCAAACACTTTTTCAGCATATTCAATTCCCCGCTGATCGCCTGTTGCCAGCGTGTACTCGCTGAGTGAATAGATTGCAAAACTATGACCATAAATTATTTTCCGGTCGATTTTGACATTCCCTTTCCGATCCATCATCCAGTAAAACCCGCCAAATTCGGGGTCCCACATTTTATTGATCAGGAAATCGAAACCATGTTTGGCCAATCCGGCGAATTCCCCGTTACCATAGCCGGCACGGTGGGCCGAAGAAAGGGTGTATAAACAGCGGGTTTGGGCAATCAGCGATTTTTCATCTTCCCCGCTGTCATTACCATCTTTATCGAAATGAGTGATATAGCCTCCGTTGGTGGCATCGATCATACGGGTGGTCCAGAATGGAAGAAGTTCGTTAACCAAATGGTTTTCAGCTTCTTGTTTAAGATTTAATAATTCGATTGAGTTTATCATAATGCTTGAGTTAGTTCCTGAAGTTCTTGATAAATAGCTAATAAGAAATCCCGGTTGTCGGCTGTCAGGTAATCCATTTCGCCGCCCATCCGTTGAAAAGTTTTGCAATATCTCAGATAGTAGGCCGGATTATCCATTGGAGGTTCGCCGTTTTTTTGCCAGTCCCAATCGGATTTTGCGAGATCCACAATCAGCATATAGTGGTGATCAATGTGCTCACCTGCCTGTATTTTAAGGTTTTGCGACATCGAGAGTGCTTTTTCAAAAATCATGGGCGACATCACCGCAGAGCCGATCGACATATACACTCCATAATCCAGATTGCTCACGCTTTTGGCGAAACTGAGGAAGTCATTTAAAGCTGTTCTTCCGAGGGCAGCTCCGTGGTTCATCGGATGATTATAAATAATATCGTGGCCAATCATGGGATGACCGGTAAATGGAATACCCTGAGTATAGGCGTGAGCCTGAACCGAATAGCTTTTGTACGGATGTGGTATGGAAAGAAATCCGGGTGGGAGGCTGAACTTTTGCAAAACCCCCGCCAGGTCAATAGCTGCGGCAGCCAGCTCAGGATTGGAGCCCATTTTATGGACTGCCACTTCATGCAAAAGTTGGATATCGGGTATCTGCAATCCTTCCAGAGCAATCATTTTGCCAACCGATTCGCCATATCCCAACCCTTCATAGGCCCCAACAATCAGGGCAAGATTGATAAAGAATCCGGTTTCATCCCAGATGCCAAACTGGCCATGATGCACATTTTCACGAACATCCTCGCTGGATTTTCCCTGAAAGGCAAACTCCCAGTCGTGAATGATACCGGCCCCATTGGTAGATAGGTGAGTAACCCAACCTTCGTTCATCAGTGCGATGAGGGTTGGGGCCATGCCATTTTTTATGGTATGGGCGCCAAATGTGAGCATCACTGAGCGGTTCTCCTGCCGGGCAACCTGGATACGGACAGCTGTTTTTTTGATCAGCTCCTGACCGGTTTCCGAAAGATGCGATGGTTTTTGGGTAACCGGAACATGGTCTTTTTCGATAAACACCTTGCTATACCGGGTGCTCAGTTTTTTGATATCCAGCTGATTCCGATCGAGTTTTGGGTAAGGCATATTCTGATGTTAAATATTCAACAAACCCAGCAGCTGCTGATATTGCGAAAAATCGGGGACAACAAAGTCAGCACCGGCTTTGATGAGCCTTTTGCGTTTGTGCTCATTCAAGCCATAGCGGCGCAGTTCATTGCTTGCCACTCCAACAGTAATTCCTCCTCTTTTGCGGGTTTCCCGGATTTCTACAGGACCATCGCCAAACGTAACTACCTTTCCGGAAGCATTTACCCCGATGGAATTCAGAATCCGGTCGAGCACGATCTTTTTGGCTTCTATGGTAACATCGCCCACGGCACCATAAATCCTGCCTTCGAACAGATGATCATATCCCAGGGCACGGGCCTCACTTTTCACATCCACCTCATCGGTGCCGCTCGCCAGGTAGAGCTTAACGCCTGCATCATAGAGCTTTTGCAGAAACGGTACTGCATTTTTCAAGGTAACATCCTCCAGCACCAATTCGCCGCGCGAGAGTTTCTTTTCACGCTCCTGAACCATGATGAGCAGCTCATCGTTGTAAATCTTTTTATATCCGGATTCATCCAGCAATTTTTCTTCGGGCACACATCCGAATTCCCTGATCAGGCCTATCAAACCCTGCATTTGGACGAGTGTTTGTATGCCTGTTGTTTTGTCGATAAATTCATCCACCCGGGTCTTCACTTTCTGGTACAAAACCTCATCGGCATCCTGAAATTTATCGCCCAAAACAGCCTTAATCATCATGGGGGCCATAATGAGTTCCCAGCCTTCACGCAAGGTGGAAATGGTACCATCGTGATCGAAAATGGCATGAATAATCTGAGGTTTATCTTTCAGATTATTGATGATTTCAATTTCAGTATTCTCCACATATTTTGCATGTCTGATATTTTCAGCCAATTCTGCAGCAAAAATAAAATCAGGGTCCTCTCCGATAGCTAAAATCTCATCGGGCGTTGCGGTACCGGTTTGAAACAATTTCTGCACGGTAACTCCTGCCACATAGGATCCGATTTGTGCAGCGATTTCCATGTTGTATCCTGCAGCTAAAGCAGAAGCAGCACCAGCGAGGTAGCTATCGCCGGCCCCAACGGTATCTACTTTGGAGAGGATCATGAGTCCGGGAATTTCGGAAATGCCCGATTCATCTATGGTGAGGGATCCCTTGCTGCCGCGGGTGATAAAAAGTGGTTTTTGGTAACGGTTAAATAACTCATGTGCCGATGATACAATTTCAGAATAGAGTACCACTTCATCGGGTTTTTTATTGAGTCCGCAGAGGCGGGCAGCTTCGGTATCGTTCATTTTGCGGATAGCGCCATCGTAGTAATCATTAAAGCTGCGACTATCCACGATAAAGGTTTTTGATGGGAACTGTTTGATCACATCAACCAATCTTTTCTTAAAATAATCGATATGGATTCCGGAGGGTACCTGTTGATTAATGATCACGATATCGACCTCAGGAATTTCATGTATCAGATTATCGATCAAACGATTGGCAGTTTCTTTGGATAGCCGGTTATAATTCCCGAAATCCACCCTGTTAAGTTCGCGGTCATCGATATAGGGTTTAGCATAAGTATGGGTATGCCAATCCTCCTCCTGAACCAGCAAATTACGTGGTTGGATACCGGAAGCATTCATGACCTTAACCATCTCGGCACCAAAGGGATCGGTACCGATAACGCCAAAAGCGCGGACATCCTTAACGCCGAGGGCAGCCAGATTACTGGTAACATTTCCTGCCCCGCCTAGGGAGTATTTTTGCTGTCTTACCGGACGGGTTGCCTGGTTTGTTTCCACCGATATTTCACTCATGGCCTCATCGATGAACCAATAGGCATCGAGGCAAAAATCGCCTACCAGAGCGATTTTTACGGAACTGATATCATTCAGGATTTTTTGTAATTGCTCTTTTTTCATAGGGTTAGTTATCGAATGTTATTATTTACGAGCCTTTGGAAACATATAAATTGCGGCATCGCCGGGATCCAGTTCGAGGGTACTTTCATAAGCGCTGGCGGGGACAATGGTTCCGTCTTTTAGCACTTTTTTTAATGATTCATCACCAAAAACGGTCAGGTTGATACTATTTATAAAATCCTTATTTACGACTACAAAGAAAGCGTTATCACCTTTTTCAAGGAGGGATACCAAGGCTGGAGCGCCACCGGTATCCAATACTTTAATAGGATTTGGAAGTGAGGTAAGGCGAATAGTTCCGCCGGGGATCGCGCCTTTTCCGGTATGCCGGACCCAGGCAACTTTTGACCCGAGGAACACACCAGACAGGTTTTTAATTTCCTCGCTCATGAGTTTTACCCGGTCATAAACCACACTTCTCTTTCCTGTGGCAGTAATGGGTGCACCGCGCTG
Organism: uncultured Bacteroidota bacterium; assembly: GCA_903919925.1. Taxonomy (GTDB): domain Bacteria; phylum Bacteroidota; class Bacteroidia; order Bacteroidales; family UBA12481; genus UBA12481. The sequence continues at coordinate 1,853 of CAIXKO010000672.1, read as the reverse complement.
ATCCTCGCCCGACGGAGCATTAATGGAAGTTGCCGACCAGTAGGTAAAATATTGAATTCCCTGGGCACCGTAAGCCAGATCGCTGTAAACCTGAAGACGAATGGCAGCGAGGGTTTGGGGAGTCAGGTGAGCTTCATCGTAATTGGTGGTGAGTGCAAAAGCCCAGAAAGGTTTATTGGCTTTTTTTGATTCGTCGGCAATCTGCTCCAGATTCTCATACCAGGTTTTAGACAGGTGGTCCTTTAAAACCGGATAATAATCAAATGAAAGGAATTCGAGTGGTATTTGTTTAGCGCATTCGCTCACGTACTTGCGATAATCCCTGGTACCGAGCTGGGTAGAATCGGCAAAATTGGGGAACAGATTTACATAACAAAAGTGATTGCTATCGATAGCCTGAATTTGCTTTGCCCATTTGGCCAATTCGGGATACAGTTTGATATTGGGTTCATCGATCAGGTGGTAACCGGCAACCGCAGGATGGTTCATGAACCTGCGAACGGTTTTTTCAGGATCGCTCTTTAGCTCGGGGCAGGAAACGACCATCCGGATACCCACTTTTGCGGCAACATCCAGGGCCTTTTGCATGGCATCGGCATTTGGGAATCCGCTGAAATGGAATGTTATACCGGCATCTTTCAGCTCCTGATATCGGGCAATGGTGGTTTCGGCGGCGGGGATACCGTACCAGGCCAGTATGGGTATCTGTCCGCTGGACTCGAGGCGCTCCTGGGATTTGGCTGGGGAGAGGAGAATAGCCAGGAGGAAGATTAATGTGTAAAATTTTTTCATGATGGGTTTAATTCGAGGATTGACTGGGTTATTTTTGTTGTTTCGGCGTAAATCTGAGCAGTTTTTTTAAAGCAGAGGTCCTACCGTCTGAAATGGAACATTATGGCTGATAGTTTGTTTTTAGGTACCCTCCCCCTGGCCCCCTCCCTGAAAAAGGGAGGGGGAATGAGCTCTGATTCCCCCTCGGAGAGGAGGGTGCTTAAAGACAGTTATATCGAAGAACGCAGAGGTCCGCATAGAAAGTTGTTTAATTAATGTTTATGTTATATGTTGTTAGAGCGTTGGTTCTTAGTATTTTAACTATTATTTGTAAAGCCTCCTGTTCGGTGAGATAGTTTGATTTCACCATTCGGGTTAAGGTTTCTGCAACGGTATTCCGAGCTAAAACAGATGCTCCGTAGGCGCCCTCAACGGTTTGGCTATCACCTCCAAAAGCCATGATTTTATTGGATGGAACGGTTTCAATAAATTCCTGCAGATATCGAATGGTGTATGAGGGAGAGATGAGGGCGGACCAGGCCATATCGATATATACGTTAGCAAAAGTTTTGGCTAAAGTTGCCATTTCGCCGCCATAGGGATATCCGGCATGAAGAATGCAGAATTTTACCGCCGGGAACTTGAAAAACGCTTTCACCAGACCGGTGGGATTTGAGTTGGTGATATCGTTGCCGGTGCCCGTTTGCAGGCCGGTATGTATTTGAACGGGCAGCTTATACTGATTGCAGAGCGTCAATAGTTTGAAGAAAATAAAATCCTGCAATGGCTTTGCCTCATCAAACGAAAAGACTATTTCAGGTGATGCCTTCATTTTTTCAAAAACCGTGTTTGCAGTTTCCCTGGGAACATCGTCGAATTTTAAAGTACGGTAATAGGCTACGCCAAATTTTGCACCTTGAATTCCTTTTTTAATATCCTGTTCAAAAACACTGTCGATGAGCGATTCATACTCCTGCAAAGAGGTGAATTTTTTGCCGTAAGCGCTCATTTTGGTGTTCATTTTATCGAAGCAAAAGAAGCTGCAATATTTGTCGTAAACGAACAGTCGATTGAAGTTGCAG
>CAIXKO010000671.1 GCA_903919925.1 uncultured Bacteroidota bacterium | reverse complement strand
GAAGGTGTTGAAGCAATCAGATTTATCGGACTTAAAATCATTAATCCTGCCGATTTTCTTCAATTATTGATCCGGTTTGCCTTTAACTTTTTTGTAACCATCATTTTGATCCGGTTTCTCTACTATCCGCATTCCAAAAGAAAGGACTTCTTTTTCATTTTCATGATTTTCAGCACCATCGTTTTTATCCTTTGCTTTATGCTTGGCAAGGTATCGGTTCAGCTGGGATTTGCACTCGGGTTGTTTGCTATATTCGGCATTTTAAGATACCGGACTGATACCATTCCTATCAAGGAGATGACATACCTTTTCCTGATGGTTGGCATATCAGTAGTTAATTCACTATCCGATAAATCGGTAAGCTGGGCTGAACTCATATTTGCCAACGCGGTAATTGTATTAATCACCTGGTATCTTGAGCGGATCTGGATGCGAAAAAGTGAAGATTTTATGGATATCCGTTATGAAAAAATTGAACTGATACATCCCTCACGGCATGCTGATTTACTTGAAGACCTGAAGAAAAGAACCGGTTTGAATGTTTACCGCTTCAGCATCGATCGAATAAACTTTTTGCGGGATACTGCCAAGGTGCGGATATTTTACCGGCACGAAAAGGAGGTGAAACCTGAAAAAACCGGTAAAAAGCGCAGGTAGTTGTTGTGACATGAAAAAATCGATTTGGTTTTTTATCCTCCTTTGTATTAGTCCGGCTGCTGTTGCACAATATCAGGATGCAGGATTGTGGGCCGGCTTAATGCTCCGCTTTGAGCCAGGGAAAAAATGGAAAATCGGGTTGGAAGAAGAGGCACGGTTTTTTGAAAATATGAGCCGGCTTGATAAAATAAATTCAGAAGTATCAATTGATTATCAGATCAGTAAATTCCTCGATGCGGGCATTTTATACCGGCTTATCAGTAGACCAAAAAACGGCAACAGGTTTGATTTCAATCATCGATTCGGCGCTTATCTTAATGTGCAAAAAAAATATGGCGGATGGAATGGCTCACTTAAAGCAACTTTTCAAAAATCATTTTCCGAGTTCAGGCATTCCGATGATTGGTATGTTCCGGAAAATTATGTGAGAGGAGTAGCCGAAGTTTCGCGTGAGTTGAAAAACAAAAAAACAGAACCATACACCAACATTGAGTTCTGGTACCGGGTATCAGCAGGGGAACCGGCATTTGTTGATCAGTATCGTTTGGCCATCGGAATCAAGCAGAAACTGAATAAACGAAACAGATTGGACGTGTTTTACAAACTTCAGCAGGAATTACAGGTCAAAAACCCATCAACTTCCCATATCTTCGGGATTGGATACCGGTATATTTTCCGTTGATTGCTCTAAGGTTACCCATTTGAACAGCTTATCCCCACGCCTGATTTTTCGTCCGGTGGAAAATGCGATCCGATCGCCCTTTGTGGCCTTTTCAACCTGACCCCCATTATTGTGAATCTCATCTACTCTTATTTCAACTAATCCGGTTGTTTGTCCAATGATCAGAACTTCATCACCAACAGAAAGATACTCTGATTGTATATCAAACTCTCCTACACCCAATCTGGAAAAATAATTGGTTGCGGTTCCAATTAATACTTTTCTTTTCGTTGCTGCTGATCCATAGACTTTGCTCCACTCACCCAAACGTTGGCCGAGGTAGTATCCATCCCAGAATCCCCGGTTGAAAACGGTTGCCAGACGATCTTTCCAATGTTCTATTTTTTCAGGTCCATAGGTTCCGTCAAACAAACTGTCGACTGCTTCCCGGTAACACGATGCAACGGTTTTAACATATTCAGCCGGTCGGGCACGCCCCTCTATTTTGAGAACGGTAATCCCGGATGAAATAATACGATCCAGAAAATGGATTGTCGACAGGTCCTTTGGCGACATGATGTATTCTTCATCTATTTCCAGCTGATCGCCCGATTCAGCATCTTCTACTTTATAGGCCCGCCGGCAAGCCTGAAGACAACTACCTCGATTGGCTGAGATATTATACTGATGAAGGCTCAGATAACATTTGCCCGATATCGCCATACAAAGTGCACCGTGTACAAATAGCTCAAGTTTTATTTGATTGCCGGATGGTCCTGTAACATTGCCGGCACCAATCTTCCGTGCAATTTCACTAACCTGATCCAGAGTAAGCTCTCTGGCCAAAACCATTACATCGGCATATTTTGCATAGAAGCGGACGGTTTCAAAATTGGAGATATTCAACTGGGTTGACAAATGCAAAGCCATACCTTGCTGCCTGGCGTATTCAATAACCGATTGGTCCGATGCAATAACAGCTGAAATACCGGATTTTACCGCCAGATCAATTAATTGGTGGGCCAAAGCAATTTCCTGATCGTATATGATTGTATTGAGGGTCAGGTAGGACTTCACGCCGCACCATCTGCAATACCTTGCCACCAGAGGCAGATCGGAAGCCAGGAAATTCCGGGTAGACTTGGATCTCATATTCAGATGTCCGACACCAAAATATACGGCATCGGCACCTCCGGCCACCGCGGCACGCAACGATTCAAAGGAGCCTGCCGGAGCCATAACTTCGATCGCTTCCCGGTTAAATGGAATTCCCGGCATCGTTTGTATCAAATAAGGATCTTGCCCACAAAGCAGTAGATTTCAATTTTTCCAAATCAATTTTCCCGGTAATGATCAGCTTCTTTACCCCTATGGTATCCGCCAGGTTGTACCATAAGGAATCAAAAACAACAACCCCTTTTGAAGAGCCGATAATAGACGCAATTTGTGAATCAGTAATATCCCCGCAAGTTGGAAAAACTGCACATCCTGTGGATTGGCTGATTCTGTTGGCCAGATCACGATTAAAGCTGTTTCCGGTAACCACAATGGGCTTCTCGGTCATAACCACCAACTCGATAATCTGATCATCTGAGATGGGTCTCTCTTTGGCGTTGTGATCAAGTGATAGTACAATAAATCCTTTCAGAAATTCCGAAGGCAGCATATCCAGACCCTTGTTCACCGGCACAAATTGCTGTCCCTTACCATCATCCTGAACATCGAATAATGCGCAGGTGCCAAAAGCTCTTTCGGTCCATTGGTCAACCGGATTTCTTCTGTTTATGGTAAAATCCAATACTTTGAGCCTGTTTTTGAAACGTCTCACCTCACGGCCACCGTCCAGGTCAATCAAGTAATCCGGCAAAAAATCTTTAAGTATGTCTACCAGTTCTTTAGGGTTATCCTGAAATACAAAGATGTCATCCAAATAAGGATTGGATTCGAGCAGCCATTTATAGGTTTCCTTAACAACAGAATAAACCAAAGCTCCCTCGACCTGTGTTTTAAGACACCTGATTAAAGTGGTGGCTAAAAGAATTTCCGAAGGGTCGTCCGAATGAAGAATGATAAATCTGGCTTCCAATATCTCCTATTGATTGGTTGTAACCAACAAATGTATTTGATTATCAAGGCATTCAACCACTCCGCGTTTGATCTCGAAAAGTTGAGTCTGTCCCTTTGTATCAATAACCTTAACGCTCCCGGCCTCTAATGTGGAAATCAACGGGGCATGGTTATTCATGATCTCAAAAGAACCCCTGGTTCCAGGAAGGCTTATCAAAGTGATCTCCCCTGAGAAAATTTTCAATTCCGGTGTTAGAATTTCGAGGTGCACGATAATTGTATGATTAGTTATTTACGGGAATCGGCAAGCATTTTCTCACCTTTCTCAATTGCTTCTTCGATAGGTCCAACCAGGTTAAACGCAGCCTCTGGGTATTTATCCACTTCACCGTTCATGATCATTTTAAACCCTTTAATGGTATCCTCGATAGCCACAAATGCACCTGGACGTCCAGTAAATTGCTCTGCTACATGAAAAGGCTGGGAAAGGAACCTTTGGATTCGACGGGCACGATGAACGATCAATTTATCTTCTTCCGACAATTCGTCCATACCCAGAATGGCAATAATATCCAAAAGTTCGTTATAGCGCTGCAGGATTTCCTTAACCCTCTGGGCAGTTTCATAATGATCTTTCCCAACAATTTCTGGTGTTAAAATTCTGGAAGTCGACTCCAATGGAGCTACAGCCGGATAAATACCAATTTCCGAAATTTTGCGACTCAAAACGGTTGTGGCGTCAAGGTGGGAGAAAGTAGTTGCCGGAGCTGGATCGGTAAGGTCATCTGCAGGAACGTAAACTGCCTGCACAGAGGTAATGGAACCCCGTTTAGTAGAGGTTATGCGTTCCTGCATGGCTCCCATTTCGGTTGCCAGGGTTGGCTGATATCCAACCGCCGAGGGCATACGTCCCAACAAAGCTGAAACCTCGGAGCCTGCCTGGGTAAAACGGAAAATATTATCCATAAAGAAAAGGATATCTCTTCCTCCCGTTTGCTCATCGCCATCGCGGAAATATTCAGCAAGTGCCAATCCGGATAGGGCCACACGGGCACGTGCACCCGGAGGTTCATTCATCTGACCAAAAACCAGGGCAAGTTTACTTTCACGTAAACGTTTAAAGTCAACTTTCGTCAGATCCCAGCCGCCATTTAACATATCCTCAACAAACTCGGGACCGTAATCGATAACACCGGATTCGAGCATTTCCCGCAAAAGATCGTTCCCCTCGCGCGTACGCTCGCCAACACCGGCAAAAACCGATAATCCTGAATAGGCTTTAGCGATATTATTGATTAATTCAAGGATCAATACTGTTTTTCCAACACCGGCACCACCGAACAATCCGATTTTGCCTCCTTTGGAATAAGGTTCAATCAGGTCGATCACTTTTATTCCAGTGAATAAAACCTGGTTTTCAGTACTAAGATCCTGATATTTCGGAGGCTCCCTATGAATTGGATACCCTATGGATCCATCCATTGCTCCTAATCCATCAATAGGCAATCCGGTAACATTTAACAGACGGCCCCTCACCTGGTCTCCAACCGGAATGCGGATGGGACTACCGGTTGATCTGACCTCCATATCGCGGGATAACCCATCGGTAGAATCCATAGCGATAGTTCGAACAGTGTTTTCTCCAATGTGCTGTTCGCATTCCACAATAAGCTTGGTTCCATCTTCCCGTGAAATCTCAAGCGCTTCATAAATTTCGGGTAAAGATGCGCCGCCGCTTGCAAATTCCACATCCACAACCGGCCCGATTACCTGTAAAACTTTTCCTTTATTTTCAACCATTGCTGCAGGTTTTTATTGAATTCAAAATTATGCTATTTATCTGATCCGGTCCATGAGGTTCCGGGTAAACTTTTCAAGTTCAACTTTCCGTGATCCGTCAACAGGGATCTCAGCCAGAATACTTAATGCTTTATTGGAGTATTCATGAACTTTTTCCACTGTCATCTTATCGATTTCCAGATCTCGAAAAATCTTTTTTACCGATCCGATTTTTTCTTCAGCATTAAAATCCTCTGAACTATAGTAATGTTTCAGAAGGTTCAACTGCTCAGTATCCGCAAGCTCTCTGGCCTTAATAAGCAAGAAAGTTTTTTTGTTAGCCAATATGTCTCCACCAATATTCTTCCCAAAAGTTTCCGGGTTCCCGAATGTATCCAGAAAATCATCCTGAAGTTGAAAAGCCATTCCAATCATATCGCCAAGATCATAAACCCTTTTGGCCCATTGTGGGGCTGCGCCACCAATAAGGGAGCCAATCTCCAGGCTACCTGCAATCAATACGGCGGTTTTTAACCGGATCATATTCAGGTATTCCGTAACGCTAACCTCTTCAATTCTCTCAAAATTCAGATCATATTGCTGCCCTTCGCATACCTGAAGTGCGGTGGTATTAAACACCCTGAGCACATCGGGAAGAATCTCTTTATCACACGAAGCAATAAAAATATTTGATTGTATGGCCAAGGCATCCCCAGACAAAATAGCCCGGTTAACATCCCATTTTACATGCACCGTTGGTAAGTTTCGACGCATAAAAGCCTTGTCCATAATGTCATCATGAAGAAGCGTGAAATTATGAAACATTTCAATTCCAAGCGCCGGAAGTGCAGCACGCCTAATGTCATCACTAAACAGTTGACAGCCCATTAATACAAATACCGGGCGAAGTCTTTTACCTCCGTTCGAGAGGGCATACCACATAGGCTCATATAGCTCACGCGGCTCCAGTATCCGGTATTGTCTCCGGATCTCCTCATCGATCAATGCCTGCAGATCATCAATGTTTTTCATGAACTTTGCTTAAGCATTTTAATTGATTTGTTTCTTTTATCCCTCTGAATTCCTCTTAAAAGAATCGATGGAACGAGCAGTAAATTGGAAATCACTGCAATCAACAGAGTAATACTGATCAGGAATCCCATTGCTTTGGTACCTCCGAACTTTGAAATTACAAATATCCCAAAGCCAATAAAAAGGACCGAAACTGTATAGATCACACTCACACTAACCTCTTTTAATGTGTTGATAACGGCAACTTCCGGATCAATTCCCCGGCAAGACTTATGCTGCCGGTATTTCGAAAGGAAATGTACTGCAGTGTCCACCGCGATACCGTAGGTTACACTGAAAACTAATAAAGTAGATGGTTTGATCGATATGCTGCAGTAGCCCATCAGCCCTGCGGTAAACAACAAGGGAAGCAAATTTGCAAAAATGGATACTAATATCATCCTTGGACTGCGATACATATAAGCCATGAATAATGCGATCAGTAAAATGGCCAGCACAAGGCTTTTTACCAGATGTTTAATGAGGTATTCGGTTCCCAGCGTATATTTCAAGGCTGATCCTGTAAGAATCGCTTTATATTGGCTTGATGGAAAAAGTGTATCCAGCTTGGCCTGAAGGCTTTTTTGAATTTTCACCATCCGGTTGGTTCCAACATCAGCTACCCTAATGTTTATGCGCATTACCTGATTGGCGGAATCAATAAATGAATTAACAAACTTATTCCCATTTATGCTACCGGTAAGATAGGGCAATAGGAATGCCCTTTCCTGTGCCCCGGGTAAGCGGTAAAACTTTTCATTCCCGTTGTAAAAAGCCTGGTTAGCTACTTTCAGCCCATCAACAATGCTGAATGTACGGCCGAGATCAGGAAACTGAAGAGCATATTCTTGAAAACTCTCCACTTTCTTTAAAAAGGGCAATGCAAAAACCCCATTCGGCTTTTTGGTATCGATCGCAATTTCAAGTGGCAAAACTCCTTTAACAGCGTTTTCAAAAAACTTTTGATCCTTGTAAAGCGGGTTTTTTTTAGGAATATCATCCAATATGTAGCCAGTTGATTTTATCTTGGTAATTCCAAATACTGCTATCGACATGATCACGAAAACCGATAAATAAATGAAGTTCCGCTTAAACCTGACTAGATAGACCAATTTATCGGTAATCCGCTTAACAACACGATTATCCAGATGCCGTACATGCTTATTTGCAGGCGGGGGAAGAAATGAAAAAATTACTGGCACCAAAAACAAGCAGAGCAGCGATAATAGCATGATATTAATTGAAGCCACCAGCCCAAATGTGCGAAGCATCTGATTATCGATCGTCATAAAGGTTGCAAAACCGGCTGCTGCTGTTGTATTAGCCATAAACACCTCGGCACCTACCTTTTGAATAACCCGTTGCAGTGCCTTTACCTTATTTTGATGTAGCTGGTATTCTCCGTGATATTTATTAAGCAGGAAAATATTATTCGGAACCCCGATAACAATCAGTAATGCCGGAATCATACCGGTTAATACAGTGATAGTTGCGCCCATTAATGACATCATTCCCATAGCCCATACGGCGCCAGTGGATACGATCAGCAAGGAAAAGAATACAGCCCTCGCTGATCTGAAAAAGAACAGTAAAATCAGGGTTGTTGCAAGGGCAGCAAGAATCAGAAAGATAATAAACTCACGCTGAACAATCTCCGAAAGGGTGGAGCGTACGTAAGGTAGACCTGAAAAGTGGAGCTGCAGATTATTTTCTTTGCCAAATTGCAATGCCAAAGCCTTCATTTTTCTGACAATGAACATCCTTGCTTTTGTATTGATCTGATTGTCACTCATAGTCATGACCATCAAATAGGTATGTGCAGAATCGGAATAAACCAGATCATGATAAATTGGAAGGCTTCTGAACTCCTTTACCAAACTGTCTAATTGCTTTTGCGAATCAATTTGTTCAGGAAACACAGAATACAGATCAAAGGATCGCTTTTCTTCATTCTTCCTAAGGTTTATTGCCTCGTATACCGATAATACACTGCTAATCCCTTCGATATTGCGAATGGAACTCTTGAGCTTGCTGAAAGAATTAAACTTATCGAGGGTAAAGAATTCCGGATCCTGGAATCCAAATAGGAAAAGCCCTCCCTCTTCACCAAAAACTTTGTTGAACTCCAGTAGTTTTATAGAAACGCTATCGGTTTCCGGAAGCATTCCCGAATAACCATAATCAAGATTAAGCTTTGGAAGCTGGAAAACCATAAACACGGTAATCACGCCAATAATAATGGCTATGATTGTCCTGTTTCTTAGTACTATACCTGCAACCCTGGCCCAAAACATATTTTTGATTATTTGGCTGTCCTGATCCCTAAATCAGTTAATTTTTGTTGAAGTAATTCCGGATTTCGTGGCTTGGCTATAACAGTCCTTTTCCGATCGATCAAAATCATGGTGGGAGTTGCCCTGATTCCATAATCGTATGCAATGGAGCAATCCCATCCTTTTAATTCTGAATAATTAATCCAGGAATACCCGTTCTTCTTTATGCTTTCATCCCATTCCTGTTTTTTTTGATCTACTGAAATCGCAACGATTTCAAAATCCTTTCTGGAGTAATTTTCATACAATTTCAGGAGCTTGGGAAGCATTTCATTGCAATGAGGGCACCAGCTTGCCCAAAAAACCACCAGAATATACCTCGATGGGATTTCCGACAAAATCAGTGATCCCTTGTTTTCCCGGGGAATTACTATTTCCGGAACTTGCTTACCCGGCGAAGTTTTCTGATAGGACGCAACAATATCTTTAAACTCTCCCTTTTTCTTTTCATCGGTACAAGATGCCTGCGCTAGATAAAATTCCGTCAAATATCCAAAAAACTCATCAAACTCAGTCCTTTCGGCCCATTGAGCGATATCTTCGAGAAGAAACTGAAAAATCACATCATTTACTGCAGCTGCTGACATGAGTTTATCCAACCCCTTTTTCATAGCATTCTCCAATTCTCCGGGACTGGATGCGCGCTGAAAAAGACTAAAATAAGTTCTGACCTTATTCACCAGCCCAGGATTATACATCATGTTGGTATCCGCAAAGCTGATATTGTCCCAGTAATGATCGAGAACATATTTGAGTTCATCTTTGGGTGCAATACCGGTTGGAACCTTTGGTGAAATTTCCATCTTAAGGAAACCGGAAACATAGGTGTCCGGGTATTTTTCAATGATTTCGCGGGTGATTTTTTCCGGATCGCTTGCCTGCACTTTTTGAAGCTCACGCATCACTTGTTGCTGAAACGGATCTGCAGCAGGATAAAGCATTGATAATCTTTGAAGTAACTCACCCTTTCTCTGGACTTCCAGAAAGAAGCGCATATAAGAATTGAGCAGCTTATTTTCTTTGGATTCAATAATTTTGAGGCTGTCAATAATGGAAGAGAAGTGCGTTCTCATCCTGATAGATTCCTTGTTAAAAATAATATCCCAAAATTGTTGAGGGCCAACCACTATCCGATACATACCCGGGTGGGCGCTAGCCGGAAGGGTAAAGCTAAAACTCCCGTCATTGGTAGCTTTTGCAGAATCTACCATATTACGGTTAATTCCCAAATAATCAAATAGGTAAGCCTTTTTAACAGGCATGGAATCTACCTTTACCTGAATGGTGTACTGAGCCGGCAAATTGATTTGAAAACAGAATAAAAGAAGGACAATGCCGGCTTGTTTCATAAATATCCTGACTTAAGATTTCAGAGACTCGGCTCCGGCTACTATTTCAATCAGCTCATTGGTAATAGCCGCCTGGCGCGCCTTATTGTAATCAAGAGTCAAATTCCGAATCATGTCTGTGGCATTGTCGGTAGCCTGATGCATGGCTGTCATTCTTGCACCATGTTCAGAAGCAACAGAATCTAAAAGTGCTTTAAACAACTGTACCTTAAGTGCTTCAGGCAGTAATGTACGAACCAGATATTCCAAATCAGGTTCAAATATGAAAAAAGGTTGTTTGGTTGTATTCTTGCTGCCTTCAGCAGTTTCCACCGGTAAAAATTGTTCGATAACCAGATTTTGAGTGGCAGCGTTTTTGAACTGATTATATATCAAATCAATACGGTCATATTTGTTTTCCGTAAATTGTTGCATGAACAATTCTGCAACAGCTTCCGTTTTCTTGAAGTTGGGTTTATCAATCAGATCGTTAAGGAATGGCCAAATTCCCCACCCTTTACTTTTAAGGATTTCCCCACCCTTTTTCCCAACGAAAATCAGGTCAACCTGGTTCTTTTTCTTTTGCTCCGGGTACTTGTTGTTAACCCATTCAATGGTTGCTTTTGCGATATTAGCGTTAAAGCCGCCGCAAAGGCCCCTGTTAGCTGCAATGACAACGATTAGTACCTTTTCAGGATCTCTGTTATCTGACAGGGGGCTAAGGTTTTTATCATTGACTGACCCGCTAACCTGACCGATCACTTCGTGCAGGCGTGAAGCATAAGGTCTGATCTGAGTAATTGCATCCTGCGCCTTTTTAAGTTTGGCTGCAGAAACCATTTTCATGGCACTGGTAATCTGCCTGGTCGATTTAACCGAAGTGATTCGCTGCCTAATTTCCTTTAAATTCGCCATGCGGGTTTAAAACCTTTATTTCCTGTATTTAGCAGTCATTTCAGAAACAACGCGGGTAAGGAGTTTTTCGGAATCATCCGTGATCTTTCCGCTTCTCAATTCCTCCATCATATCCGGATATTTAATTTTCACATACTCCAGAAATTCCGATTCAAATTCACGGACTTTTCTTACCGGAACATCCGAAAGCAATCCTCTGGTACCGCAAAACAGTATAGCTATCTGTTCTTCAACCGAATAAGGATTATGCAAATTTTGTTTCAGTATTTCTACGTTCCTGGCGCCTTTGCCCAGCACATTAAGTGTGGCTGAGTCCAGGTCGGAGCCAAATTTCGAGAATGCTTCGAGTTCCCTGTATTGAGCCTGGTCGAGTTTAAGCGAACCGGCTACTTTTTTCATGGCTTTAATTTGAGCAGCGCCCCCTACTCTGGAAACAGAAATACCCACATTTATTGCAGGCCTGATACCGGAGTTAAACAATCCGGACTCCAGGAAAATCTGCCCGTCGGTAATGGAGATTACGTTTGTTGGAATATATGCTGAAACGTCACCTGCCTGAGTTTCAATGATTGGTAAAGCCGTAAGTGAACCTCCTCCTTTAACCATTGGTCTGAGCACATCGGGCAGATCATTCATTTTTGCAGCAACCTCATCACTGTCAATCACCTTTGCGGCTCTTTCCAGCAATCGGGAATGGAGATAAAAAACATCGCCCGGGTAGGCTTCT
>CAIXKO010000670.1 GCA_903919925.1 uncultured Bacteroidota bacterium | reverse complement strand
GAAGCAATTTTTGGCATCATTTCACCATAAAAACGGGCGGTGAAAGTTATGAAAATTTCCCGGATGTTTTAGGAAATCGGACGAGGGATGGTTTGAAGGCGATCATAATGTCGATCCCAATAAATGACCTGTTTTTTAAGGTGTTAAGGGTTTTTTTGATAAGTTTCACTTTGTGAAACATAATTAGTATATTTGCGGTTTAGTATATGAAAGTACATTTGATAAAACGGGAGACAATTGAGGATTATATCCTGAAAAATGCAAGGAGTAGAGCATCTTTTGAGGTATGGTTTTCAATAATAAAGAGAGCTGATTGGAATGCGCCTAATGAGATTATTTCGACTTTTAATAGTGCGGACATTCTTGGAAATGGTTCTGAACGTGTTGTGTTTAACATTGGAGGAAATAATTTCTGAGTAATATGCACGTATCATTTTGGAAACATGAACGTTCACTTGTTTGTTAAGTGGATTGGGACTCACGCTGAGAACACAAAACTCTGCCATGAAGGAAAACAATATGATATTTGTTCGTATTGAGAGAGAAATTGTAAAAAATTAATAAAATGGAAACTTTAAAATTTTCTATAATAAAGAGCAAAGAGCAATATGAAAGGTACTGTAATATTCTCGAAGATTTAGTTGTACTTGAAGATCAGTCAATTCAGGATGAAATTGAATTGCTTACATTATTGATTGAGAAGTGGGATGACGAACATAATTCCTTTAACGATTTGAATCCGATTGAATTACTAAAAGCAATAATAACTGAGCATAGTTTAAAAGCAACTGATTTGGTTGATATTCTGGGTTTATCAAAGGGTACGGTTTCGAAAATATTAAATTGTCATAAAGGATTATCAAAAGATACAATTAGAAAACTTTCCGATTATTTTAAAGTTTCACAAGAGGCATTTAACCGTCCATATAAACTGATAAATGAAGTGAGCCGGCATTTTCGCAATGCCAGTTTGATGAACACTAAGAAAAATAGGATTGATGCCAGATAATGCCAGATAATGCAACAGTCTGAATGTTGGCAGAAACCTGTAGTAAAACTTCTCCAGGTGACTTTATCTCACCATCTTTCAAACCTCAGTTTACGGGTAAAAGACCCATTGCATAAAGAATCCATTGAGCGTGGATCTAAAAGCAGTCCCCTTACTTCGCTTCGCCTTGCACAGACAAAAATCCCCAATCCGTTGGCGATATTGGAGGTTAAACCGGGATCGATATCCGTTACGGAGTGATACAAATCCTCGTATTCCCTGAGAACCGGATCCATCGCATACAGTTTTAAGGTAAATGAATCGAAAACACGGGTAACACGGGAGAGAAGCATGGAAAGTACGGGATTCGGTTCTTTGTCCCAAAAATTCCGGCCAGGATTCATGAAGCCATGATTTAAGAAAGCTGTCACTGATATTCGATGTGATTGACCGGGCCGGAGTGGCATTAACAGTCATCCGGAAAATTGAGCAGGGCAAAACAAACCTTAACAGGAAAGCGTTAACCAGGTACTGAGGATGCCCGACTTGTATTTTCTGCTCATTGGCAGAGTCATTTTACCAATCTCAACTGAATTGGTTCCTATTGCAGTTATTTTCTTCCTATTAACAATATAGCTGCGATGAATCCTTATAAATTCATTTTGTGGCAGTCTTTTGTAAATCCCCGTCAAAGTTTCAATAGTCATATGTTTATTCCCCGGTTCCCTGAATATGATCACATAGTCGCCCATCGCTTGTATGTACAAGATTTCTGCTTCGGGAATCAGGATTTCCTTTCGATCACTTCGGATAGCGAGGTTGGAAAGTGAACTATTACCAGAACCCATTATCCTGTTTTCCAACTCAATCTTCTCTTTTTGCAAGGTATTATAAACCCTGATCAACCTGAGAACCACAGCGGTAAAAACAATCAGGTACTGTCCGGCAATCAGGAATACAGGATCGATAAGAAATGGTACTCCTTTTTGGCCAGTGCTGTTTACGGTCAGCAGATAATAGAAGATAGCCACAATCCCCAATAATTCAAGCCATAGCGAGACTAAGAGACAGAACAGTGAAAAAAGTGCAAGCTGCAGGTATTTCTTTGTCAAAAGGAAGCGGGGGATAAGCAGATAATTGCTTACATAGGTCGTTCCTATCGCGATAAACCAAATTAGACTAGTGAGAATGAATGAATAGTAATATTCTTTAGTCAGCCGGGTCAGGAACCATGCCAGGAATAGCCAGGAAACGACCCAGAATAGGACATGAAATTGTATCCGCTTTCTATTCTTTTTCATCAGACTGGAAAATTACAGGAAATGGCCATTCTTTTATCCAAGCTCATCGATTAAAAGCCCCCATCGAACGATTATCTTTTTTTTTCAGGCTTAAACCCAATAGTTTTATACGTAAAATCTAATTTGATGCCCATGTTCGAAACATTCAAACAAGCCGGATGGTACATAATCCCAACAATCACTTTGGGATTAATCTCTCTTAGCCTAATCATTGTTGCCGTTGGAATCAGCGTCAAACACAAAAAAGTGTCAGGTTTTCTGGTCGACTCGATTCTTTTCTTAGGCTGCCTTAGCCTTGCTTATGCCCTTTTTGAACAAATGACCGGATTCTTCAACGCAGCTGATGCCCTGCAAAAAACTGGTGGTGCGATCTCCCCATCGCTTGCCTGGCTGGGGTTAAAGATCAGTTTCATCAACCCCATGATTGGGTTCGTAATCCTCCTATATTCTGCAATAGGATGGTATTTCCTGAGACTTTTTAAACAACAAAGTCTTCGGGAATAAACAGGTACGTTTCTATTCCGGGAATTCAGTCTACTCCAAGTCAGGAAAAACACTTAACCGTTTGATTTGGTATGTGTTTCAACATGTATCGGGCACTAAATGGGTGTCCGTTCTGTCCGGGGATTGTGAGGAGGTTGTTGGTAAACAGGTGAAGTATTAATGCTGAAATAATACCTCAGAAATCCTTAACCTTATATAAAATCAAAACCGGATTGTCGTCCTCTTTTAATCCGGTAAGGCGATCGAATCCCTTGCACTTTTCAAGAAGCTGTTTTTGCTCGATGGTAAGTTTTCTGATTATTTCCTTCAGGTCGATGGCATCCATAGTCAAAACGAAATATTCACCCGATGATTTTAATGGAAATTCAAAAGGGATTCCTGAATAATTGATTGAACTATTTGAGCTGTCCACTTCGATAAACCTGATATGTCCTGTTTTGCGATTGATCTGCCGCGTTCCAAACTGT
>CAIXKO010000669.1 GCA_903919925.1 uncultured Bacteroidota bacterium | reverse complement strand
CCCATTCAATACAGAAACCCAAAAAGCCAAAGCGGAATTTTGTTCCCGGTACCATATTCGATATCATCAGCTGCAATCCAGTTACTTCCTGTGGCCGGCAGCTGCCCCGAAGATTTATTTTTACCACCGATTTCGAATGTATGACCGGAGTTAACCCTGAAGTCTCCCTCTTCAGCATATTCTACATTATTGCGATAATTCAGCTGATTGATAAAAAAAGTCTCTCGCAGGTTCCCTATGTTCACATTTTGGGGCGAAAAGGTATAAATCAGATTGCTATTATCAAGGAACAGCTTATCCGGCTTCTGCAACCGCGATATTCCGCTGGAATCCCTGTAGATTGTTTTGATCAGCTCCGATTCGTTCAGATAAAACAAATAGGATAATAGAGTGGTACGGTTGATTCCGATGCGTTCGCTTAGTTTGCTGATATTTGGGACAAATGGGGCTGATTCTGCAATGATCTGCAGCAATTGCCTGACTTTGCGGATATAAGCAGTTTCCAGGCTGCGAAGGAGCGGCAATTCTATATCGAGGATCATATTGACCACCTCTTCCAAACGAGCAAAATAAAGCTGCGGCTGATCAAGAAAGAAGGGATAATACCCTGTGCGAAGATAGGTAGGAAAATGCTGCAGAGGTTTAACCACTAAATTTACCTGTCCCGATAGGTTAGAATGCTCTTCAAGTAACCGGTCGAGCGGATAAACCGGAAACGAAGAACCCGCGGTCAAGTTAAGGTATTCGCGAAACGAAAGCCCTTGCATGCTGTAAACGATTGCCCTGCGGCTCAGGTCAGCGCGTGCATTGATCATCTGAAGCAAACTCGATCCGGTAAAAACGACCTTCAACCCCGGATAGTCATCGTAAATATTTTTAAGTTCCTGTGACCAATTTGCATACCGGTGAACTTCATCCAGAAAAAGATACTTGCCCCCTCTTTTTACAAATTCATCTACCAAGTCGGATAGCAAATGATTATTGAACCAAATATTGTCGAGGCTAATGTATAGCGTGTCCCCCAACTCCGCGCTAAGGTGAAGTTTGATATACTGGAGCAGCAGCGTGGTTTTTCCAACACCCCTGGGACCTTTAATGCCGATCAGCCGGGTATCCCAGCAAATCTCATCCATCAACCCACGGGTAAACCGGGTTTCAACCCATGCCAGCCTTTGATGGAACTTTTCGATTAACGTATCCATGATCTGATATAAAACTAAATTTGCTCAGTCCGTTAAGCAAAATTAACTATAATTTGCTTAGTCCACTATACAAATCAGAAATTTAAAAACTGCCTCAGCGAGCGAAGCGAACCACAAAGAAAATTTGTGCCCATTTGTGAAACCAATTTGTACCCATTTGTGGACCATCCTTCATCTGAGCAGCCGGACATATCTTGCATATTTCCGCTTGGGAAATTAGTCCGCGGTTAATCGTATTTACCTCAACCTTGACCAAGGCAGACCCGTAAATGCAAATCAACTTATACTCACCTCTATCCCTGTTGGAAGTTTTCATTCTAATCCCAGGAATAATTTTTGATAACCTTAAAGATAATACCGTCAATAATTCATTAATACTAGCCAAATCCTTTTCCCTGTCAATATTATCGACATAAGTGAGATCAATATCAACAGAAAGCCGAGGCATATTATGGTGAAACAAGTTGATTGCAGTACCTCCGTGAAGCGCAAAGTTTGGTATTTTGGCTATTTCAGGCAATATCCTTACCAATAGTGAAACCTGTTCCAGATAATTCTTATTCATCAGGACAATGATTCAGGCAAGGTAATCTGGTATTTTGATATCCAAATTCCATCCTTTACCAAGCTTCTTTTGCCCGATCCAAGTGGAATACGATCTGTTTGCAAATACTTAAACCATGCATGATCTGCTCTTTCAGCAAAATAAAGAAACAATCTTTTCACCTTAATCGATCTGCATTGCTCAAGGAGTTGTTGCACCGTAATTGGATTTAATAAACTCAGTCCTTCCATAAGCTGCCAGGCCTCGGTTAGGTCAAACCGGTCGGGAGCCATCTCAAGGCATTCCATCATAGCTCTGGCTAGTCCTGATATCTTTACCGTGAAAGAATTTACAGTAAAATCAACTAAACCCGAATCAGGTGGAAGCATGGTACTGAAAATAACTAATGGTTTTGTGTTCCAATTGTAGTTTGAAAACCATAAGGGAATATTAATTCCGCGGGTGGTATATAATACGGTCTCAACATCTCGCATCGGTATGTTTTGTGCAAATCCCTGAAGCCCGAGTGAAGACCGGCCGGCGATATGAATTGGTTTGCCTGATTGGCGCTGTAATGCATATAAAGCACCGAACAAGTCAATTGACTCCCCAGTCCTCTTCATTGCTCCATCTCCAATGGCTTCAAGCCAGTGGCTACTTTTATATCTCTTCTGTAAGTCCCTAGAGTAACCCTCCTGAACAAGCCAGGATGCCAAAACAACTGCCCCATGAGGAAGGTTTTGTAGCAATAAGTTTATTTTTGATTCCGATTTGGTACTCATAGTACTAATATAAGTACAATTTTAAACAAAATATCTCTGGATTCGATAATTGCTGAGAAGAAAATTTGTGCCCATTTGTGAAAACAATTTGTGCCCAATGGTAACCATTATTTTGCATAACTTCCAATGCCCTGGGGATATCCTTTTGGCTTGCAGGATGATCTGGTTGTTCCGTTCCCTGTTTAAAGAAGAAAATTCAGTCATATATTCAACCAGGTCATGAGGCAAGTCTGGCAATAATCCTGCCCTTTTAACCTGCATATATAAAGCAGGAAAAACCAATTGACTGGTACTTACCCAAACCACAGACTCCCAAACCACTGACCCCGAAGAAATGATTTCCCGAACTTTGCCAATTCTCTCTGGGTTACACCCCATAGACAAACACTTTCCAATAAAAAAGAGAATTTCGCTATAAGTCATTTCGTCAGAAATATCAGCTGTGCAGCCTGGATAAAAAGTATTAGTGTTAAAGCAGTGCGGTCTTCCGCTTCTCGTAAATCAGTTTTCGTAACTTAGGGTAAGCTGCAGTAGCACCTATCATGAGGAGCCCGAGCGTAATGATTACGACTGGAGGGGCCTCAGGAGCAAGAACCACAAAGTCATAAGGAAATACTTTGACCATTACTGCCAGAAACAAAATGAGGGTCAAACTCCCTATAAAGTGAAATGCATGAGGAGGGCCCATAATAGTATATTAAAGAGTTTGGATGACAGGAAGGGTTCTTTTTGGGTTAGTTTGCTTCTTTTGGTTCTTCTGTGCGATCGTGTGGCAGGCATTGGATATTATTGGTTAAAGGTTCTAAGGTTCAATTATTTTTGCAACAACTCTTTAATTGATTCAACAACGTACTCCCGATCCTGGCCCGAAATGTTACTACTCGACGGCAAACACAACCCCCTATTAAACAGCCCCTCCGATGTCCCATCAATATACGCCGGGTAATCCTTAAATACCGGCTGCAGATGCATCGGCTTCCAAAGCGGACGGCACTCAATATTCCGCGATTCCAAAAACAACCGCAAATCCTCCCGTGTGATACCACCGCTTTTCGAAGGATCAACCAAAATCGTAGTCAGCCAGTGGTTCGAAAAGAAATCAGGAGAAGGTTCAGTTAGAAAGGTTATTGGTCCCCGATCAGTAGATGAAGTACCCGTGGAATTTGGTGTTAGCGAGGATATATGGTTTAGCCGCCTTAAGTAGAAATTAAAATTCTCCCTCCGTTTCTCAATTCTTTGCCCAAGCACCTCCATCTGACCACGACCAATGCCGGCGCAGATATTGCTCATCCGGTAATTGTATCCAATGTGCGAGTGCTGATAATGCGGTGCGGAATCGCGTGCCTGGGTAGCCAAAAAAGTAGCCATTTTGCAGTATTCCGGGTTATTGGAAATCATGGCTCCCCCACCCGATGTAGTGATAATTTTGTTACCGTTAAAACTGAGTATACCGATATCCCCCCAACTCCCGCATGCCTTTCCCTGATAAACAGATCCCAATGCCTCTGCCGCATCTTCAACCACCGGAATACCATACCGCAAGGCAATCTCCATGATCTTGTCCATACGCGCGGGCATACCATATAAATGCACCGCAACTATCGCCTTAGGCTTCTTACCAAGCTTGATGCGGTCCTTAATCGCCTCCTCCAAAAGATCCGGACTCATATTCCAGCTATCCGCTTCCGAATCCACAAATACCGGTGTAGCCCTCTGGTAAACAATCGGATTGGCCGATGCGGAAAAAGTAAAAGACGAGCAGATCACCTCATCCCCCTGTTCAACACCCAAAAATCCGTACATCGCGTTCATCATAAGTACTGATGTAATTAGCGTACCATTTGCCGGCATCCATATCTTCGTTATAGAGTGCGGGATAACTTCCTCTATACAATAGTGCGTTGATATTGCTTTCTTTTCCCGCAATTTCGGCCAGCGATAAGGGTAATAAATACAAATACCCTACCCGGCCCGCTAAACTCTGCGAAATACTCTCCTGTAAAAGAAAATAATTTGAGCCTGTAATAATAAATAAACCATGACCGGGTGTATCATCGAGAATTTGTTACAAATAGGAAAATAGTTCCGGCACACGCTGAGCCTCGTCAAGTATGGCTCCTTCCGGATAATTCGATAAAAAACCCCGTGGATCTTCTAAGGCATACCTGCGCACATCAGGATTTTCAAGATTTACATAAGGCTTGTGCATGAATACCGAGCGTACCAGCGTAGTTTTACCCGACTGGCGCGGACCAACCACTGCCACTGCCTTAAACTGAGCTGCCAGTACCTTGATTTCTTCCTCTGCTGTTCGGATGATCATGATGCAAACTTACAATTATGGAATTGAATTCCAATATTGTAGTATTATTTATTATTTTAAGTAATTTAGTCCGGAGTCGCGTTAGTTAAGCTCTGATGGCATTACTCGTTTGCAAAACACATGCGGATCTTCAGTAATGCTGGCATAATACTTTTCCTCATCCCGAAAAACAATCGAAGCAATACCCGTAATGCCCGGATGCACATGGTTGATTTTCGATTCATTTTGATGACCGTTTGATTTCGATTTTAGCAACCCAAAGACCGATGATTTCAT
>CAIXKO010000668.1 GCA_903919925.1 uncultured Bacteroidota bacterium | reverse complement strand
GGAAAATTCTAAAAAAAGATCTGACCCCTTATCGTGATGAACTGATCATCAGCACGAAAGCCGGATATTTAATGTGGCCAGGGCCATATGGGGATCTGGGTTCCAGAAAATATCTGCTTGCCTCGCTCGACCAGAGCTTATCCAGAATGAAGCTGGATTATGTCGATATTTTCTACTCTCACCGGTATGATCCATTAACGCCGGTGGAGGAAACGATGGGCGCATTGGCCCAGGCTGTCAGGTCGGGAAAAGCACTTTATGCCGGGATTTCAAACTACCCTCCCGAACAAACCGCTGAAGCGGCCCGGATTCTTTCTGATCTGGGATGCCCATGCCTGATTCATCAGGTGAAATATTCACTTTTCAAGCGCGAAGCTGAAGATGATCTGGCAAAAGTTCTCCGGAGAAACAAAATAGGGTGTATTGCCTTCTCTCCTTTGGCTCAGGGTCTGCTAACCAACCGGTATCTCGATGGTATTCCAGCCGGCTCCAGAGCAGGCAAGCCTCACGGCTTTTTAAAGGCAAATCAGATAACTCCTGAAATCCTGTCGGTAGTTCACAAATTGAACGAGGTAGCAGGTAACTTCGGTATGTCACTGGCTGAACTTGCTTTGAATTGGGTAAAAAGTCATGACTTCATCACTTCGGTTCTTATTGGAGTCAGTAGTAAACAACAACTTGATACTAACCTTCGGATCCTGGATATCCCCGATTTCACCCCGGATCAACTTGAAATAATTAATTCTTGTTTGTAAGAAACAACCTAACCTTGAATTATATATGGAAATACGCAGAACTTTCGATGTGCTGGATCACGCAATGAAAACGTATCCACGTACCGACGCACTGGCTTCAAAAGTTGATGGACAGTGGGTAACCTGGTCTACTGACGAGTATGTCAGAATCGCAAACCAAATCAGCTATGGGTTGCTTTCCCTGGGTTTAAAAAAGGGCGATAAAATCGTTAGCGCCTCCAACAACCGCCCGGAGTGGAATTTCCTCGATATGGGGATGATGCAGATTGGTGTGGTTCATGTGCCGATTTACCCAACCCTCAGTGAAGATGAAACGGCTTACATTTTAGAACATTCTGATGCCAGACTCGCTCTTGCATCTGATTCAGCGCTCTATCGGAAATTTTCAAAAATTAAAACTCCGAACATCGAAAACATTTACACCTTTAATGAGGTTGACGGTGCCAATAACTGGAAAGAAATCGCTGAACTTGGTGAGAAAAATGAAAAATTGTGGTCCGATAAATTGCCGGGGATCAAGGCATCCATCGAACCGACAGACCTATTTACCATAATCTACACATCCGGCACTACAGGTGTGCCCAAAGGGGTTATGCTGTCTCATCAAAACATGATGACAAATCTAATGGATGCCTTGCATATTCTCGATCTTGATCATACCGCCAGGGCATTAAGCTTCCTGCCGCTTTGTCATGTTCTGGAACGCATTGTGCATTACGGATACCAACTCCAGGGATATGGCTTATACTATGCTGAAAATCTGGGCACTATAGGACAGGATCTCAAGGAAATCAAAGCCAGTACATTTGTAACAGTTCCCAGGATTCTCGAAGTTATGTACGATAAGATCCTGGCAAAGGGAAAAGCATTGAAAGGAATAAAAAAACAAATATTCTTTTGGGCTGTCAACATCGGGCTAAGATATGAGCATGGAGGGGCAAACGGCTCCTGGTACGCTTTCCAGCATAAAATCGTGGACAAGCTGGTATTTACAAAATGGAGAGAAGGGTTGGGCGGAAATGTTAAAATGGTATTTTCCGGTGGTGCAGCCCTTCAACCACGATTGGCCAGGGTATTTACTGCTGCCGGTGTACTGATTCAGGAAGGATACGGTTTGACTGAGACATCTCCTGTTATTACCATAAACAATAAACTGCATCCCGATAATATGTTTGGAACAGTGGGATTGGTTCTCAAGAGCCTGGAAGTAAAAATTGCGCCTGATGGGGAAATTCTTATGAAAGGCCCGTCCTTAATGATGGGGTATTATAAAAACCAGGATTTAACCAACGATGTGATCGATTCCGAGGGCTGGTTCCATACCGGAGACATTGGAGAAATGATTAACGGAAGGTTCCTGAAGATTACCGACCGAAAGAAGGAAATCTTTAAAAATTCCGGCGGAAAATATATCGCACCCCAATCAATCGAGAACAAAATAAAAGAATCCTATTTCATTGAGAATAGCATGATTATCGGTGAAAACCAAAAATTCACTTCTGCAATTCTTTCCCCGAACTTCAGGTTTCTTCACGATTATTGCTCAAAGAAAAGTATTCACTACCGTGACAACTTTGAACTGATTTGCAGACCTCAGATCATTGCCCGCTACCAGCAGGAAATTAATGCCATCAATAAGAAGCTGGCTCCGCATGAGCAGATTAAAAGATTCCGCCTCGTGGTTGATGAATGGACCTCCGCAACAGGGGAATTGTCGCCAACGCTTAAACTCAAGAGGAACTACCTCCACCAAAAGTACGCGGCGATTATCAAGGATGTTTATAGTATGTCTAAGAACGACGACGAATAAGCCAGAGAAAACCAAAAGTCAGCATTCCGTTGATCAGAATCAACTCAAAGCTGACTGTATAATTAAACCATTGCCTGGCAAAGAATTGTATAAGGTAAGTCAGGATTGGTGCTGAAACCACCACGTACGGAACAAGCCGGTCGTGTATGTTATATCGGGTAAACATCCCGAAAACAAACAAGCCCAGCAAAGGTCCGTACGTGTATCCGGCGATGGTAAAGATGGTATCAATTATGCTTTTATTGTTGAGCGCCCTGAATAAAAGGATTACCAGCAAAAATATCAGCGATAAAACAATGTGAACGCGGTATCGCACTTTGCGCGTAACCTCCTCAGGGGCATTTTCTTTGTTTAGAATATCGATGGTTATCGAGGTGGTTAATGCAGTCATAGCTGAATCGGCGCTTGAATAAGCTGCTGCAACAAGTCCGAGAATAAATATTACACTGATAAAGGGCGTCAGATATCCGCCAGTGGCAATCATCGGGAACAAACTGTCGGATGCAGCAGGAATATCAATATTTCTGGATCGTGCAAATAGTATCAGAAGGGCACCAAGTGTAAGAAAAAGCAGATTGATTGGAACCAACGAAAGGCTGAACCAGGTCATATTCTTTTGGGATTCCTTCAATGTTTTGCAGCTCAGATTCTTCTGCATCATATCCTGGTCGAGGCCGGTCATGGTAATGACAATAAATATACCTCCGATGAAATATTTTATGAAGTGTTTTCGGTCACCGGCAAAGTCATCCCAGAAGAACATTTTTCCTAATCCGGCTTCACGAATCTGACTGATCATCCCCGACCAGCCAATGTTCATGTCCTTCATTATCAGGACAACCGTAAGAATCAAAGCGGCAACAAACAAAAAAGCCTGTACTGAGTCGGTCCAGATGATTGTGCGGATTCCGCCCTTAAAGGTATAAAGCCAAATCAGGCCGATTGTGATCATCACATTTATGGCAAACGGTACATGCAACGCATCAAAAAGAGTCAGTTGCAAAACTGCAGATACCAGAAATAACCGCGCGGCTGAGCCTATTGTTCTGGATAATAAAAAGAAAAACGCTCCGGATTTATAGGACCAGTAGCCAAATCGCTGATTAAGGTAACCGTAAATCGATGTTAATCTCAGTTTATAATAAAGCGGAAGAAGAACCCATATAACAACCTGATATCCTATTAGGTAGCCAAAAATCATTTGCATGTAAGCATATTGACTGGAGATCACCCAACCTGGGACTGATATAAAGGTTACGCCTGAAATGGATGCGCCAACCATGCCAATTGCAACGATATACCAGGGAGATTTTCTGTTTCCGATAAAGAAACTTGCATTATCCGCACCCTTGCTCGTCAACCATGAAATTAAAAGCAACAGGCCGAAATAGCCCAGAAGAATGACTGCAATCCAGATTGGGTTCATTGTTTTTGACTAGTTATGGCAAATAAAGTTAAAAAATTGCTAATCGATGGTAACGATGTTACTTTTGAGCATTATTTCAGACTAATGGATTCTTCAAAATATACTTCAAAACTACTGGAAAGAGCTGTAAATGAATTTTCAAAATTGCCGGGTGTAGGAAGAAAAACTGCACTTCGCCTGGTATTGCATTTACTAAAACAGGATATTAGTGAATCAGAAGCCTTAGCAAACAGCTTATTAGAATTAAGAAAGGAGATCCATCACTGCAAAATATGTCATAACATTTCAGACCAGGAAATATGCCAGGTTTGTTCGAATCCCGCTCGCGACCGATCCTTGATTTGTGTTGTGGAAAACATCCGTGATGTCATGGCAATCGAATCTACGCAGCAGTACACTGGTGTTTATCACGTTCTTGGTGGGATAATCTCTCCAATGGATGGCATCGGTCCGGCAAATCTTACCGTTGGCTCATTAACGCAACGGGTTTCATCCGGAAATACCAGGGAAGTTATACTGGCTTTGAGCGCCACGATGGAAGGGGATGCAACCAATTTCTTTATTTACAGGAAGTTATCTGAACATCAGGTAAAGATTACCACTTTGGCACGAGGTGTTGCAGTAGGCAATGAGCTGGAATTTACCGATGAAATTACGCTGGGCCGCTCTCTGATTAACCGAACATTGTTTGAAGAATCATTACGCAAAATTTAAACTGCAAAAATAATCATATATGAAGCCTGTCCGGATATCGGTTATCATTGTCAGTTACAACGTTAAGTTCTTTCTTGAACAATGCATCAAGTCGGTTTACCGTGCCGGAAAAGACATTCCCATTGAGGTTTTTGTAGTAGATAACAATTCGGTTGATGGTTCCTGTGTCATGGTAAAGAGCCAATTTCCGGAAGTCAGGCTGATTGAAAATTTGGAAAACACCGGATTTGCAAAAGCCAATAATCAGGCTATGGCCATCGCCAGTGGTGAATTTCAACTCATACTTAACCCGGACACAGTAGTTGAAGAATTCACCTTTGTGAAAATTCTGGAATTTATGGATAGTCATCCGGAGGCCGGAGCACTCGGCGTTAGAATGATTAACGGTAAAGGAACCTTCCTTCCTGAATCCAAGCGTGCGCTCCCTACCCCATGGGTTTCCTTCTATAAAGTTTTCGGATTTGCTGCCATTTTTCCTAAATCCCGTAGATTTGGCCAGTACCACCTTGGATATTTGCCTCAGGATGAGATAAATCCTGTTGATATTCTACCTGGTGCTTTTATGCTGATCAGAAAATCAGTGCTCGATTTAACCGGTTTTTTCGATGAATCATTTTTTATGTATGGCGAGGATATTGACCTGTCTTACCGGATTCGCCTTGCAGGCTACCTCAATTACTATTTTCCTGATACTACCATAATACATTACAAAGGAGAAAGCACAAAAAAGGCCAGCATCAATTATGTGGTGATGTTTTATCAGGCGATGATTATTTTCGCAACCAAACATTTTTCAAAAAATAATGCCAGGTGGTTCTCTTTCTTTATCAGGATCACTGTTTATTTTAGAGCCGCTATATCCTTGTTTCGCCGGGGATTTAACCGGTTGATTCTTCCATTAGCCGATGCAGCAGTTTCCTTTCTTGGGTTCCTCCTGATTAATCCAACCTGGGAGTCCATAAAATTCCCAAATGGGGGCCACCATCCACCAGAGTTTTTGATCCTGTTTGTTCCGGCTTATATAATTCTATGGTTATCTGCAATATATTTCTCAGGCGGCTATGACCTGCCAATAAAACTTGGGAGGATATTCAGGGGCATGGTTTATGGAACCGCCATCATTTTGGTGGCTTATTCGCTCTTGCCTGAAGTTTATCGTTTTTCCAGAGCCTTAATTTTGTTAGGTTCACTCTGGACCCTATTCGGAATATTTAGTATCAGAATGATCCTAAACTATTTACGCATATCCGGTTACCGTCTTGATATTGGAAGCCGCAAAAAGCTGGTCATTGTGGGCAAACCAGATGAATCTGAGAGAATCAGTCAATTTTTAGCACAAACCAGCCAGCCGCTTGAAGTGTTTGGTTTTGTAGCACCCGATGCAACTTTAATCGAATCAGGCAGATATCTTGGGTCCGTTTTTCAATTAAGCGACATTATCCGGATAAACCATATAGATGAGGTAATTTTCTGTGCAAAAGATTTAAGCACCAATGAAATAATCAAACACATGCTTGCATTAAGTTCTCTTGAAACCGAGTACAAGATTGCCCCAGAGGCCACCGAATCAATTATCGGGAGCAACTCCGCCAATACTGCCGGTGACCTTTACGTTATCCCAATCAACTCCGTTGGAGAAGCTCATAACCGCCGGATGAAAAGAGTTTTAGATGTTCTGCTGTCGCTTTTTTTACTGGCATTCTCACCTGTTTTAATCTGGTTTTTTCTGCCAAAACCCTGGCAAATGTTATGGAATTGTTTGCAGGTGCTTTCGGGAACACGAAGCTGGGTGGGTTACGCCCCGGCTGGCTTGCTCCCCGGTTATCATCTGCCTCCGTTGCGTAAGGGTATTCTTAAGCCCGAGAATGGAATACAAACAAGGCAATACGAAAACAAGACCTGGCTCGATCTTAACCTTCACTATGCACGCGATTACCGTATTTCCAAAGATGTAAATATTTTACGCAAAGGCTTTCGTTCTATCGGGCAATCGGTCAAATTATTCCTCTTCCTGTTGGTATTTTTTGCTCATGCGGGAACCTACTCACAAGGTCAGGATTTTAAGGACCAAATCAACATGATCAGGCCTAAGCCCGATAATTGCCTGATCTACGGTATACTCTCACATCAAAACAATGAACTTCTCCCTGCTGTAAGAGTTAGTTTAATAGACCCGAAAAGTCATGAAATCCCCGACAGTATCCTTACTGACCGGAATGGATGGTATCTTTTCTCGGTAAAAAAAGGATTTCCCTACGCGTTGATTATTGAAAAAGACGGTTATTTCCCTTACTACCTGGAATACACCATACCAATTGATTTTCCGGAAACCAAAATGGAGAGGAATATTGTATTGCCGGATAACCTTAAAAATGATTTTTCCTTGTTTTACCCTGCTTCAGATACCACTTTGGGCGAACAAAGCCGTTTACTAGTCAATCAATTAACCGATTTACTAAAAAAACAACCTCTGCTATCGGTTTGGTTTGATCCACAGGGCGACTCACTCGATTCCGCCCGGATTGAACTTCTAATCTCCGGGTTTATCCGGGGTGAAATTAAAAATTCACGATTGCTAAAAGGAGACCGGCCTGACAGATCCATAGCCTTTATCAGAATTGAAATAAATACCGGACCCGAAAATGTTGTTCTCTTACAACAATCAGCTGATGATCAACCAGGCGATGAGGTATGGACGATCCAATTCCTGGCATCCAAAACTCCTCTTAATAAAAAAGCTTTTAAAGGACTTAATCCGGTTAATGAATACAAAGGAAAGGATGGGTTTTACCGATATGCTTACGGAACATTTAAAACCCGTGATGAGGCATCCCGTAAGCTACAGGTAGTCAAAAAGAAAGGTTTTGACAAGCCTTTTGCCAAAACTGCTGGTGCCATTAAAAAACTGTAAAACTATGGATTCCTTAAAAGGTAAAAGGATACGGCTGAGAGCCATCGAACCAACAGACGAGGAACTATTGTATCGTTGGGAGAACGATCCTAAAATCTGGCAGGTCAGTAACACCCTCAGCCCCTTTTCACATTATGTTCTGCGGCAGTATCTTGAGCAGGCTCACCTCGACATTTTCCAGGCAAAGCAATTGCGGCTGGTTATTGAGTCAAGCGATGGGAATAAACCGGTTGGACTCATTGATCTGTTTGATTTCGACCCGCAGCATCAGCGTGCAGGTATCGGAATTCTCATTGGTGAATCAGCTGAGTGGGGAAAAGGATATGCCAAAGAATCCCTCGGAATTCTCCTTAAATATGCCTTTACCGTACTTCTCCTCAACCAGGTGTATTGTTCAATAGATGAATACAATACCGCCAGTCTGAACTTGTTTAAAAATGCCGGCTTCAGAGTTACTGGAAAAAAGGAAAAATGGAACCGGACCTTAAGCGGTTGGTCAGATGAGTGGTTTCTTCAAATCACAGCGGATGACTGGTCTGTGATCGACCGGAACGAGGGTATTTCCCTGATAAACGTATAGGAGCCACCGGACTCGATGTAATGAATACAATAATGACTCAGCCCATTGGTTACCACAAGAAGGTTTACCCCCAGAACCATATTGTAACGGGCTATCTGATCAAAGGTTTTTTGGTTTAACACTATCCCCGGTGCCTTACACTCTACCAGCAAAATAGGCTGCCCCAGCCGGTTGTAGGCAACAATATCACATCTTCTGGTCAATTTGTTATGGGTTATTGTATGCTCCAGGAGCAACAAGCTTTCCGGATACCCGAGCACTTCACACATATACCTCGCAAAGTTCTGACGCACCCACTCTTCCGGTGTCAAAAGGTACCAATTTCTGCGAAAATTATCAAAAATCCAATCTCTATTTTCGCTATGGTTAGTATTGAACGAATAAGTTGGTAAATTTAACGGCTGCATGTTTTTTACATCAGATGCAAAGATACTTATGACTGGCATATTTAACACATGAAAACCAAACAGGAGATTGTTGAAAACTGGCTGCCAAGATATACCGGGCGGAAGCTGGAAGATTTTACTCAATACATTGTTCTGACCAATTTCAACCAATACGTAGAATCTTTTGCTGAGATGAACAATGTGAACATGATACGTGATGTAAACATGCCAAATGCAGTGGCAGGTGGAGTAACCCTGATCAATTTCGGTATGGGTTCTGCCAATGCTGCTACCATTATGGATCTTTTGAGTGCAATACATCCGGAGGCCTGTCTGTTTCTGGGCAAGTGCGGCGGACTAAAAAAGAAAAACAACGTTGGTGATCTCATCCTTCCAATTGCTGCCATAAGAAGTGAAGGAACTTCAAACGATTACCTGCCACCAGAGGTTCCTGCTCTCCCCGCCTTTATGCTCCAGCGTGCGGTTTCAACAGCTATCCGGGATTATGGGCGCGATTATTACACAGGCACTGTGTATACCACCAATAAAAGAGTTTGGGAATACGATGAACGTTTTAAGAAATTCCTGGAAAAAACACGATCCATGGCAATCGACATGGAAACCGCAACCATCTTTATTGTAGGCTTTGATAATGAAATCCCTTCCGGTGCCCTCCTTCTGGTATCTGACCAACCCATGATTTCATCGGGTATCAAAACAGCCGAAAGTGATAAAGAAGTCTCTGTGAAATACGTATCCGACCATCTCAATATCGGATTGCGGGCCATGCACGAAATAATAGGTCAGGGCAGGTCAGTCAAACATTTAAGGTTCTAAAACTCTTGAATATGACTTTTGAACAAATTATTTCCGATATCCAGAACCGAAAGTTCTATCCGATTTATCTCCTGATGGGTGAAGAACCCTATTTTATCGATCAAATCTCTGATCTCATTCAGACCACCGTTCTCGACGAAAGCCAAAAAGCCTTCAATCTCAGTATAATATACGGGAAAGACCTTGAAGGAGCCCAGATCGATAATGCCGCACGCCGCTTTCCAATGGCGGCTGAATACAATGTGATCATTGTGAAAGAGGCCCAAATGGTTCAAAAAATTGATAACCTCCAATACTTTGCCGCCAATCCGCTAAAATCAACAATTTTGGTTCTTTGTTACAAGTACGAATTGTTGGACAAACGAAAAAAACTTTTTAAATCCATCGATCAAAATGGCGTTGTTCTCGCGACTAAAAAAATCTATGAAGATCAGGTTCCCAGATGGATCGAAGCATATTTAAAACGCCGTGGTTTTCACATCGAGCCGGGTGCTGCAATGATCCTCACTGATTATCTGGGAAACGACCTCTCCCGGGTGTCCGGTGAAATAGATAAGTTACTCATTACTTTGCCCACCGGCCAGAAAAAAATCACACCGGAGCATATCGAAGAAAATAGCGGGATTAGCAAGGATTTTAACAGCTTTGAACTAGTTAAAGCACTATCCCGCAGAAATATACAAAAATCGAACCGCATTATTAACTATCTGGGTGATAATCAAAAAAACAATCATATCTCTATAACTATATCAACCCTCTTCTATTATTTTGCTAAGTTGCTGGCGTATCATTTTATCGAAGACAAAAGTCCGCGTAACATCAGTGCTTCCCTTGGTATAAACTCCTATTTTGTAAGTGATTACCAACAGGGCAGCACCCATTATCCCAGGAAAAAAGTTATTCAGATCATTTCCCTTCTTCGCGAATTTGATCTGAAATCCAAAGGATTCGGTAATGTCTCAACCAATGAGGGTGAACTACTAAAAGAATTGGTTTTTAAAATATTACACTAGTTCCTGTTATGACGATTATTATTATTATTATCACGTGTGCCTTCTCAATTGTTGCGTTCAGCCAGCATGGACTGATCTATAAATACCAATTCAATCCCTATCAGATCATACACCGTCGCCAGTATCCCAGGCTGATTCTTCACGCTTTTCTTCATGCCAACTGGACCCATTTAATAGTTAACATGCTGGTTCTCTTTAGCTTTGGCAGTGCACTTGAAATGCACTTTAAGGAATCATTTGGCTCGAGCTGGATACCCTTTTACCTGATACTCTATATTGGGGCCATACTGGTTTCACCCCTTTACGCAATGTATAAGCATCGTAAAGATTACCTTTATAATGCTGTTGGTGCATCAGGAGCAGTTTCGGCGGTGGTTTTCGCAGCCATTTTCTTTGATCCCTGGAATAAGATTTATTTTTTTGCAATGATTCCCATGCCTGGAATTATTTTCGCCATTTTGTACCTGGTGTACAGCTGGTTGATGAGCAGCCGCAGTAAGGACAATATTGCACATGACACCCACTTTTTTGGAGCTGTATATGGCTTTCTTTTGCCAATAATTCTCGATCCGGATTTATTTTCATTTTTCATCAAGCAGCTATTCCGTAGCTAAAAGATTGAAAAACAGATATATTCTATATAACCAATCCATTGTACCCAGGGAATCGGCCAATTTGAGTCCGGAAGAGTGGTTTGAAATATCCAGACATTGCATTCATCAAAGCCTTTTTGCCTCTGGAAACCGGATACCCTTCCTTAATCCCTGGCTCGAAATCATGCGGCTGCGCTTTAACTCCGTTGGCTGGCATCTCCCCGATGAATTCCACCTGCCAGAATTCAAGCTGCAGTTGGAAAAACTACTCAACCGAAACCGCTTGTTCAAGGGTAGCCGAATCCATTTGCTCATCATACCGGTATTTCCGTCAACAGAATTAGACTTTAGCCCTGACTTTCGATGCATGGGATTCACAGAGGAACTCGAATCTGCCTCTTTTCCCCTGAATACGAAAGGTCTGCTAATCGGGATTTCTGAAAAATACCACAATACCGCAGATCCTTTTATCAGCTCTATGGTGCGAAGTCCTTTACGAGACCTTTTAATCCGCCAGGAAGCACTTAGTAAAGGATGGGATGATATCATCCTCACCGATCAAAAAGGGTGCCTGTCAGAAACTTCTGAAAGCAATATTTTTATAAGATCAAAAGATCAAATTTTTACATCAGCCGCCAACAACAACTGTTTTCCCAGGATGATAACCGGAATCGTTAGGGAATTGATTCCTAAATACGGTTGCACCATTACTGTCAACGATCAGCTAAAACCGCAGGATCTCACTAATGCAGATGAAGTTTTTCTGTCCGATGACCTAAATGGAATAAGGTGGGTACTGGGTTACGGCAAAAAAAGATATTTTCGAAAAATCGTTAACAATATTCATGTTGGGCTAACCAGCCTGATAGGAACTACCGATCAATTCCAAGCTGGATTTTCAGGATAACGCGTCCACATCTGATATTGCCCGTCCTCTTTTTTCAAAATATTTTCCCACAATTGAATATCTGAACCGTGCATAACATCTAACCGGTCGATGTGTGTAACCAACCACGAGTTTTCTTCAATTTCTCTTTCTAGCTGTCCCGGATGCCAACTGGAATAGCCTACAAAAAACCGGATTTGATACTCTTTTATCCAGCCCTCCCGGATACCGGCTTTTATGGTATCCAGATTCCCTCCCCAAAATACCTGCTCCTTTACCTCTTCGCAACCCGGTATCACGTGCCCTAAAGTATGTATATAATGAACAGTATCAGTGCGAACCGGCCCACCGATAGAAACAAGAGAATTAATTACCGGAAAGTCTTTGATTATTTCATCAGCACGAAATTCAATAGGATTATTCAAAACAAAGCCTAGTGTTCCTTCGTTATTATGTTCAGTGATCAGTACAACCGATCGCTTGAAGTAGGAATCCTGTAGAAAAGGCTCCGCAACAAGAACCCGTCCTTTTTGAGGTAAGTTATTGTTGTGTTTGATCTTAAAGAAATCGAGATTCTCACTCATGTTTGGTTGGACCATGATTTATCGTCAAATAAACGAATTTTATTACTTTCGACCAATAATTTTCCTATGCTACTCACAGTCTTTTTGCTATCATTAGTCCTTATTGGCCTGGCATTTGCCGGTCTTGGGCTCAATATTCTATTCCGGAAAAACGGAAAGTTCCCACAAACCGAAGTCGGAAGCAACAAAAACATGAAGAATCTTGGCATTACCTGCACCAAACAAGATGAGATGAAAGCTTTCCGGCTGGAAAAAAGAAACGCCAAATCTGCTATAGTTGAGACTCAGCCTCCTTTACGTGATTGTGGACTTGGCTGCTCCTGCGTAACCGATGAATTCTGAATCATAGCCTGAACTCCGGTGGATTGCCACGTTTTGAGCGAACCATCTTCATCGCTAAAAATAAAATAAACCTCTATTCCAGGTATTTGGGCGCTTAATTCTTTAGCCCTGTCAAATCCGATAACCATGAACACGGTGGCATAAGCATCCGCATAAATGCATTGATCAGTAAAAACCGTTGCAGACAACAGATTGCTTCTTGCCGGATATCCTGTTTTCGGGTCTATGGTATGTGAATATTTTACCCCGTTTTCCTCATAGAATTTGCGGTAATTTCCTGATGTTGCCACTGAAATGTGGGCCAAATGAAAAACCTGCTGTATCTCACGTTCCAGTGTATTCTCCAAGGGTTTGTCCACACCAACCCGCCAGGCATTTCCTTCCCTGTTTTTCCCCAGACACCTTAATTCTCCTCCAATTTCTACCAGATAATTCTTAATCCCCATGGAATTAAAAAACTCGGAAATCACATCAGCAACATAACCGGGTGTAATTGCATTTGGATCAATCATAATCCTGGGGTCATCTTTCACCAAACGATCACCTGCAATATGGATTTTCTGATAGCCTACAAATGATAATATGCTGTCGATAATTGCCGGTGTAACTTTCTCACGGGCGGTAAATCCAAACCCCCAGGCATTAACCAAAGGTGCAACTGTCATATCAAATGCTCCTCCCGACCGGTCCGAAACCTCCCTGCCAACCTCAAGAACCCGCTTCAAATCCGGGTCCAAACGCGCAGAAGTGTCATTATGATTGATTTTGGATAATGTTGAGCCCGGGTCATAGGTCGACATCGAAACATTGATCCTCTCCAGAATACGATTGATATCCTGCTCAAGAGATCCTGATCGCTTGTATTCGTAAGTGATATGGTAGGTTGACCCATAAACGGGACCCTCCTGAAAATGATAGGTCCATTGTGATGAACACGCCGTCAGTAAGGCAATAACAAGTGCAGCGCCGATACTTTTATTCATTCCACAAAGTTGCCAACTTTTCCTTAAGTTGGCAACTTTAGCTTTGGGAAAGTTGGCATCTTTAATACTTACCCCCCAAAATCATCAAACGCAATCATATCATCCGGTACACCCAGATTGTACAATAATTTCAGAACCGCATCATTCATCATTGGCGGCCCACACAGGTAGAATTCAATTTCTTCAGGCTCCTCCAGTTTACTCAGATAATTATCAAAGAGGACCTGGTGGATAAAACCAGTTAATCCGGTCCAATTGTCTTCTGGTTTAGGTTCCGATAAAGCAAGGTTAAAGGTAAAATTCGGATTTTCCTTTTCGATCTGGCGGAATTCATCCTCATAAAAAACCTCCCGTTTCGAGCGGGCACCATACCAGTAGCTCACTTTTCGGTTTGTTTTATCCGTATTGAAAAGATGGAAAATATGTGACCTTAGTGGAGCCATTCCAGCACCACCGCCTATATAAATCATTTCCCGAACAGTTTTTTTAATATGAAACTCTCCATAAGGACCTGATAGCATCACTTTGTCACCCGCCTTAAGTGAGTAGATATAGGACGAACAAATACCAGGATTAACCCGTGCAAACCCACCTTTTGCTGAATCCCACGGCGGGGTGGCTATACGGATGTTGAGCATAACAATGTTACCTTCAGCAGGGTGATTAGCCATGCTGTAAGCCCGATAGGTTGGCTCGGGGTTATTCATCTGTAAATCCCACAACTTAAACTTGTCCCATTCATCATGATATTCCTTTTCCACTTCAAAATCCTTGAAGTTGACCGAAATCTGCGGAACATCAATCTGGATATACCCTCCGGATTGAAAGACCAGGTTTTCACCCTCTGGAAGTTTCACCTTAAACTCCTTAATAAAGGTGGCAACGTTACGGTTTGATATCACCTCGCACTCCCATTTCCGGATGCCTAAAACAGCCTCAGGAATCTTGATCTTCATGTCATTGCGTACCTTAACCTGGCAGCCAAGTCTCCAGTAATGGTGTTGTTCCCTTCTCGAGAAAAATCCCACTTCAGTTGGCAATATCTCGCCACCGCCTTCCAAAACCTGGCATTTACACATCCCGCAGGTTCCTCCACCACCACAGGCTGATGGTAAAAACACACCATTGGACGAAAGAGTAGACAAAATATTTGAACCCGGCTCTGTCTCCAGAATTTTTTCACCACTATTAATATCAAGTTTAACAAGCCCTTCCGGTGTTAACTTTTTCTTGGCATACAGCAAAACTGCAACCATCAAAAGCATGATAACCAAAAAAACCGCAATGCTGATGGATACTAAAAACCCTGTACCCGCGAGTGCTATAAGCAATATCATGATAATCAGTTTATCAGTTTATAATTTGAAGCCCATAAAACCCATGAATGCCATCGCCATCAATCCGACCAAAATAAAAGTGATCCCCAATCCCCGCAATGGCGCAGGAATATTGGAGTATCTGATCTTCTCCCTGACAGCAGCCAGACTCACAATAGCAATCGCCCATCCCAGGCCGGAGCCAAAGGAAAAGGTAACTGTTTCCAGAACATTACTGAATTCCCGCTGCTGCATAAACAAAGCACCCCCAAGAACCGCACAGTTCACAGCAATCAATGGAAGAAAAATGCCCAATGCATTATACAAAGACGGGGAAAAACGCTCAACAATCATTTCTACTAATTGCACAATTGCGGCAATTACGGCAATGAAGATGATAAAACTCAGAAAACTGAGATCTACTTCAGCAAGTTTTGGGCTGAGCCATGTTAATGACCCCTCTTTCAATAAGTATTTCTCCAGCAGATAGTTAACCGGTATGGTTATCACCATAACAAAAACAACAGCAACACCTAATCCAACTGAAGTTTTAACAGTCTTTGATACAGCAAGATATGAACACATGCCTAAGAAGTAGGCAAAGATCATGTTATTGATGAAAACAGTATTAACAAATAGATTTATATGAGTTTCCATATCTCCTGGTATTATTTCGATTCAATAAGATTCTTGTTACGGCTGCGTTGTATCCAGATAATTACCCCCACGAGAATTAAAGCCATCGGCGGCATAATCATCACTCCGTTATTCACATATCCTGTGGCATATACCCCCAGTTTTTCCATAATGGGATACCCCCAAACTGTTCCTGATCCAAGCAATTCGCGAAGGAAAGAGATGCCGATCAATATCCAGCCATAACCCAATCCGTTTCCAATTCCGTCAATAAAGGATTCCCATGGCTTGTTGGCCATGGCAAATGCCTCCAGGCGTCCCATCAGGATGCAATTGGTAATAATCAACCCTACAAAAACGGATAACTGTTTACTAACATCGTAAACAAATGCTCTTAACAGCTGATCAACAATGATTACCAATGCTGCAACAACAACCAGTTGAACAATGATTCTTATCCTTCCTGGTATGCCTTTGCGCAAAGCAGAGATAATCAGGTTTGAGAAAGCTGTCACTACAGTTACCGATAAAGCCATTACAAAGGCAGGCTTCATCTTGACTGTTACCGCGAGCGCTGAGCAAATCCCGAGTACCTGAACGGTGATCGGGTTCTCCATATTCAAAGGATTGGTCAGGAGCTTTAGGTTCTTTGATGAAAACAATTGGCTCATATATTATTGTTTTTGCTTTTTTAAGAAATTAAGATAGTTCTTCATGCTATCGAAAATAGTGGCTTCAAGGCCCTTACTCGTAATGGTACCACCGGAAATCGCATCAACAGAATGATCCGGAATTTTGGGTTCATTGCTCTTTAAAACTTTCACGGAGGTAAAAGTCCCGGCTTCATCAAAAATCTTTTTATTCACAAACTGATTTTGAAATAAGCGGGTATTTATTTCGGCTCCTAATCCGGGAGTTTCCCCCTGATGATCGAAAAACACTCCGGTAATGGTGTTCATGTCAGCAGCGATAGCAACATAACCCCAGATAGGACCCCATAACCCTTTACCCAGAACAGGAAAGATGTAATTGGTTGAGCCGTCATCTTTTTTGCAAAGAAAAACAGCGTAAGCTCTTTCGGTCGAATCTTTTTTCATTTCAACCGCCGCTTCCAGCGTAAAAGCATCCACATTGGAAAGGGTATCCCCTGCCGGATTTAATACAAAGGTTTGAGTAATATACTTATCATACTCCGATTCAACATATTTAGTTTTATTATCCACTGTTCCGGTGTCCCATCCTTTATCTACCGAATGGAGAATCTCCAGTTTTTTAGCAATCTCCAGGTTTTTCAGTTGGAAAGGCTTCAAAACCGTTGCTGCCAGTGCGAGCAGAGCGGCAACCAGCACAACCATCACAGTTGAGTATATATATATGTATGTATTGCTTTTATTCATGACAGATAGTTTTTAGGGTTCAAACTTTTGCCGGTATTCGTTTCAATCGACGATTGATATTCGACTGAACCACAAAATGATCGATCAAAGGCGCAAAAATGTTCATTAATAAAATTGCAAGCATCACGCCTTCAGGGTATGCAGGGTTCACTACCCGGATCAAAATGGACATTAATCCGATAAAGAACCCGTAAATCCACTTGCCTCTTTCTGTTTGGGCACCGGTAACCGGATCAGTAGCCATGAAAACGGCACCAAAAGCAAAACCACCCATTACCAGATGATAATAAAAAGGAACCTGCATATAAGAATTTGCTCCCCACAGGTTTAGAATACCGCCCATGAATAATCCGCCGGCAACCACCGAAACCATGATTTTCCATGATCCGATGCCGGTAGCAACGAGTATCACTGCACCAATGAGAATGGCCAGTGTAGAGGTTTCTCCGATAGATCCTGGGATCGTGCCCAGGAACATATCTAAAAATTTCGGCATCTTATCTATATGACCAGCAGCTGCTTCACCCAAAGGAGTGGCCCCGCTGAAACCATCAACAACTCCCTGCCCCTTGGTTAATCCGGCTATCCAAATCTTATCTCCGGTCATAAAAGCAGGGTAGGCAAAGAAAAGAAACACACGTGAAAGGAGCGCCGGGTTAAAAACATTCATCCCGGTGCCTCCGAATACCTCTTTCCCAAAAACAACGGCAAAGGCAGTAGCAAGGGCTACCATCCACAATGGAACATCAACCGGCATAATAAGCGGAATCAGCATGCCGCTGACCAGGAATCCCTCATTCACTTCATGCCCCTTTACCTGAGCAAAAATGAATTCAATACCCAAACCGGTAACGTACGACACTACAATAATCGGGAATACCTTAAGGAAACCAAACCATAATCCCTCCCACGAAAAGAAAGCTACTTCCTTACCAATTGACAGAAAATGCTGGAATCCAGTGTTCAGCATACCAAAAAACAATGCCGGAAGCAGGGCCAGAATCACAACTGTCATCGTTCTTTTCAGATCGATGCTATCGCGTATGTGCGCGCCGTTAGTGGTGACCCTGTCGGGAACAAAAAGGAAACTTTCAAATGCATCAAATGTAGAATGCAACTTGGCCAGCTTCCCCCCCTTCTGAAATTGAGGTTTCACCCGGTCGACTAATTGCCTTAGTTTATTTGCTTTCATTGTACTCTTCTATTCTTTATTCAGCGTCATTTATACACTCATTTCTTTGCGAATCAGATCCAACCCCGTGCGCAAAATTTCCTGCACCTCGGTTTTCGAAGTACACACAAATTCACACAGCGCCATGTCTTCTTCAATTACCTCATAAATTCCCAGCTGTTCCATTTTATCAATATCTCCGATAAGTGCCGCTTTCAGCAGATGAACCGGATAGATATCCATAGGAAAAACTTTTTCATACTGACCGGTCATTACAAAGGCCCGGTGTCCCCCTTTCAGGTTGGTATCAATTTCCCACGATTTCCCTGGTAACAATGAGCTGAGAAATGATCGTGAAGCACTGAATTTATTGATACCCGGCATGGCCCAGCCAAAAAGATCAAAATAATTACCTTCCGGAATAATGGTCACCACCGAATCGTAAAAGCCAAGGTATCCGCCTTTTCCGATGTTACTGCCGGTGAGAACATTGCCGCTGATGATCCTCGGTTCGAGGTCTTGAGCAATTAACTGGCCCGAAATCACGGGTCCAATCGCCATTCCCCGTATACCCTTCACGTATCTGGGCTCTTTAACATAGCTCCCTGCCAGGGCAAAAGTCCAGGTACTGTCCAATTTGCCAAGAAGGAATGTTTTACCAATCAGTGCAACCAATTGCGGAGTAACTGTCCACACCACTTCTCCCTTATTAACCGGGGCAACATGATGAATTTGAATGCCAGCATTCCCTGAAGGATGCGGGCCGCTGAACAAATGGTAATCAACGCCATCCAGGTTGGCAAATACTTTAGATGGCTCCTTTTTGGAGCCCAGTCCGATATGCACCTTCCCGGAAGTTAGCTTTTGCATCGCTTTTACGCCTGTCGCAAATGCCTTTGCATCATCCTTCAGGATAAATTCGTAATCAGGAGCCAGCGGAGCCGAGTCAAAAGATGAAATAAAAATGGCTCTTGGCGTATCAGATGGCTTGGCAACAATACCGTAAGGCCGTTGAATGAGTGACGGCCATAACCCTGATTTGAGGATCTGGTCCCGAATGGAACTTGCATCCATCGATCCCGGATCTCCCTTATGTAAGGGTTCAAAACCCGGGTTTGAGCCGGATTTAACCACAACGTCGAGGAGTTTCCTGCGCTCGCCGCGAAGAATTTCTTCTACTGTACCGCTCACCGGTGAAACAATCACGATCTCAGGATGCACCTTATCACAAAATAATGGCGTTCCAGCCAAAACTTCCTGGCCTGCTTTTACCAGGATTCTGGGGTCAATCCCTTTAAAATCTGTTGGTTTTACTGCATATAAATCTGATTTTCCGTGTTGGGAAATCATCTTTCCGGCAGCTCCCTTTAGTCGGATGTCTAACCCTCGCTTGATTTTGATTACCTTTGACATGTCAATGGCATATTTTTTGAAAGTATCGGGCAAAAATATCTTTTTTGTGTTTCCATGATAACAATATGAAGAGATTTATTTATGTAGGTATATCAATCTTTGCAATTCTTAATTGTGAAGCTCTTAACACTCCCCGGTGGGAATTGTTTACACATGAGAAAAGAACTTCCACGATAACCGAAAAAATCATTTACGAGGATCAAAAATATATCGACAATATATTTACGATCGAGATGTATCGGTCGGGTTGGAAGCTCGCACCCCCGATACGAAACCTGCGGGATACCTCTTCCCTGATTCTGGAGTTTGATGATATTGCTGAAGAAACATCTCACTATATATATACGTTGATCCATTGTACGGCAGAATGGGAACCTTCTGACCTGGTAAATACTGAATATCTGATGGGCCTGCCCGAAAACGAAATACGTGATTACCGGTATTCCCGCAATACCCTCCAGAACTATAAACATTACCGTCTTACACTCCCAAATCAGGATGTACAACTCAAAATCCCGGGAAATTATCTTTTGTTTGTTTATAAAGATTACGATCAGGAACAACCCGTTCTCACCCGACGGTTTTTCATTGTGGATCCGGTTGTTCAAATCACATCAGATGTTCACCGTACCGATAATGTTAAATATCTTTCTACAGCACAAGAAGTTGATTTCACTGTCAATTATCAGCAATTGCAACCCAATGACCCCCGGCGGAATTTTAAAGTTACCCTTTACCAAAACCTGAATTGGACAAACCCGATTACCGACTTGCTGCCCAAATACATACAACCGGGCGAGCTGGTTTACAATTATGAGGAAGAGAATTTGTTCCAGGGAGGCAGTGAGTTCCGGCATTTCGATACAAAAAGCTTGAAATACAATTCCGACCGGATAAAGGAAATTCGTTTTGAACGACCATTGAAAAACGTGTATCTTCTTCCTGGTAAGCCAAAAGCATCCGCATCCTATGATTTTCAGGAAGATATAAATGGTCAATATCTGGTAAAGTGGGATGATGCGTTCGACTCCGACATAGAAGCTGATTATGTTAAGGTTCATTTTACCTTGCACATGGGTGATCTTCTTCCCGACTGCGATGTTTTTCTTATCGGATCATTTACCTCATGGAAACCAGGATCCGGTAACCAATGCACCTACAATCCTTCAATAGGAGGTTATGAGATTGATATGCTACTTAAACAGGGTTACTACAATTATAATTATGCAACGGTAAACAGTTTGAGCAAAAAGGTTAACCTTTCTGAAATTGATGGAAATTATTATGAAACTGAGAACGACTATTATATATTTGTATACTACCGCGATATCAGGGAAAGGTTTGATCGCCTTGTAGGAGTTGGAATTTCGAATTCCGTTAAAGGGGCGAAAGAATAATTTCTCAGGATTAGGTTTTTTATTACTTTTGCAAAAGCAGGATGAGATTTATGCTCAACAGATTACTTCCTTTGTCTTTACTAGTGTTCTTTGCCATTTTTGTCGATGGTTATTCACAGGGCGAGATTGATAAGCAAGAGAAAGTGTTTTTCCGGAATGAGAAATCCTGGTCGGGAGGTTTGAATTCTAACGGCTGGGGTCTGAATTATCGTTATAACAAACGGATAAATGCTTTCAGCAGCCTGATCTTTGACGGTGATTTTGCTTCCATCCGCCACCCAAAGGAAATCAAAAGCCAGAGTCCTTATAAAGGTGGCTGGGGCCGGTCATACGTATTCGGTAAAACGAATGAGGCTTTTTCAATCCGGATAGGAACCGGATATCAGAAAGAATTGTTCAGCAAATTTGATCAGGGAGGGATATCAGTACGGTCCTTTGTTGGCGGCGGAGTTTCTTTCGCCCTTTTGAAACCTGTTTATTACCAAAAGGTAACAGGATTTAACCAATCGACAATGGAGTTAACCTGGGAAAAATCGCTTTTTGAT
Source organism: uncultured Bacteroidota bacterium (assembly GCA_903919925.1). Lineage (GTDB taxonomy): Bacteria > Bacteroidota > Bacteroidia > Bacteroidales > UBA12481 > UBA12481. The sequence goes on along the minus strand of CAIXKO010000668.1, from coordinate 11,293 downwards.
CCTGATTATATGCAAAGTGTTTATGACATTTTTGATCGGGAGTCATTTTTTACCGGGATGAACGAATTGGGCATAGTTCCTGGTTTTTACACCCGTCTCGGCCTTAGCTTTGAGTATAGTTCAGAGGACCGGCTGGTACATGCACTTGAAGGGGGAATTCAGATTGAAGGATTTCTTAAAAAATTGCCAATTTTGGCAACTGAAGATAACCGGCAATTATTTTTTACCCTGTTCGCGAGCTATCGATTTGGTAAGGTAATCGATGCCCGCCTTCAAAAATAGTCCCCATTTTTTGAAATATTCATTTTTTTTGTATTTTTAGAGCCTATAGTCGCAGGGCGACCTGCACTTTTATTGAAATTTTAAGATTATGAAAAACAAACATTTACTCTTTGCTCTTGCTCTTGTTTTATCCGTTGGATTCACCGCCTTTGGCCAGGTAGCCGGAGCAGGGAAGATCCAGCTTACTGGCGACGGGAATCAAACCGTCAAAGATCTTGACCCTATGAACCCAGCTAACTGGCTTAATGCCCGTCGGGTTAACCAATACTCAGGTACGGTTAACATTGCTGATATCGTTAGGGCTCAGGAACAAGTTAAAGCCCTAAACCTTAAAGGCGGCAACTCCCTTAACATGTCATGGACCGAGGTTGGCCCCAATAACGTTGGTGGTCGTACCCGCGCTTTCCTGATTGACAAGGACAATGCTGATGTTTGTTTTGCAGGCAGCGTTAGCGGAGGTTTGTGGAGAACAACGACTGGCGGAACTTCCTGGGAAAAAACTAAAACAGCTTCCGGTGAACTTTTCGAGAATCTGGCTGTGTCCTCCATCTGCCAGGCCTCTAACGGAGATATCTATTTCGGCACCGGTGAAGGGCCAGCTATTGTAACAGGAATTGCTCAAGATGCCCATATCGGGATTCTTGGACAAGGAATCTGGAAATCCACCGACCATGGTGTTTCGTTTAGCCGACTGGAATCCACCTGGTCAAGTGATGACTCAAAAGCTGCTTTCGTTCTGGTTTATGCACTGGCTGCTGACCCAACAAACGCTTCAAAACTTTATGCAGCAACTACCAAAGGTCTTCGCGTTTCAACCGATGCTGGTCAGTCATGGTCAAACCCAATGCCTGAAATAACTGCAATTGCTTACGATGTTAAAGTTGCCTCCGATGGAACCGTTCTTACTTCTGTTGGTAACATTGCCTACCTGTCAGCAAATGGAACTCCAGGGTCTTTCAACAGAGTTTCCGCAGTTGACGGGCTCAAGAACAAGCTGATTCAGGATAAAGATGTTTCACGCATGATGTTCGCTTTCGCCCCGAGCGATGCAAATTACGCCTATTGTGTTGCCGTTGGTACCACTAAATCCGGAACCGTTATCACCGGTTACCCGATGAGCAATATCTATCAATCTAAAGATAAAGGCTTAACATGGTCTGTTATCGGCCCTGGTGGATCTGGAAACTTTCAGCCCCTCGGTTCTGAAGGTAACTATGCTTGCGCCCTGGATGTTGACCCGTCAAATCCTGGCTTTATCATGATCGGTGGAAAAGATATTTATACCTGGTCATACAAAACCGGCTGGGAACGTCAAACACTCGATGAGCCTATGGAATTGGCTAATAGAGGATTCTATGTTCATCGTGATCAGCATACAATTGTTTTTAGCAAGAAAGATCCCAATACCGTTTTTGTTGGAACCAGTGGCGGTGTTACCATTACAAATAATAAAGGCTTGTCATGGAGAACACTTAACCGTAACTACAATGTCACTCAATTCATGACCATTGCCTTCTCCCCAAAAGGAGAACTTCTGGGAGGTTCAATGGATAATGGAATTCTCTCCATGGACTTCCAGGGTAATGACCCGAAATATGCAAGCTGGTGGGCAGGAGCCTTGTTCTCCCAATTCCTTAGCTTCCGTCATGGCGGTCATTGCGAGATCTCAACTTTAGATCCTAACTATAAGTATTATACTACTCCTGGCGGCGTTATTCATCGTCGGATGGTTATTGAAGGACAAACTTCTTATCAGGAATATTATGGTGCCGGTACCGGTGGTGCATGGATTTCACCAATGGTCCTTTGGGAAAGCTTCAATGATGTTAAATCATGGGATACCGTTCGTTTTATCGCCGATCGCGATTATGCAGCCGGTGAAACAGTTGTGGGACAGAGCCTCATTAAGAAACTCCCGATCCGCAAAGTTCTTTCCAAACCTTTGGCCAATGGCGATACAGTGAAAATTCAGGACACCTATCAGGCTATGGTTGCTTTTGGGAAGAACGGACAAGCCGGTATTAAGGTTAACCGTCACCCACTGAGCGGGCTTGACACCTACAAAACTCAGGTTTACTCAGTAATCGTTAGAAAACGTTTACAAGGAACTGCTCCTAACGTTGACCAGGTAGTTGAACTGGCATTCTCAAAAGATGGTAATCACCTGTTTAGTGCAGTTTGGGATGCTTCTGAAAAGAAATACAAGATTTACAGAATATCCAACCTCGAAAATGCCCGTACCAGAAGCACAATGGATACTGATACCGGATTCAACGGCCAAACCGGTCTTCCTACTTACGTTGAAACTACTACCACTATCGGTTCATTCACTCAGGTGGTAACCAGTATCGCTGTTGATCCTTCAGACCCCAATAAAGTATTGGTTTCTACTGGTAATTATGGCAACCCAAATTATATTTACCGTTGTACCAATGCTACAACAGCAAAGGATTCAACCGATAACTTCACCCCAATTCAGGGTAATCTGCCACAAGCACCTGTATATTCCGTTCTTTACAATACCCGCAGTAATAATGAAGTTATGGTGGGAACTGAATACGGTGTTTATTCAACTTCCGATATCTATGCTGAAACTCCAGTTTGGTCAAGCGAGAATAGAAACGGCATGGAAATCGTTCCTGTTTTCCAACTTCGTCAGCAGAAGTTTGATAACAATGCCGAATTCGGAATTGAAAATCATGGCATAGTTTACGCAGCAACATTCGGACGCGGAATCTTTACCTCAGAAACTTTTGCATCAAAAGGCGGAACATCTTCGTCACCGTTAACCGAAATGAGCAATATCAATGTCAGTATCGTTCCTAATCCTGTCAACGATGTTGCAGTAATCAGGTTCAGCACTGAAAACGATTCCAATATCGACTTCCGGATTTATGATCTGCAAGGCAAACTCGTAAAAACGATTAACCTTTCCAATCAACCAGCCGGTGCCAATGAATTATCTGTCAACGCATCAGAATTCAGTGCAGGTACATACCTCATTAGAATGAATGCTGGTACTCAACAGTCGACAGCAAAGTTTGTTGTGAAATAATTTATTCTCCAAATAATAAAAACCCCGGATCTTTGGATTCCGGGGTTTTTTTATACTGTTTTCCCAATAACAAACCTGCCAAAACTTTTGAAAAAACGGCACATTGTATTACCTTTGCCGGCGAATTTTTGAAGCAATTGAACGATTAATAACAAAGTAACCATTATGGCAAAAATTAAAGTTGGAATCAATGGTTTCGGTCGTATCGGACGGAATGTTTTTAAACTCATTCTCGAACAACCGAACCTGGAAGTCGTAGGGATAAATGACCTCACGGATACCAAAACCTTGGCTCACCTGCTTAAATATGACTCTACTCAGGGTCGTTTTAACGGTACCGTAACCTTCGATGAACAAGGCATTATTGTAAACGGACAAAAAGTTTTCGTTACAGCAGAAAAAAGTCCTATCAATATTAAGTGGTCACAAACACCTGATGTCGTTATCGAATCGACCGGCGTTTTCACCAAAAAAGAAAGTGAAAAAGGCGGTTATGGCGACCATCTGAAGAATGGTGCAAAAAAAGTTATCCTCACCGTTCCTTCAAAGGATGAGATCGATAATATGATCGTCCTTGGTGTTAACGATGGAGACCTTCGGGAAACTGACCAATGCATCTCAAACGCATCCTGCACCACCAATTGCCTGGCTCCGGTAGCAAAGGTACTGAATGACAGTTTTGGCATCGAAAGTGGATTTATGACCACTATTCACGCTTATACAAACGACCAGCAAATACTCGACGCTCCTCACAAAGATCTTCGTCGTGCCAGGAGTTGCGCTGTTTCCCAGATCCCAACAACCACAGGTGCTGCAAAAGCAGTTGGTAAAGTTATTCCATCACTGAAAGGTAAATTGGATGGCTGCGCCGTTCGCGTTCCTACCCCTACCGGTTCATTGGTTGACTTTGTAGCTATTCTGAAAGTAGATGTTACCAAAGAACAAATCAATGCCGCAATGAAAGCGGCAGCTGAAGGCCCGATGAAAGGTATTCTCGAGTATACCGAGGACCCGATTGTTTCGGTTGATATTATTCACAACACCCACAGTTCAATCTTTGATGCCCTCAGCACCATGGTGAACGGTAAAATGGTTAAAGTTTTCTCGTGGTACGATAACGAATGGGGTTATAGCTGCCGCGTTGTTGATTTGATCCCTATGCTCTTTTAGTTCATAAAGCATCTGGCTTTTTGCTAAGTGAAAAGGCTGCCTTTTGAGGCAGCCTTTTCTGTTTTATTCGAAACGCAAACTTTCGATGGGATCTAAGCCTGCTGCTTTTCTGGCCGGATAGATGCCGGAAACTACTCCGACAATGAAACAAAGGGTAAAGCCAAGGATGATCCACCCCCACGGTATAACAAACACTCCCCCGGCAATCAGCGGAATAAGGTTTCCTACCAGGATTCCCAATATTATTCCAACGATTCCGCCAATCTGACCTACCAGGATCGCTTCAAACAGAAACTGCTGCTGTATGGTTTTATTATTTGCCCCGATAGCCTTTCGGATTCCAATTTCCTGGGTACGCTCGGCTACGGCAACCAACATAATATTCATTAATCCAATAGCAGCCCCCAATAAAGTAATAATCCCTATAAGAGTTGCTGCAATGGTAATGCTTGATAGTGAGCTGATCATCAGGTCAGCTATACTATCGCTCCTTACTGTATAGAAATCCGAAGCATCCACCGGATCCAGACCCCGGATTACCCTGAAAAGGCTTTCGGCTTCCCCCATGGCCTCCGCCATCCCCAGCCCTTCATTGGGTAATACCGTAATACCAAACGACATATTTGGGCGCGAAAAATACTGACGGACATTGGTTACCGGGATGCAACACAGTCGGTCGCCACTACCGATCATGGAGGCTCCTTTTTCTTTCAGCACCCCAATCACACGGTACTTACCATTCGAAACGGTAATAATTTTATCGATAGGATCCTGGCCCTGTTTGAACAAACCTTTTGCTACTTCTGATCCTATTAATATGGTGTTTTCACCGCTCCTAATGTCAGCTTCTGAAAAATTCCTCCCCTTTTCGATTTCATAGCCGGCAGTAATCAGGTAGTTTTCATCAACTCCCCTGACAGAAACATTGGGATTGGTTTTTTCCGATCCATACTTAATGGTGGCGTTTCCGGTTGCACCAATTGAAACAGAAACCGCAGCAGGAAGCTTAAACTCCTTTTTAAACCTCTCAGCATCAGCATAAGAAATACTGGAAAAGTTCTTTACGCGTTCCCGGTGACCTCCAATCTGAACATTAAAGTTCCGGCTCCGGATACTGAATGAATTAGCTCCCATCGCTGAAAAGGAAGAGTTCACTGATCTCTTTAATGAATCGATGGTGGTAAGGATACCAATCAGCGCCATGATCCCGAAGGCAATAATTAATACAGTGAGTATGGTCCTCAATAAGTTAGAGCGGATCGATAAGAAGGAGATTCTAAAATTCTCCCTCATTAAGGCAATTTTTCTAAAATACTTGCTGTTGTGCTTCACAATAATAAATTTCGGCCCGGCCAAATTACTCAAACCAAACCACATCAGGAATTTTCTCGCTATTTTTAGCTCCCAACTTTTAAAATGAATCTGGAAAAACGAATATCATCCTTCGCTGAGCTCGGCAGGCGAATCCCCGGCCTCCTTAATAATAACCTTTTTGACCGGACCGTTACCGCTAATAATTGGTTCACCCCCAGTGAAACAACCAGGGCAATGAAATCCTGGACTGATCTGCTAACCACTGAAAACCTTACCCGATGGACCAACGGGTACCCTATATCAGAACCATCTCCATTGCGGAATATTCTGGTTATTACCGCCGGAAATATTCCCCTTGTAGGTTTTCATGATTTTTTAACCGTTTTAATCACCGGAAATCGCTTTATTGGAAAACTATCACAACGCGATGAGGTGCTCCTGACTACTCTTGCCCAGGAATTGATCAATATCGAACCCGGATTTGCCGGACAAATCCAATTGCAAAACTTCAATTCTGATCCGGATGCCGTTATTGCAACCGGATCAAACAACAGCGCGCGTTACTTCTTGACGGAATATGGACAACTACCTCATATTATCCGGAAAAACCGAAGCTCTATCGCTGTTTTAGATGGATCTGAAACAAAGGAGGAGCTTGACTTGATGGCTGGCGACATCCTCAAATACTACGGTCTGGGCTGCCGCAGCATTTCGCACATTTATTTACCAACCGGTTATTCCCCTGAAAACCTGATTGAACCGCTCGGATCCTATAAAGGTCCCGATCCTTGTGAACCCTTCACCCACAACCTGCATTATCAGCGCGCACGCCTATCAATACTGAATAAACCAGCCCATTACACCAGCCACGCCATACTCCTTGAAAATAACAACCTCCACTCCCCTATCTGCGTAATACATTATAGCTTTTACAACAATACAGCCACCCTCTTCGAAAAAATCAACACTCAACAATCAGAAATACAATGCATAACAGGTCACAAATCATTACATCCACAACTAATCCCCCACGGATCCGCCCAGTCTCCCCAACTCTGGGATTATGCCGATAATATCGACACACTCCGCTTCCTCACCCAACCCACACCCTCACACCCTTAACATCCTTAACACCCTTAACACCCTTAACATCCTTAACACCCTTAACACCCTTAACACCCTTAACATCCTTAACATCCTTAACACCCTTAACATCCTCAACATCCTCAACATTCTTTACGATAAAACCGGTGACCGGAAACCGGCAATCGCGAAAACTCCCCGTCCCGGATTCCATCCCGGTTCCAATCCCAACGGTAATAAACTTTATCAGCTAATCCACCGGTCTAAGTGGCACTTGCATCAAAACGGAAAGTATCTGTTGTTTTGCCGTTTTCAGGGGAGATCCTGCAAGAGGCGGTTGGTGCAATTCCTCCATGCTCCAAAGGGTTACAGGCATTGAGTATTCATGGAAATATCGCCTGCCAGATAATCTTTTTCATTTTCCCTTATTGAAAATGCGTTTCAATAACCGTATTCTTTTGATTTTCAATATTGAACTTATCAAAATCATGTTTCATTCCATACCGCCCTCCAGGAAAGGCACCATTCAGGCAAGTATCACCGGCACAAGAACAAGTTATCACAGCATCGTAGTAATAATCGGCTCCCGGAAGAAAGACTTTGTAAACCTCTTGAAAATCGGACACATTCACTTTTTTAAAAAATTCTTTCCGGTACAGGGAGTCGGCCGTGTAAGCAAACCCCAGGGAGATCCGGTGAATGTTTTTTGGTGGAATATCATAAACCGGCAGAGTAAACCGGAATTCGAGTGTCCCCTGGTCTTCCGGAACTTTTAACGGATCCAATTCATTTTCATCGATAGATGGAAGACAGGAGCTCAACAATCCTAAGCAAAGCAATCGGATAATAAAATTCCATTTCATGGATGAAAATCTTCATTGAATTTAAGAAATCCCAGGTGCCGGGTTTTTTCATTGCCAGCCAAATAATTGATTGTCAGATCGGAGAAGCGATTATTAAAGGTTCCCGAAAAAGTTTGTGAGGCGTATATTCCAACTGCTCCATCCAGATTTGAATATTCGTCCAAACCAGTAAAAGAAGCCACTGCATTTTGCCCTGAGCGTATAAAAACCGATAACTCAGGCCCCCCGGTAGTTAATAACAGATCGAATCCGATGATCTTCCTTTGCATACCGGAATCCGGCGGGGCAAGATTGGTGACCAGGTCATTCAAAAAGCCGGCTCCGTTAACGAAGTTCGTTAAAATGGCATTCTCGCTATCGCCATAAACCAATTGCTGTGGACAATCAACCTCCTTTATAATCTGAAAATTACGATTCCCCTCGAGAAAGATAAACCGTATTACCGGCTGATATACTGCGAATTGAATCGATTTGGTCCATCTGACTAAATATCCCTGATCATCTAAAAGAGTAATTTCCCTGCCCGGAAGCGGATTTGGGTCCAATATGGTAACCGGATTGACAACCGTGACTGATCCGGCAATGAGTTTCGGTAAATTCGGAAAATTAATATACAGCCCATACTCCTTGCCCCCTTCAACCTTGCAGTTGGTTTTAAAAATCACCAGACCCTCTACCGGAAACAGCCCGCTATCCCGCCGGGTTAGATCTGTGATTTCAAAATAATGGATATCCCGCGTTCCATCTGGTTTCTCCAACTCCAGATAGGCGTAAAAATCCTGATCCAGGATCAGGCTGTCCGGAGAAATCTCCCCGGTACCAGGATTCCCCCTGAATATAAACGACCGGCTAACCCGTAAATACTGAACTGAATCCTTTGGGTTTAAAAGACAATATACAACAGGTTTCCCCTGCGACTCATAAATCATATTAATATCTGATTCGCAAGAAGTTATCAAAACAATAAGCTGAATGAGAATACTGGGAATCAGATACTTTTTCATCATTGGAACGATAGGTCAGACGAAGAATCCTAAAGGTACTCAAACCGGTGTTGATTTTGGTCCCTTAACGAAAAGTTTTTTGATGGCAAAACAGGATGCCCGAACAACAGCTTTACTTGTCTTTGGTACAATGAAAGATTATACGGCACTAATGGCTTGTGCAAACATTTTCCAGCAACCATTTCCAAACCGGTTTAACGATGATCCGGCGTCCTTTTAAAACAACATCATATTCTTCGTCCTCAGTAAGTATGATTCCTTCATTCAGCCCATACGTTTCAAGAGCTTCAATTAATCCTTCCAATTCCCGCTTTTTGGTCTCCTCATCCTGCAATGTGCGGCATACCTGAATGGCTTGCCTGATTTTCACCCCTTCCTTGATTACAAAATCACATTCCTTTTTTCCCTGGTGGAAGTAAATATCATGCCCCTTTCTTAGTAATTCAATGAAAATCAGATTCTCAAGGTAGCGGCCATAGTCTTCCGAAATCCTGAAAGAAGTATTGGTTAGTATTCCATTATCAATGCAATAAACTTTTCGACGATTGGCAAATTGCCTGTTCAACGAGTGGTCGTATTGAAACACTTCGAACAGGAGAAAAGTATCTTTCAGATACTCGAAGTACTTATCAGCCAGGTCGTATGAGAGTGCTAGCGAAATTCTTACTTTGTTCAGATTGAAGGGTTTGCCTATGTTGGACAATAAATAAAGTGCTATCTTTTTAACGCTGTCATAATTTTTGAGGTTGTATCGTGCAACAATATCTTTCAGGATAATGGTTTCGTAATACATGATTATTTCCTGCCGTCTCAAACCCTCTTCCAGCGAACAGGTTTTCGGGAAACCACCGGTTTTGAGGTATTCATTGAAGGCTATTTTATAAACGAATTTCTGTGTGATCAGCGAGATTTTATCGGGATTCGGTTGAGCCTTAAAAAGAAGGTACTCCGCAAAACTGAGCGGAAAAACATCGATAGCCAGAAACCGTCCACTCAGTGCAGTGCCAAATTCCCTGCTAAGGAGTTTTGAAGAGGAGCCGGTTACGTAAAAATGTGCCCTCTTGAGCTCATAACCTGTGAGTACCCATTTTTCCCATTGTGTAACATGCTGCACTTCATCCAGAAAGATATGGGGCTTTGTTTTATTATTGACAAACTCCTTAAAAACCTCAAAAATCTGTTCCAGTAGTTCGCTGTTCAGGTTGCCATCGAATCGCGGGTCTTCAAAATTAACAAAAAGTGTCTCCTTAATATCTACACCCGTGTTGGTAAGGTGACGGATATGGTTGATCAGTAATGTTGATTTTCCGGACCTGCGAATCCCTTTCAGCACAATAACTTCGCCTGTTGGCAGGTAAGAGTTTATCTTTTCCTGATATTCGTTTCTTGGAAAATACTCCGGTACTTGCTTGTCCCAGTAGTTCCAATCGTTTAGTATCCCGAATAATTTATTCTTATCCATTGAGTTTCTTTTGCATCTATAAAGATATTATAATTTCCGTCAACAGAAACTTTTTAATTGAAATATTTCTCTCTACAGAAATTCCAGCAAATAAATTGTTTCAATAGCCACTAGTCTAAACGGATTCACCTCCATGTTGTAGTTTTGCTTAAACGATTGTATGCAAAGCCCCGGGAGGATATTTAAAACCAGGGCGGCCGCAAAATTTTAAAATAACATGTCTCCTACCCTCTTGATACTTACGGGCCCTACAGCAGTTGGCAAAACCGATCTGAGCATAAAACTGGCACAAACCTGGAATACTGAAATCATATCGTGCGATTCCCGGCAGATGTACAGCGAAATGTCGATCGGCACTGCTAAGCCTGATAGTGAGCAGCTTGAGTTAATACCTCATCATCTTGTTAATAACATATCGATTCACGATTACTACTCAGCTTATCGTTTTGAACAGGATGTTATCCGGATTCTCGAGAAGCTTTTTCTTCAGCATTCGCTGGTGATCATGACCGGTGGTACCGGATTATATATGGATGCTATCATTAATGGTATTGATGATATTCCCGACCCGGATCCTATAATCAGGGCTAAGCTTAAGGAGCGTCTTGATTCAGATGGGATTAGTAGTCTTCTGGAAGAATTGTCGCACCTGGATCCGGATTTTTTCACTAAAGTCGATCAGAAAAATCCCGCCAGGGTAATGCGGGGACTGGAGGTTTGCCTGACTACCGGAAGGTCTTTCTCATCCTTTCGGATCAAACAAGCGGTAAAAAGACATTTCAGCATCATTCTCACCGGATTGGAGATGCCTCGAGAATTATTATATGAACGAATCAATTTGCGGGTTGATCAAATGATTGAAAAAGGTCTTGCGGAAGAAGCTGAAAATCTGTACCCATTCCGGAACCTCAACGGGCTCAACACCGTTGGTTACCGGGAATTTTTCGAATTGTATGATGGTACAATTGACTTTGATGAGACCGTTCGGCTGATCAAAAGAAACACGCGCCACTATGCAAAGAGGCAGATCACCTGGAACAACAGATATCCGCAAATAAGG
>CAIXKO010000667.1 GCA_903919925.1 uncultured Bacteroidota bacterium | reverse complement strand
TAGGCCTGTGTGACGGCGGGGAGATCGTGATGCGTGAAGCGTGAAGCGTGAAACGGAAGAAAGAATCGGGAAGCGGGATGCGTGAAATGTGAAGCGGAAGAATGGCACGCGGATTGGCGCGGATCTCTTTGGGTGTGGCGGTGAATAGGGTAGAGACGCATATTTGCGTGTCTTTTAGTGACAAGTGACGAGTGACAAGTGACAGGATTGCGCGTCACTCGTCACTTGTCACTCGTCACTTCTTCCATCACTCGTCACAAGAGACACGCAATTATGCGTCTCTTATATAACCGGTCTTTAAGTACCCACCCCAACCCCATAGCCGTCAACCTAAGGGCTATTTCTGCTATAAAACCAGGGTTGACTGATCTGGAGCGAGGCGGTATGGGTGGTGCGGCTTGGTGAAGAGCCCCAGGATGAATCCTGGGGTTAATAAAGAGCCAAAAGCAAGAGGTGGTACAAAGTGCTCCTCCGATTAACCGATTGATGTTAAGTTGGTTGGGTTGCGGACTAAAGTCCTGGATCGGTAGGATCTATCGATTGTGGGGCTGGTATATCAAGCGATGGCCGGGATGTTGGCAGGCATTTTTCATAGAATACCGTATATGCTAACTCTTAGAGGATAAGCTTATTAATAGTCCCTCTCCGGGTGTTAGCCCGGTTACCCGGCACCTTCCCATCCATCGGTTAACCGGGGTAACACTTGGTACCACATCTTGCTGCATTCGAATCTACCACTTCAAAATTGATTAAAGTGGGCAACTTTAATTCGTTTCCTCCACCCACTCCACAATATTCCTTTCCCCGCGTGAGAAGTTGATGCCGATAAGGGTAATGGGTTTGCCGTCATTGAGATAAGGGGTGGCGTAGCCTTTTTCTTTGATCTGGGCGATGGCCACGGCGGCTGGTTGGTCCATTTTGAATTCGAAAATATAGATATGGTCGCGGTTTACGATGACTGTATCGATGCGGCCATTGTTAATATGCACTTCATTGTGGATTTCGGCCCCCAACAACCTGAAAACGGAGTAGATAATGTTCTGGTAGTTTTCCTCCATGTTGCTGCGGTTGGCATAAGGAATGGCGGCGATATGGCTTTTGAGGATGCGCTGGATGGCGCCGGTATCGTTATCAAGCAAAGCCATTTGGAGTTTAACTATTTCGGTGGAAACATCCTGCAGATTGCGTTCGGTTAACATTCCCAACAAATGATGTTCGAAAGCTGTTTGAATTTCTAAGTTCGGAAAGTTGAGTTTATACAAAGTTCTGTCAAACATCGATTTGCCGCTTTCAATGGTCAGGTAGCCCGTTTGGAGCAACAAAGGTGCTGCCTGCATGTTGGTTACATCAAACGAATCAAGCACGAAATCAGGGATATAGTCGTTGAAAGTTTTAAAGAAATCAATGTTCTGCTTTTTTAAAACCTTGAAGATAAAAGTTGGACTGCCCGTTGAGAACCAAAAGTTACTGAACCTGCCGCCTTCGTTAATAAACATTCCCATGGACACCGGATTATACACTGTTGGCGCATCCTGGTGAAAGCGGAACCCGTTGTACCATTTTTGGATTTTTTCGCGGTATTCGATCCGGTCAGTTTTATTTTTTTCAGCCAGGGCATCTATCCGGTCGCCAAAGTAGTGTTCCACCTCTTCCTGGGTGTAGCCATACATGGTGGCAAAAGCCTCGCTCATGGATATATCGCGCAGATTATTCAGTTTCGAGAAAACTGAAACTTTTGAGAATTTGGTTACACCGGTCATAAACACAAACCGAAGGTGCTCATCTGAGGCCTTTATGTTGATATAGAAGTTCTCCAACACCTGACGAATCTCTTCAATATGAGGGGCATAGATATTTTCGACCAGGGGTTTGTCGTATTCGTCGATCAGGATGACGACTTTGCCGAGGTCTTTGGCTTTGTTGATCAGTTCGCCAAATAATAAACCTGAATGTACTTCGCTGGTTAGTTCAATACCTATTTCTTTTGCGTTATCATGCAATATCGCACACAATCCTCTATTGAGTATCTGAGCTGATTCGCATGGTGCCTTTGAGATGTTCAGATTGATAACAGGGTACGTTTTCCAATCGTAAGGCATATCATCTATTTTCAGCCCTTTAAACAGTTCCTTGTTGCCTTTGAAAATATTTTTCAGGATAGACACAGAAAGCGATTTGCCGAACCGGCGGGGACGTGACAGGAAGAAAATGCCCTTATTTACCGTGACTAGTTTGTGGAAAAAATCAGTTTTGTCTACATACAAATCGCCTCCCGTTATAACATCTTCGAAGGTGTAATTGCTTGTAGTAATTGATTGATACATGATAATCCTCTTTATTTGGCTAAAAACCAGAACACAAAGATAAAGGATTGGGTGGTAAAACCATAATCCCTGTCTTTTCCTGCGATGCTCCTCACCCCCAGGGGGCATTGCTGTCAACTTAAGGATTTAACTGGCTTTTATGGAGAATTTTGAATGGGAAGTTACCACTTCTGATCATGAATGGTTTCCGTATAATCATTCCTCCTGCCTGTTTTTTTGGGGGAGACAACCGTTTTAGGATGTTGTTAATTAGAGTAATTCCAGTATTTCGCACTCCTTTTGGCTAAATTCCGGACTTGTATATTTTGCAAAATCCCTTATAATTAACTCGCTTTGCCGGAGGAGGGAATATTCAATTTCAATTGTTTTCAAACGCTTAACCTAAACTGTCACGAAATGAGAAATCTTTTTGACTCATCGCCTATTTACAAAAAAACAGGAGGAGCCTTCCGGCGTACAGCCCTGATCGTTGCTTTGCTGTTTCAGGTATCGGTTTCAATAGAAGCACAAACTGGAACACCCACCATCACTTCCTTTACCCCCACATCGGCCGGCACCGGAACATTTATTTCTATCTCCGGCACCAATTTTACAAACGTTATTTTTGTGACATTTGGTGACACTCCTGCTTCTTCTTATACCGTGTGGGGCCCCACCAGCATCTCAGCCCAGGTAGGCTATGGAGCCACCGGTACCGTTACGGTTATTACCCAGGGTGGTATGGCCACTTCCAGCGAAACTTTTACCTTTAGTGGTGGTTCCTCCGCACCCACCATCACCTCCTTCACCCCCGCCACGGCCGGCACCGGAACATTTATTTCTATCTCCGGCACTAATTTTACAGACCTTGTGGATGTGGCATTTGGTGGCACTTCTGCTGCTTCTTATAACGTGTTGAGCCCCACCAGCATCTCAGCCCAGGTAGGCGATGGAGCCACCGGTACCGTTACGGTTATTACCCTGGGTGGTACGGCCACTTCCGGCGGAACTTTTACCTTTAAACCGTCATTTTTAACCAATCTGGCAAATTTTAGTAATTCCAGCCTTGGAGCAAGTACAACAGAATATAACGGGCAGGCATTTACAACTGGCAATAATGCATGGAGATTAAGTTCAGTTGATTTATCGATTACATTAAATGCGGCCGATGCTGTGGTTAAAATCTACAGTTCTTCAGCCGGAAATATGGGAAGTGAAATAGCCAGC
>CAIXKO010000666.1 GCA_903919925.1 uncultured Bacteroidota bacterium | reverse complement strand
TCACGCGGAAGTGCAATAATAACTCAGCCATCAAATACTTGAAGAATTTCAAGAAGATCATCAACCTGGATTGAGTTGGAATTCCAATCGAGGTTGTTTACAAGATGATCGGGCATAGTTCGATAAAACTGACTCAGCTTTATGCCAAGGTTGATCGCGAACTGATTGGAAGAAACTTGGAAAAGATCCAACTATCATAACAGTCACTGGGACCACCTGCCTGTTAATCAGAGGGTCCAAGGTTCAAGTCCTTGATGGAGCGCACGGAAAATGAAACACTTACCTCATCAAACGGGTAAGTGTTTTTTCGTTTATGCCAGGTTGGCGCCAGACGGATCATTTCAGATGACAAGGTTCATCCCCACCTGCACGGTCCTCAATGGTGAGTTTTCATATATGGGTAGTAAGTATGAGACATTTAACCGGCAAAGGGAAGTGCCGGCACGGTTCAACTTGAAATTACCTGATAAGCCGATGGTAAAGAATTTATTGTTGCCTTTGGTTTCATTCTGATAATGATACCCAGTCCCAGCAGATAGAAATCGGTAATTGTAAACCATACCGAATGAATGGTTTATTTCATGAAATTCCTCTTGTATACCGCCCGGTGCATCATAAATTGATTGAATCATACCCCGGAAGACTCCGACATTCGGATCATACCCGGCCTGAATAATCGGATCGTTATTTCCATCTACGGAATCAGCATAGTAAACCGGAGGAGAAGGAACCAGCAGTTTGGTGCATTCATAGGATAGAGTGAGGCTCTGCCTGCCGGATATGTATAGCCTGATACCGTATCCAGCCTTTAAGGTTATAGGGATAAAATCCTTGTCGGAGTTTTGCGTGTAACTGATTTTGCTGCCCACATTATTTAGCGAAATGCCAAAAAATTGATCCATCTTGCCATTCCGACCGGGAAACTGTTTGGCAAAACCTAAATCGACAGCTACCGCAGTACCCGGATGTGATTCAATCCCTCCTACATAATAACCACCCGTAAGATTGCTGCTAATATACTTGAGGCCAACTCCGATTCCTGTGAATTTGTCCAGGTTATAGGTATAGTAAAAGGTGCCGGCAAATTCAGAAGGGTGAATCACTGGAAGTGTGGTATTCACGGTTTGGGTTCCCAGTGAGAAATAGCAGAGGTTGAACCCAATTGTATGTTTGTCATTGAGTCGATAAGCGGCTCCGAAATTATACAGGTTCCTATCGGGATAGAGTTGTCTTATCCACGGTACAATGTCAACGCTTGCCTGTAATTTGTTGCTGTCAAGGGCGGGAAGAGCATTGTTTCCATAAATTCCTGGTCCACATGTACCATCCGGAATCGTTGTAATAACTCCATTAACAGCCGGATTTAACTTGATGGACAGGAAAGGAACTGCAGTTGTCACGATATTAATTCTGTTTGCAAGGTCATTGGTTGTATTCTGCCCTGATGCAATTTGCACCAATATAAAGAATATTAGGCTGGTGATTGGTTTTCGTAGCATAACTAAATTGATAAGGGTTACGGAAATAGTGTTAACGACCGTCTTTATTGTTAACGACTTAGCAATAAGAATATTGTCCAAAGCCCCGAAGAACCTGGCAACCTTTTTGTGTCCGGTACTGTTTTTAAATTTTTCGGCGATAAGGATGGAAATTGAAATCCATCACACCTTTCACCACTTGCTAAAACCCAAAGGGTTTGGGATAACTGCCCTGGAAAGAGAATCCGATGTCCGCTGGGTGAGTGACATTGTGTTGATCCTGACAGACCTGACCATAGTAAACAACCCGAGACCATTACTAATATTGCCTAATGGCGGCGAATCCATATTACCTGCGTTGACATAAGTTTCGCTATAATCCTTGTAGTACTCGTCTCCAGCTAAAAATACAAGGTCAAGCGACACGAACTTTCTGACCAGGGAACTGTCTATCGGTTTGATGTTTACCAATAACTTATTGAAAAACAAATCCGGATCAATGTAGGTGTTGGCATTGTGATCATCGATCTGGATATTTTTCCGTACTGAAAAGGTTACTGAATGATCCTCCCAGGATTCCTTGAATTCCCGGTAACGGAACACACAGATAAGCTCGCAGTATTTAATCAAATCATCATTGATGAGATATTTTAAATCGAAATTGCCGGTTGATGGATAAAGATCGAAGCTTTTTTCCCAATTAGAGGGATGCAATTTAACTGGAATCCGGAGGATTGGAATCCTCGAAATTGCAGGACCAAGATCGCCGGGATGATTAATAACCAGACGAAAACTGTTAATGTCACTCGAAAAATCCATCTGGCCGTTTTCATTAGAAACAAAAGGCAAGGGATCTTTAGTTACATAACAAAATCCGGGTGTTTCCGGAAAAATTCCCGGGTTTTTGGGTTGGTCTGTCAATACAAACCGGGTCTCCCACACTTTATAATCAAACTCCCATGCTTCCAACCGGATATCGGCATTCTCATAATATAATTCATCCGTGTTGCGCGCAAGTTCGAATCCGTTTGCATTGCCTGAGAATGATTTGGTTAAAGTCAGGTAAAATATCTGCTCCGCCGGGTCCATCCGGCAACAGACAACTGGAATCGGATCATCCGGGGCGACCAGGTCCAGGTTATTGGAGCAGGAACACACCATGGTTGCTATGGCAATCAACCAGAAGCCGGATGATCTCAAACAGGCAATTAGTATCATTAGTTGTTTTTAATACATCTAAGTGCATAATACATAACGTTTTCGCCACCTTCCAGGATATTCACACTTTCATCCCAATAACCTACGCGGAGGGAATGGTCGGGCCTGGTGAATTCAACACAGAAAGGGTGGTATTCATTATTAAGGACCCTGTATGACGATGACCAGAACTGAGACTGATAGACGGCACGTGCCCACCAAAATGAGCCATCTGTCCATCGGAATGCCCCCGTTTGAAGATCCAGATTGAGTTTTGACAATCCATCTTTAGCATAGTATTGCAAATTATACAGATAAGGATAAGGTGCGAAAAGAGCATCCCATTCCTCATGCGTCGGTATGTGCCACCCGTCCGGGCAAATACCTTTTGGGTCGTTAATCTGATAATTCATTACTTCAAGCCAATGATAAACGCCACCAGCTGAATCCATTGATTTGGAACCAGCATTCCGGTACATCTCAACAATTCCATTGTTTGTCTGAATCTGGTTCACGGGGATTTCCATGCCATAATGCAGATTCTCAGCCATCCACCACCGGTTCAGGATTTTGACGATCTTGTACTTGTTCCCGTCACGGGTATCCTCCAGCGTGTCAACATCCTGATTCATGCCAATCACAACAATCGAGTCCCAGGCAATCGAGGATAACCCATCGAGGTCTTTCACCTCTACTGCCACAGCGTAATTTCCAGGATCTATGAATTGATGGGTAGCAGTTTTACTTTGGCTATATTCCGTATCCCATTGACCGTCACTGGTGAAATCCCAACGACAAACCAATCCTTTTTGATAATTGCGGTCATCAATTGATTCCCCGGCACGAAATTCAAAAAGCGTCAAGGAATCACCTATAGGAGGAAAAGCTGTCAATTTAACCACTGGTGGCAGGTTTCCTTTATCGCAGGAAATGAATGCCGCATTGATTATTATAAACCCCATGATAAGAGCTGTAGCTAACTTTACAAATGGTTTCATTCCAACTGAGTTAGAAATCGAATCATCAATGGGGGATGTCCAAAGGTAATGAATTCTATTAACAATCTCAGGCCCCTACGGACAACCATTCCTTGTCCAATATCAATCCAGTCCTAGGGTTCTTTAAACCTATGACCCTATTGATATGATCAATTGCCTCCCTAATCCAACCTCAATCAGCTTGTAGTAAGTTGATATCTGGATATCACTCTGGCCTCTCTCAATCCGTGATATGTAGCTTTTCTTGGTACCGGTTTTCTCAGCAAGTTGTTCCTGTGTAATCTTGGCTTCCTGCCTTGCCTCTTTCAACATGACACCCAGTCTGAACGCCATCGAATCGCCAGCGAATTTATCCCGGGCCGATGACCCCTTTTCTCCATATTTTTCAGTCAGGATATCTTCAAAATCAGTGACATTCTTCATTTTACTTCCCTCCATATTTTTCAATCAAATATTCTTTCTTTAACCTTTCGGCCTTTTCAATCTCCTTCAGCGGGGGTCTTCTGTGTTTTCTTGAAAAAGCAGTTTGTCAATACCACCAATTCTCCCTGATCCAGAAAACACAGTATCCTTATCTTCTTAAATGTCGTGAGCACACGAATCTCATAAATGCCGTTTGTGTTATCAAATTATTTGAAAAACTTAACCGGCACTTGCTTCTCAAATCGAACCAGGTCCAATACATATTCAATTTTCTCCTGAACCTTTTTGTCCTGGGACTTATAAAACTCCCTGATGTTTTCCTTATATAAAACCACCTTTCTAACCATCGAGCAAAGTTAACCAATTAGTTTACTAGCGTAACTGCTTAACTAAATTTTAAATAATACCTTAGAGCAGCGTTACAAACAATTACCAATCATGAAACGGCTGACAGTATTCTTCCTGCTAACAGCGGTTGTTCTTACATGCGAAAAATGTAAGCCCCCTGTGGAGAATACGCCGCCTGTTCATTAAAAGCATCATTGCCGATGCGGATTCTGTTTTTCCGAGCGACACAGTTGTGACTGGAAATTAAGAATCCCCACTTTTCGGAAAATAACTTTCCCCACTCATTCGGAAAATAAGAATCCCCAGGTAATGGAATAAAACATCATAGCCTTCTTAGTTTTAAAGTGCAAACCATGTAAGCATTCGGTTAACCCCGTATTGAATAGCTAAAAAAACTCCCCGATTTTCATAGAGTCTCTTAAATGTTCAGAGACCTATGATAGACTATGTTAGATTTGCTAGATTTTCAGAGTTTTTTGCAAGATAATGGTGAGGCAATAGTTCGTTCAGGTTTTTGGAGTAATCACCATCATACTAATGAACCTGGTTCAGCAAGTAATTCACAAAAGGTCTATATATAAACATAAAATGGGTGAATATGCTTTTGTCGTTATCCGGAATACCTTCGCCATTACCCAGACCAATTAGCATTTCAGAAGTCAGCATTACAGCGAAAAAGGACTAAAGCTTTCCAGCATCCGGAACCCGGGAAAATCCCGGGGAACAGAGGGGCGCCTCCGGATGGTCAGTTATACCGTTTGTTGAGAATATGTGCTCTTTTTATCTTTCTTTTTAATCTCAAGTTTCCTCTTAGCAATAAACTCGCTAAGTTCTTTTTGCTGTTTCTCAGACAGGGGTTTACTTTGGATAACAAAATCAACACCTTCTGGTTCTTTGATTAAGCCCATGATATCAAGGTTTAAAATATTTATCAACTAATCTTTTTGAAGCCAGGGTATCAATAACCATTAGCTGTCCACCAAAATGATAGGCTCCAAGAGATTTTATATAATGGTCAATAAGGTTTGTTTTCGATTCAAAGGATACAAAACCTTCACCGCCTCTCTGAAACGATAACCTACAGGCAAAAGCCACTAAATTTCCTGGTACACCTTCATAAATTTTGTTTCTTCCAATATTGAATGGTGCACTTTCCAATAGATACATGTATACGTGGTCAGATTTAACTGTCAAACTGATCAATCCTTGAACTATGGCAGGGTTATCAATGATTGTTAACTTATAAACCTCTCTTTCAGGCTTATTGAATTCATATTTCCAATCAAATGACCATCCACCCGATTTTGTAATGATTTTGAGATGAGCCTTGGTTGCCAGGGAAATCTCCGTCCGGAAACTATCTCCACTGATCCGGTTTAAAATTGAATCAGTCAGCTTATCAATTTCAAAATCCAGTATATATGAATTTGATTTTGTCATACGCAAATATACAAAATATCAGGAAGCAATTTTCTTAGCATGTACCCTGGTTCCGGCATCTCAATAATCGGATGTATATACCTTCTTGATCAACAACTTTTTCACTTGTTTTGAAAACTCATCGTCATCCATGATCCGGGTGAATATTTCCTGGTTTTGACCCATCCGGCTGATCAGGCTGGCAAGAAAAACATCTTCAAATCCATATTGGAAATTTTCAATGGTATTGCTCTGCGCCTGTTCGTGCAATTTCTTGTTGGTTGCCATCTCTTCTTCGATCTGGTGAAAAAACAACCGGTCAGCATCCTTGAATTCCGTTCCAAACCGTTCATTTAATACTTCAATGATTTCCGACAGCGGTACCATTGCTTCCTCTGTTACTCCGGAACCGGCATCTTTTATCCCGGTCAGATAGCCTTCAGGTTCATCTTCCAGCACAAAGGATTTTTCACCGATCTTCTGCAGACGGTAATATTCCAGTGAAACATCATCGCCCAACTGGAACGGCTTTGATTCATCCACCGGCAGTTTTTTGAGCAAGAACCTGCCGTAGGTGTACAATTTCTCTAACTGGATATCATAGAATGGCATGATTTGGGTCAGAAACGAGTATAGCCTGACAAACGATACCAATGAATGTTTGAAATCTTCTTTCAGTTCCTCCGATCCCAAATGTTTGAACCAATCAACCGCCGGATCGATCATCGCATTCAACTGACCATGATCTTTCATTTCCAGCTTTTCCTTCCTCTTAAAGAAAATCCTGCAAAAATTGCCGACCTCCGTATCCCAGATGATCTTGAATGATTCAATCTTGGTTTTCAGATCATACAGGTGATCAGGGCCCGACACTTCCTCAACCGTTGTCTGCTAATCGGAGGGTCCCTGGTTCGAGTCCAGGTTCGAACCCTGGTCGGACACACCGAAAACGGTGAAATGAAGGCTACCTATCCAGTGAATGAAGTCAAACTAAGCAACTATTTGTCCCAAGGTGAAATTTTAAGCTTTTTCAATCGGGGTTCATTGAGAAGTGTTTGTCTTGTTTCGTAATCAAAACGAAGGGAATCTTTAAAATTTTCAGTGACAGAAGTTACGAGTCCCATGCCGTTTGAAACGTTCGAGTATCCGTTGAAATTATAATCACTAAATCCATTCAAATATTTCATGTATTCGACCATTTCTGAGCCACCTCCCAAAATGTGTAATCTCACATATCCAAAATAGGTGCGCAGAACTTCCGGGTCTTCATCGATCTGAAGTATTACCTGACTAATAAATTCGTCGTATGGGAGAGCTATTTGCCGGTATTTTTCATACGGAGATACCAAGAATTGTGTATTCTGTATTTTGACCCATTTTGACCGAAAACCCTGGGCTGTTTCCTCAATAAATTCAAAAGAAATATCAAATTCACTCCAGTCATGATAACCTTGATCCCATAAGATAATTAAGGGTTTGTCCGGTACCAGGGAGATATATTGCTGTCCGTTCATCGGGGCCACTATTCTGACCTTTTGAACCTTTCCTATTTTGGCCTCAACACTAATATAATCAGGTATAACCACCCGAACACGTATTGAGTCGACAATGACTAATCCGGTCAAATCATATTCAAGCCGGTAATACTGATTATCAGGATATCTGAAAAAACCAGAATCTTTTGAACCATCAAAAACCTTTTTGGCCACACAATTATCCCAGGAATCCCTTCCCCGTCGCTTAAATCCAACGGTCACTGAAGCATCATGAAAATACAGTGAATCAGGATTCTGAGAAGCAATCTTTGGATCTATCCGGGCACCAAAAGATCTTGTAAGATGTACAGTGTGGATAGAGTCACTATCATTAAAAACGGCATTTACAACCGGGATTGATTTGCTGGGTATATATATAACCGGGTCCTCCTCACAAGCAGATACAAGGACAAGCAATGCAAGACCGAAAATATACCTTAGTGTCATTAAATCAAATGTCAGTTTTTAATACACCGCACAGAGAAACCATTACCATAGAAGGCGCTCCTGCGTAATACTCCGTCATCACTATTGCTCAAGGCACGAACCCAGGCATCTGACGACCAGAAAAAGGCGACATCGCCCTGGTATAAGAAACCAGGACTGTCGTCTCTCGAACCACCTGGTAAAACCTTAAAACCACTACTGTTATCACCGTTGCCACTGATACTATCGAGGTGATTTCTATTCCAGCCCGTAGTCGATTTCAGTTTCATTCCAACCCTACCTGAATTGCGAAGATCCTGTGCATCGACTTCTAAAGGGCTCATTCCACAATACATTTCAAGAGTTTTCCATTCTGCATCACCTGGCAAATGCCATCCTTCAGGACAAGCTGTTTTGGCAGCCTCCCAGTTGTAGAGGACTCCGTAGTCTTTATACATATAGTCCATCGCGATAGCATCCGCAACGCTATTTCCCTCGTATGCATAAACATAGTAATAGGGAGAACTGCCAGATCCATTTGAAGATGGACTAACCGTGGGCAGATAGGCCAGGTTCCTGGTCATCCAGGTTTGAGCCCCAATTTTCAAAGCCTGATATTGGTTCCCATCCCGATTATCAGTAAACTCAAATGGTTCAGGTAATGCTAAATTATATTGATAATCAGCTTCGTCCAATAATATATCAGCTTCATAAACTACCATCTCCGCCACCTTGACAATCAGTTTCCTTTCTCCCAATGGAACTGGAGGTAGCTGGTAGGAACCGGAAGAGTTTGTTATTGATTTTAAATTACTGTCCGATCCATCAGGATTAAGAATCATTACGATTAGCCCTGGTTTGGGTGCTCCGGTTTGATCTCCGGTTATGGTGCCAGATATTTTTGCAGAAAACTTTTGTGAGGTCATAAAAACAAGCAGATCTTCACCCTTATCTTCCAGATAAACAGTTATCTCCGTTGATACGGTATCATAATCCTCCTTGTTGGCAACCAAAATGGTTTCACCCACCGGAATGCCATCAATTAAGAAATAACCATGAGAATCTGTGGTGGCAGATTTATCATTTACGGTGACTCTGACCCCTGAAATTGGCAAAGTACAACCTGAAAAATAGACGAATCCTGAAATTGAACTAGTCACTGACTTTCCAATAGTAATCAGAGTTGACATACTTACTGATTCAATTGCATCTGAAACAATTACTTTCATTGAGTAAACTTCGTCAGAAAGTGATACAGGTGCTCTCCATTTAGTTTGAGCAGAAGTTGCCCCTTCCATAAACATACCCGACTCACATATCCATAAGTAACTCAGCAAATCCTGATCCTCATCCACCGCATGTGCAGATATTGTGAGGGTTGTACCACCAGGAGCATTCATTGGAGAAACGGTAATTTCAATAATCTCAGGAGGATGATTTTTTTTACATCCAAACAGCGTGAGAACGCCAAATACAAAAGCAAGCAAGTTTCGGTACTTCATCACGATAGATTAAATGATTGCGTTAAAGGTAACGGATTGTATCGGGTATTTTGATCATACCAAGTCCTTTAGATCATAAGATTTCCTTCTGATACCACCAACCTCCTCACCATCCCCGGACTGAACTGGCAACCCTTCCTGGTCCGATATCTATCTGGTCCGAGGTTTCTTTAAATCGACCCTCTTGATATGTTCAATTGCCTCCCTAATCCAACCTCAGTCAGCTTGTAGCAGGTTGATATCCGGATATCACTCTGACCTCTCTCGATCCGTTATATGTAGCTTTTCCTGGTACCTGTTTTTTCAGCAAGTTGTTCCTGGGTAATCCTGGCTTCCTGCCTTGCCTCCTTCAACATGACACCCAGTCTGAACGCCAGCGAATCGCCATCGAATTTATCCCGGGCCATTGACCCCTTCTCTCTATATTTTTCTTTCAGGATATCTTCAAAATCAGTAACATTCCTCTTTATATTTCCCTCCATATCTTTCAATCAAATGGCCTTAAAAACAGCCTTCAAGAATTCCGGTTACCGAAAGATCTTCATCCAGTTGGGGCCAATGAAGACCCGTACCTTGGCAAATAATTTCCATATCGCTGATCTCCTCAACCGAGGCATCCTTGAGTTTCTTATTCAAAAAGACCGGAAACCTGATCTCCCGGTTATCATTCAGTAACACGCAAACCATACCGTTTTCATACCAGGCTTTGCTGGCAGTGAACATCAACTCAGCTACCATGTAC
>CAIXKO010000665.1 GCA_903919925.1 uncultured Bacteroidota bacterium | reverse complement strand
GATTGGTCGATTGGTCGATTGGTATATCAAGCGATGGCCGGGATGTTGGCGGGCATTTTTCATAGAATGCCGTATATGCTAACTATCACTGAATACGCTGATTAAGAGTCCGTCTTCGGGCTTTGAGCCCGGTTACCGGACACCTTCCCATCCATCGGTTAACCGGAGTAAAACTTGGTACCACATCTTGCATTTGGCTCTTTATTAACCCCAGATCTTTAGTCTGGGGGTTCAGCCAGAACCTTAGGTTGACGGCTATGGGGTGGCGTGTAGGGATGCATAACTGCGGGTCTCTTGCTGATGAGGGAAGGGTTAGGTCGGGGACTAAGATCATTAAAGTATTGATAAACATGGTCGATATTGAACGAGGCAAAAACGAAATTGTTAATAAGAAAATCCTTTCAAAACCGTTAGTTACTTGAAAGAACCTTTTTACTTTGCAGTATAAACCACATTGGCATTTCTATCTTTATGATTATGGCACCGATGCTCAGGAGTATCATTTTATTTAGCACTGCTGCATTGCTTTTTACTGGATGCAAGAATCAAAGCAGCAATGATTTAACCAGGTATGTCGATCCTTTTATCGGGACCGATGCTACCGGTAATACTTTCCCAGGAGCGACCATGCCATTCGGGATGGTTCAGCTGAGTCCGGACACCTATAACGATGGCTGCTGCAGCGGTTATCACTACCGGGACAGTGCGATTATTGGATTTTCGCATACCCATTTGAGCGGCACGGGAGTAGCGGATTTCGGAGATATTCTGGTTATGCCATTTATTGGACGGGGAGAAAGCCGGTCGGCGTTTCAACATAAAACGGAGCAGGCATCTCCTGGGTTTTACAGTGTTTTTCTGGAGGATCACAAAATAAAGGCGGAGTTAACAGCCACAAATCGGGTAGGTTTGCATCGGTATACTTTTCCATTGTCGGATGAAAGTAAGATACTTTTTAACCTTGAGCATGGAATCATGAATGGCGACAAGCCTTTGGAGGACTGCTACATCAAAGTGGTGAGCCCAACAGAAATCGAGGGGTTGCGTCACTCTCAGGGTTGGGCCCCTGATCAATATGTTTACTTTGTTGCAAGGTTTTCTGAACCATTTTCCAACCCTCAATTAATATTGAACGGACAACCATCCGGAAATGGCAGTGAAATCAAAGGAAAATCAGTTAAGCTAAGTGTTAATTTCAAAACTAAAGAAGGTGATCAGATTCTGGTGAAGGTGGCGTTATCAGCGGTAAGTGCTGATGGTGCACGACGCAATCTTGATAGTGAATTATCGGGATGGGATTTTGAAAAGACGGTTAAGAAAGCAGAAGATGCATGGAATGCTGAATTGGGCAAAATCAAAATATCCGGAGGAACAAAAGACCAACAAACGATCTTTTATACAGCACTTTATCATTCCCTGCTAACTCCAAATCTATATTCCGATGTTGATGGCCAATACAGAGGGATGGACCATTTGGTATATAACGGTGAAGGATTTAACTATTACACTGTTTTTTCACTTTGGGATACTTATCGTGCCGTTCATCCGCTGTTTAATTTGATTGATCCCAAGCGGAACCAGGATTTCATTAAAACGATGATCAGGCAGTATGAACAAACGGGGCTATTGCCTGTGTGGGAACTGGCCGGATGTGAGAATAACTGTATGATTGGCTACCATGCAGTTCCGGTAATTGCGGATGCCTATTTGAAAGGTTTTCGCGATTTCGATGTTGATAAAGCGTTTGAGGCGATGTTGGCCAGTGGTGCACAGAATTCTGAAGGGATCGATTCTTATCGCAAATTTCAATTTTTACCCAAGGAAAACTCAACGAATTCTGTATCAAAAGTTTTGGAATACAGCTATGATGATTGGTGTATTGCCCAGGTAGCCAAATCGTTGGGAAAGATGGATGAATACCGGGAGTATATCCGGCGATCGCAATATTCTCAGAATCAGTATGATGCATCTACCGGATTAATGCGCCCCAGGCATGCCGACGGACGGTGGCTATCGCCCTTTGATCCGTTCAAAGTATCGCTACTTGACCAAGGGGATTACACGGAGGCTAATGCTTGGCAATATAGTTTTTACGTTCCTCAGAATATTCCTGATTTAATTAAGTTATCAGGTGGAGATCAGGCATTTACCAAGAAGCTTGATGATTTTTTTACTGTAAAAACCAGCACAAAGGGAAGCATCTCGGATTTTGAAGGGATATTTGGGCAATATGCCCACGGCAATGAACCGAGCCACCACATGCCTTACCTGTATAACTATTCCGGAGCAGCCTGGAAAACGCAGGAGATTGTAAAGCGGGCCATGAATGAGTTTTATACTTCAAAGCCCGATGGGTTATGTGGCAACGATGATTGCGGGCAGCTATCGGCCTGGTATGTTTTCAGCGCCCTGGGTTTTTACCCTGTTTGTCCGGGTCAGGAACAGTATGTGATTGGCAGTCCGATATTTGACCAGGCAGAGATCACATTATCAAATGGTAAGAAGTTTATTATCAAGGCTTCCGGGGTTGGAGTAAAGAATCAGTACATACAAACGGCCTCGTTGAACGGCAAAGATTATGCAAAAACTTACCTTACCTATTCTGATTTGATCAAGGGTGGGGAACTGGATTTTAAGATGGGATCGGAACCTGCCAAAACATGGGGTCAGGGGTTGGAAAATCGCCCATCGGCAGTGCCGGTTGAACCAGAGAACCTTTTAAAGCCGCTGGGTACAGAGAGACTGTTTATGCCATCGATTAAATCAACAGGCTCCATGTTTAGGGGACAAATGAAAGTTGAGCTCGGATGCCTTTCAGAAGGGGCCGATATCCATTATACCCTTAATGGGACGGAGCCCAGGGTGACCTCCACACAATACTCGCAACCGATTGATATTTACCGCACATCGCGCGTGAGAGCAAAGGCTTTCATGAACGGAATAGCAGAAAGTGAAACTGCAGCAGCTGATTATTACAAAAGCTCACTCGATCCGCAATCCCCGAAATTGAAAGTAAAATACCTGGTACCACCCTTTGAGCGTGATTACCTGGGCAGAACGGTTGATGGCAGCTATTCACCTAATTACAAAGCAGGTGGGAATATGGCGCTGGTAGATGGAAAAACCGGCAGTCCGGATTTTACCGATGGCAGGTGGCAAGGGTTCGAGGGAAAGGATATGGAAGTGGTGATTGATATTGGCCGCGAGATGCCTGTTTGGAGGATCACTGCGAGTTTTCTGCAGAGCTTGTCGGTATGGATTTTTCATCCGATTGAGGTTAGTTTTTCTATGTCTTCCGATGGTGAAGATTACCGGATGATGGGAGTTATAGACAATTATCCGGATCGTGCAACGATGAATGACGGAGTGAAGCACTTTGAGACTTTGATTTTCGGTGCCCCGGCTCGTTACATCAAGGTAAAGGCCAAGAGCATAGGGCTTTGTCCGCCATGGCATCATGGTGCCGGAGGAGCTGCCTGGCTGTTTGCCGATGAGATTATCGTGGAGTAACTGTTAGGAAAACACTTCTGTCAGATCAATTTTAAGATCACCCTTGAAGATATTTACCGGGATTTTATCGTCTTCGGCATATATCCCAACCCACTGAAATTTCCCTTCCGGGCTTAACACAAAAACGCTCACGTTTTCATCATTGGGGTTTACCATCCAGTATTCACGAACCCCATGTTCCTGGTAGATTTCAAATTTGTCTTTTATATCCCGTTT
>CAIXKO010000664.1 GCA_903919925.1 uncultured Bacteroidota bacterium | reverse complement strand
GTTTTTCGGGCTTGCAGAGGCAAATACTAACGATTCTTTACAAAAGATTCAGGTAGAGGTTTCCCCTTTACTATCAGCGCATAACGATGCAATCAATCTTAATCCGAAGCTGTTTGAACGGATAAAGTCAGTTTATGAAAATCAATCGCAATTTAACCTCAGACCGGACGAGACTTATGTTCTCGAAAATATTTACAAAGGGATGGTCAGAAACGGGTCAAATCTTGATCCGGCAAAGAAGGAGCAGCTGAAGAAGCTGAATGAGCAAATATCAGTGCTCTCCGTTCAGTTTAACCAGAATGTTCTTGCTGAAACCAACAGCTTTCAGCTGATAATCGATAAGAAAGCTGATCTGGCTGGTTTACCGGAAAGTGTGATTTCAGCTGCCGCTGATGCTGCCAAAGCTGCAGGAATGGAAGGTAAATGGTTGTTTGGTCCCACCCGGCCCAGCATGACTCCTTTTCTTCAATATGCTGACAACCGCGAACTCAGAAAAAAACTGTACGATGGATATTTGAACCGCGGGAATAACGGTAACGATAAGGATAACAATGCCGTATTGTCAAAAATCATCAGTTTGCGCACTCAAAGGGCGCAGCTGCTCGGCTACCCAAGTCACTCCCATCTGATTCTGGAACCCCGGATGGCAAAAACTCCGGAAAATGTTTTGGCATTGCTCGACAATATCTGGACATCAGCCATTCCTGCAGCAGTAAGGGATTTGGAAGAGATGCAGCAGATCGTTCAGAAGGAGGGTGGAAAATTTAAGATGGAAGCCAGCGACTGGTGGTATTATGCTGAAAAACTCCGGAAAGCAAAATACAACCTCGACGAGAATGAACTTCGCCCCTATTTTAAAGTTGAAAATGTGCGCGATGGTGCATTCGATGTGGCTAATAAGCTTTATGGGATCACGTTTACGGAAATCAAGGATATTCCTAAGCCTCATGCTGAAGCCATGGCTTATGAAGTTAAGGAAGCAGATGGTTCACATATTGGTGTTCTTTACATGGATCTGTTTCCAAGGGCAAGCAAACAGCAGGGTGCCTGGTGCGGCGGTTACCGCAACCATTGGGTACGGCGCGGAAAAGAGATCTATCCGGTGGTTACCATGGTGGGGAATTTTACCCGCCCAACCGGCGATAAACCAGCCTTAATCAGTATGGATGAAGCGCAAACCCATTTTCACGAATTTGGCCATGCACTCGAAGGTCTGTTTGCTGACAACAAACTTAGCTCCACGTTTATCGCCTGGGATTTTGTTGAGTTGCCCAGCCAAATTATGGAACACTGGGCCACCGAGCCGGAAGTGCTGAAATCTTATGCCCGGCATTATCAAACTGGAGCATCAATTCCTGACGAACTGATTGAAAAAATGAAAAACAGCAGCTACTTTAATCAGGGGTTTGTATCAACTGAATTTATTGCTGCCTGCTACCTGGATATTGCTCTTCATAGTCGTACGGATACCACGCAGTTAAACATTGCGAAATTTGAGAGTGACTTTCTAACTGCAAAAGGGTTGATCCCTGAGATAAAGCCCCGCTACCGCAGCACCTATTTCATTCACATAACCGGAGGGTATGATTCCGGTTATTATAGTTATGAATGGTCGGCTGTTTTGGATAATGATGCATTTCAGGCCTTTAAGGAAAGAGGATTGTTTGATAAAACAACCGCTCAGTCATTCCGTGATAATATCCTTTCAAAAGACGGCACCATGGATCCGATGCAGATGTTCGTGAATTTTCGCGGACGTCAGCCGGATATTACTCCGCTGATGAAGAATCGCGGATTTATCAAATAGTTTTAATGACGCAACGGAGGGTTGGGGTTGATATCGCGAATGCATGATCCTCCTGCATTTTACAAGCTATTTAGCCATTGACAACCGGTGAGCCATGGCAAAGCGGATCTCCTCGTAGGAATAATCGCTGCCCAACCGTTCCTTGTAGGGACCCAGATTCATTGTATCCAATTCTTTAGCAAGTTCCAATATTACAGCAACCTTTGCCGGATCAACAAAAAGGCTAACATCGAGCTCCCCTTTGGCAACAAACTGAGCAAGGTGCCCCTCGATGGTGATCACCGTACAGCCACGCTCTGCCGCAATCTCCTTAATACTCTTCCCCTCCTTATACAAATCAAAACTAATATCGCTACTCCGCCGCCCATCCTCATTCTTCCCCCTCTTCTCCTTCTTCACGCTCTTCTCCTTCTTCACGCTCTTCTCGATCTTCTCGCTCTCCACGTTCTTCTCGTTCTTAACGTTCTTCTCGTTCTTCACGTTCTTCTCGCTCTCCACGCTCTTCACGTTCTTCTCGTTCTTCTCGCTCTTCTCGTTCCTATAAAGACTTGATCCCATCAAATTTTCTTTCGAAAATTCCGTATCCTGAATAGCAGATCGAATAAGTTCCTCCGTTTTATAGATTACCTGCCTGAGTTTGAAAAAATGTCGTTCCAGGTCTTTCAATTCGCCATAATAACCTTTCGCTTTTCTCTCCGTTTCCATCAGCTTTTCCTGCTTATGGATGCGGTTAGAAAACTCAATGATCAAGGGTTCGAAATATCCTTTAGCCGCCTCCAGTCTGGTTAATAAAAAGGACAGATAGTTTTCATCGGGATGATTGAGAATTCCCTTGAGTTGATTCATGAATTTATCGGCAGTTTCTTTAAGGGGTTTAAAATCTGCCTCGATTTTAAGTGCCCAGCTCTTTTGTTTCTGCTTCACCGATTTGGTTTCATCCTTATCATGACTTTCGATAAAAAAACGCAGAATATTCAGCAATGAGCTAAAGTTAAACGACTTCAATACAGATTCCCGAATGAAATTACGAATTTCGGCAGGCAATACAGTTTGAGGCGGCGGGTCCGTTTTCTTTACCTCAACAAATACTTTGAGTGCCTCATCCTGCGGCGGACCCGAAAAGGGCACGCGGGCTGAAAGAACTAACCCTTCAAGAGAAACAAGCCGGGAAAGAGCCACATAAATTTGTCCGGGAGCAAATGCGGATGAAACATCGATAATGGCCTTTTCAAATGTTAAGCCCTGACTTTTATGAACCGTTATTCCCCAGGCCAATTTGATGGGATAATGCGAAAACGTTCCGGCAACCACTTCCACAATCTCACTGGTTTCGCCAGATAATGTAAACTTCTTATTTTCCCAAATGTATCGGTCAACCTGAATATCTGACTCTTCATCTTTAAATTTTACTCTGATTTCATCTTCCGAAAGGGAGCTTACTGTTGCAATCTTGCCGTTAAAATACCTGTGCTCGCCTGAATAATCATTTTTAAGAAACATAACCTGGGCTCCCTCTTTGAGTTCGAGAGTAGAATCCACCGGGAAAAGATATTCATTAAAGTCATTTTCGATTTCAGCCTGGTAACGAAACAATTGGCCTGGCAGTTCCTTCAAGGCATCCCGGTTGATCGTATCGGCTTTCCGGTTATGGGTTGTTAAATGAATGTAACCTTCATCACTTGCCGGCTGAAAATCCGGAATATAGCGGCTGTTCAACTTGGCAACATCCTCATGGGTTACCCGGTTGTCGCGAAAGTGGTTAAGTACAGCGATAAACTCGTCATCGGTTTGACGGTAAATTTTATCGAGCTCAATATAAACAGGTTGCTGATTGTATAATGCTTTTGCTGAAAAGAAATAGACATCGGGATAATAGGGTTTAAGGAAAGGCCATTCATCCTGCTTAACCACCGGAGGCAGCTGAAAAAGATCGCCGATAAAAAGCACCTGAACCCCGCCAAACGGTTGAGTCTTATTTCTCCTTACCCATCGCAAAGTTACATCAATGGCATCCAGCAAGTCAGCACGAAGCATGCTCACCTCATCGATAATCAGCAAGTCCATCTCCCTTAATAGCTTGCGCTTGGTAGCATGCATTTGAATCCCTCTGAGCAATGAATCGGGAGTGTTTAACTGAATGGGAATATCGCCTGAATTTGGCAGCGTGTTGGACGGGATAAATGTACCGAAAGGCAATTGAAACAGGGAATGTAAAGTCACTCCTCCGGCGTTAATGGCAGCAATTCCGGTAGGTGCAGCCACTATGGTGCTTTTATGAGTATGTTCAACAATATATCGAAGGAAAGTTGTTTTTCCGGTTCCTGCTTTACCGGTGAGAAAAATATTACGATTAGTATTGTTAATGAAACGAGATGCAATCGCCGCGGCATCTTCAAGGTTGTTGGTCATGGGGTTCAATGGGTTAGCCTGGTACAAAGCAATAACTATTTAGTTGCTAATATATTATAAAGGCTACTCAAATAAAAGCGGGATCAGGGAATAAACCAATGGTATAGCTTACTTTTATCAATTAAATACCAAAAAGAATATGAAAACCCTGTTCAAAACAATCGTTATGCTGGTAGGGTAAAAGCAATTTTAAGCGGTTCCACAGTAGATAATTGGTAATCTGATGAGGTTTTGACTGAAAAAGAATTCAGCGGTTTGTTTAATACCTGGTTTGATCCGGTAAGGAGATATATCTGCTATCGGTGCGGGGATGCTGACCTGGCAACAGATATTGCCCAGGAAACCTTTGTCAGGCTATGGGAGAAAAACATTTCGCCCATGAGCGTAAAGGTGCCCGGGTTGATGTACAAAATCGCTGGCGATTTGATGATCAGTCACTTCAGGAGAGAGAAAGTAAAAATGAATTATCAGGTAAATCTCAGGTTAGACGAAATGGCGTCTTCACCGGAAGAAAGCCTGTTATTTCAGGAATTGCTTGATCAATATAACAAACTGCTGGCCGTGATGCCGGAGAAACAGCGAACCGTTTTTTTATTGAGCAGGGTTGATGAACTCAAGTACCACGAAATTGCCAGTCGCATGGGAATCAGCGTAAAAGCTGTGGAAAAAAGGATGACCCTGGCGTTGAAAACAATCCGTAAAGAGTTGGGTGACTATGGAACACGTTGACACAAATAGCATTAGCCGAAGCAGGCCTTCTGATGAGGAAATACTTTCCAGAGCCTGCATCTCCTGGAAAAAAACCCGGGAGGAGGCATGGGAGGATGTTTCTGCCAGCATC
The DNA here is from genome assembly GCA_903919925.1 of uncultured Bacteroidota bacterium. GTDB lineage: Bacteria > Bacteroidota > Bacteroidia > Bacteroidales > UBA12481 > UBA12481. The sequence continues at coordinate 1,017 of CAIXKO010000664.1, read as the reverse complement.
AGGAACCGTACTTCAATACGATTAACCGGATCCAGGTTTGTATGGGCAGTAGCTGCTTCACTGGCAATCCTCATCAGCACCGGGTTATTTATGAGTCTGTACACTAAAAGTTTTATCACTGCTCCAGGTGAAGAAAGGACGATTACTTTCAGTGATGGCTCCATCACAAAACTGAGTGCACAATCGGAATTATCATACCATCCTCTGATATGGAAATTAGATAGAAAAGTTAAGCTGAATGGAGAAGGATATTTTGAGGTAATCCCTGGCAATACCTTTTCTGTAATCTCCGAAAAAGGAATAACCACCGTTTTGGGCACAAAATTCAGCATTTTTGCCCGTCAAAACCGGTACGAGGTTTCCTGCGTTTCGGGGAAAGTAAAGGTGGAATCAACCATGACCGATGATGCGGTAATTTTGCATCAGGATGAAAAGGCCTGGCTCAACACCCATGGCAAACTGGATCTGGATCGTGAGCAGCAACGTGAGCAGCAGATCGATGCTAAACAAAGCGAATGGACCTTTACGAACGAACCTCTCCAGAATGTAATCCGAACACTAGAAGATCAGTATGGTATTAAAATCAATTTACCTGCCGGCGACAGTCATCGTTTTACAGGCGGTTTCGATAAAGCCATGCCAATACAAAATGTCCTGGATTTGGTATGTACCCCTTTTGGGTATACTTTTACCGAAAAATCAAAAGGTGAGTTTGAAATCCATCCTAAATAAACTTAGACGTTGCCTGCTGGTTTTACTTCTCTTTTTGGGTTACCTGCCCTTATCGGGGCAAACAAATCCATTAAAAATCAAGGCAGCTGGAAAACCACTCAATGAGGTATTGATTGCCCTGAGGGATGATTATGGCATCAGGTTTTCATTCGATCACCAGTTGCTTTCATCATACAAAATTACTGCCGATACTGTTTTTTACCAAACCGATGATGCCCTGAGCTATTTGATTAAAGGGTTGCCGCTTGAGTTTAAAAAAACACTGCAAACCTATGTACTATATCC
>CAIXKO010000663.1 GCA_903919925.1 uncultured Bacteroidota bacterium | reverse complement strand
TATGGCGGTAGCTGCAAATCATCCAATGCAGTTGAAATATTTTCAAAGCCCGATGTTGACGGAGGGTTAATTGGTGGTGCTGCGCTTGATGCCGCTGAATTTCATCGTATCGTCCAGTCTTTCTGATTATGAAACTATCCGGCATTCTGTTACTATTCTTATCGGGATGCCTGATCCAGACAATGGGCCAGGAAACTGCTCGTTTTCAGGCCGATCCTACCCTATTTATACAAGAAGCCCGTGCGTTTTTCGGTACTCAACAACCGGAAAATGCCCGGGCTCTTTTGTCGAAATTGGAAACTGCTCAAAAGAATGGCCTCATCAACAATAATCACTGGATCGATATTGCCCGGAAAGCCAATATGATTGAGAAAATCGGAGTACCTCCGTTTCCGGATTTTTACCTGGTGATCAATACTGTTTTGGAGGTTGCCCAAAATGTTAAAAACTGGCCCGATTACCAGCGTTGGTCAGTTTATCTTGACCAATTGCTGGTTCAAAATAAAAAAAGCATAGCACGCGCTAAGCCGTTTTTAGAGCTTACCATCAGCTTATCTCAAAAAGGGGTGATTTATCAATCCAACGCTTTTCATTGGAAGGTAAAGCCCGGACTTTATGGCTGCGGAATGGATTCAGCCTTCTTTTTTATCATTAATCAGTCCAATCTTACCGCGGTCAGTAGCGGCGACAGCTCGGTTATCCTCTCAACACGGGGGAAGTTTTATCCGGAAACCAATCTGTTTTATGGCGACGGCGGACAAGTTACCTGGGAAAAATTAAAAATCCCTGCCGGACAAGTTTTCGTTAAACTCAACACGTACCACATAAACCTGACAAAATCCTTCTATTCAATTGATTCCGTTAATTTGATCGACAGGCGATACTTTTCCCAACCCCTGATCGGACTTTTGGAAAATAAAATTCTATCGGGAGTAGCTCCGGAAGTTGCGGGATATCCGAGATTCACTTCTTATGAGCTGCGCAACAAGATCAAAAATCTTTATCCGGGAATGGATTATGAAGGGGGATTCTCACTGCAGGGTCTAAAAGTTTCAGGTACCGGAAAGGCCTCTCAGAAAAGTGTTCTGATTGTTTATTACAAACAAAAGCCATTACTCAGGTTGGCTTCTACCTATTTCTCCTTTCAACCTACACAAGCACGTGGAATAAACACTGAAGCAAGCATTTATATCGATACGGATTCCATTTATCACCCTGGGTTATTGTTCCAGTATAATGGTAAGCAGAATGAAATATCATTGATACGCGATGGGGAGGGTCTCAGCCCGTCGATATTCCTGAATACTTATCATAAATACGATCTTGATGTTGCATTAATCCATTGGCGAATGTCGGATAACTTTATGACAATGAAGGGATTAATGGGAAGTATTGAAAACAGGGCAACTTTTGAATCCTCCGATTTTTTCAACATCGCACGTTATAACGAAATATTAATTGCAGACAAAACACATCCGGTTACTGCAGTAAAGCAATGCGCTGATTATCTGTATTCAAGATCGTACTCTCTTTCTGATCTATCCACCTTTATGAAGATGCCCCAACATCTGGTACAGGAGATGCTTTTACGATTATCCTTCCTTGGATTTGTCCGGTATAATTCTGAAACTCAACTGGTAGAGGTTCAGGAACGTGCATACGATTTTTTAAAGAAAAATGCGGGATTACAGGATTATGACATTATCAGGTTCGAATCAGTGCATAAGCCCCCTGAGGCAAATGCTCAGCTTAGCCTGGTCGATAATCATTTGCAGGTTTTTTGGATTAAATCGCTTGATCTCAGCCAATCCCGTAACGTGTCCATTATCCCAACCCAATCAACCATCGAAATTCTAAAAGGAAGGGATATTTTGTTTGATGGTGAAATTCAGGGTGGCCTGATCCATTTCTATGGAAAACAATTCCGTTTCCATTATGATGATTTTTCAATCTCGTTAGGCAAGGTCGATAAAATTCAACTAAAAGTAGTTGAGAAAACCTTAAAAAATCAGAAAATGATCTTTGCTGACGTCACCTCAGTCATCGAAAACACCAGGGGAGTTCTTAAAATCGATCAGCCAACTAATAAATCAGGGCTAAAAGTGGAGGATTACCCGGAATATCCAATACTGCAAACGGACACAAATGCATTCGTTTATTATGACCAAAGAGAGATTCTGAATGGAATTTATCCGCGTAAAACATTCAATTTCAACATATCACCTTTTACGCTGAAAGGATTAAATCTGACCAGTTTTAGCGATTCGCTAGTTTTTCCGGGCCAGTTCATCACGGCAGATATTTTCCCTCCCATTCATTTGGCACTCAGGCATCAAAAGGACCATTCGCTGGGTTTTGATACGCTTAAAACTCCGGAAGATGGTTATCCTGTGTATTTGGGAAAAGGCAGATTTTTCGAAAATCTTTCGATGAGTAAAGCAGGACTTCAAGGATCCGGAAAGCTTGAATACCTCAATTCGATACTCATTTCGGAAAACTTCCTTTTTCTTCCGGATCAGGTAACGAGTGTGGTGAAATCAATCGCTGTTAGTAAGACTTCTGATAATAAGGGAAGTCCTGCATCGAAAGGTCAGGAGATTACCGTGCGTTGGTTCCCAAAACGTGACCAGTTATTGGCACAGGGTACCAAAAGCTCGCTTAAAATGTACGATACCGGGCAGTTTGATGGGGTGATGTCGCTGGAGCCAGGCACCCTAACCGGGAACGGTACGATTAGTTTTGAGGGATACTCCATAACATCCGACAAGATCAGGTTTAATGAAAATAGCTTTGATGTGGTGAATGGGGTTCTACGGATTTTCAAAGACGCACCTACCCAAAAAGCAGATTCCATTCCAACCGAAGATACCGGCAGCCTGATGGTTGGACATCAGTACAATGGCACTGTTGATGTCGAAAATAAGAAAGCCAGGTTTATTCCATCGGAAAGCGGCTCACATATTGTTTTTACAAAAAACCGGTTCGAAGGCAAGCCCGCCGGATTTACCTGGGATATTACCGAAGGACAATTGACTATGGATACGGTAAATTTCAAAATGGCAGCCAAACCTTCAGATTCATTGTATATCAATTCTCAGCAAGCCGGTTTTGATTTAAAAAATCTTACGATAAATGCCCATCGCGTTGATTATATTGACGTTGCTGATGTTCGTGTGTTTCCGGTCGATCAAAATGTCACCATCCGGAAATACGCCAAAATCGATTCTCTGATGCAAGCAACTATTGTTAGCCGTGATACTACCTTGGTCCATCGAATTACCAATGCCACGGTTTTGATATCAGATAATAAAAAATACAATGCCAAAGGAAGTTATCAATACAAGGATATTGCCGGCCGTGAATTTCCAATCACTTTCTCTGATATTCAACCTGATAAAAAAGGAATATCATATGGAAAAGGAACGATCAGTGCAGAGCGACAATTCACATTAAATCCGGCATTTAAGTATACGGGATCGGTTGAATGGAACAATAATGAGCGCTTTTTGCTTTTCAACGGTCAAACACAGCTTAGCCATACCTGCCCCGGCATAACCCTTCAATGGATCAAATTTAACAGCCGTATTTGTCCCGATTCCGTTGCCATACCAATTGATTCAATAACAGTTAACGATCAGAATGAACGGTTATTCAAAGGCTTCTTCCTTTCGAATCAGCCGATTGAGCTCTATTCAACATTTATTGGACCCCACACGCGCTATAGCGATCAACCATTAATATCCACCTATGGAAGTTTATGGTTTGATCAATCAAACGAGCTATACAAGTTGTCTTCCCACAAGAAAAAAGCCAATCCTGAAGAGGATGGTCCAATCATCCAACTCGATGTAAATACCTGTCAAACTGAAGCAAAGGGACTATTAAACCTCGGTGTTGATCTTGGACAGGTAAAAATCAAAGGAGCAGGTAGAATTACCCATGATCTCAAAAAGGATAGTATCACAGGATCCCTCATGCTTACAGCAGATTTCTTTTTCGATCCTAAGATTCTGGATTACATGTCCAAATCGATCAATGAGGCAAAAGGGCTTGAACCTGTTAATTATGCCGATCAAATTTTTAGGGAAACCTTTAAAGATTTAGTGGGCAGGGCCAAGGGCGACGAGCTGTTAAAGCAGATCAGCCAGACCGGAAAGTGGAAAAAATTGCCGTCTGAATTACTTCACACGATAGTGTTTACTGACGTGAATTTTAAGTGGAACTCTGAAACGGGCTCCTATCAATCTACCGGCAAATTTGGAATCAGCAATATTATGGAGGCTCCGGTTAATAAGAAAGTGAATGGGAACCTCGAAATCGTGCACCGCAGGGGTGGTGATTCGTTTACCGTATACATTGAAATCGACCGGCAAAATTATTTCTTTTTCACCTATTCACGAGGCGTAATGCAATGTGTTGCCGGATCAGGGTTTGAGAAATTCAACGAAATGATCCGCAGCACCAGTGAATCAAAACTCAAGGAAAAGACCGCACCGGGAGAAGTTGAATATCAATACTATATTGGAACTTATGACCAGGTGAGGTCATTTGTGAGGAGGTTTAGCAGCGAAAGCAAATAAGCAAATAACAAATTGCAAAAGACAAATACCAAAAGGCAAAAGGCAAATAAAGAGTAAAAGTCAAAAACCAATATCAAAAGATTTTGGATTTTCAGCAATTTTATTGGTGTTTTCAATTCCCTGCGTTTCCAACGACTGCTTATTAACTGCTTTCTCTCTTTCCCAAAGGTCCACATTCTCGATCCGGTCCTTGTTAATCTCAAACCGCACGGCTGTTCTTACCTGGTGTATCCCACGCACACCGGCAGCACCGGGATTAATATGCAACATCTTCCTGACGGGATCCCTGGCAATCTTTAATATGTGAGAATGCCCGCAAATAAACAGATTTGGTTTAAACTCATTCAGCCGCTTTACCAAATCGTAATGATAGCTTCCATTGCTGGAACCAATGTGCGTAATCAACACTTTGACTTCTTCAATGGTAAACTCCAAAAATTCGGGCAGCTCCCTCCTGACTTCCCATCCGTCGATATTGCCGGCAACACCCCGAAAAACACGCCCTTCAGCCAGGGCATCCATCACGCAGATATCACCCAGGTCGCCCGCATGCCAGATTTCATCACAATTTTGAAAAAAATCAAGCAGCGGCTGGTCAATTAATCCGTGCGTATCCGATAAAACTCCAATTCTAATCATGCAACAAAGGTAATCAGTTGCAGATTTTTTACATTTACAAAATTAATTTCAACATCGAAAAACATGAAAAAGTTGATTTGCATGATGATGGCCGTTATTCTGTTTACCGGCATCGTTTCCTTAAGGGCTCAGGAGGCCGTTAAAACCGAGCCGGCAAAACCTGAAGCAGTAAAACTCTACACCCCGGAAGCAAATGCGCAAGAAGATATAAACAAAGCTGTTGCCCAGGCTAAAGCCGCCAACAAGCATGTTTTTGTACAAATTGGAGGGAATTGGTGTCCCTGGTGCATAAAATTTCACCATTTCGTTGATGAGGATGCCGACCTGAAAAAATATGTAACTGAAAATTATGTGGTGGTTTTGGTCAACACCAGCAAAGAGAATTACAATAAGGAACTGCTGGCAAAATACGAGTACCCTGGCAGGCTGGGATATCCGGTTTTTCTGATCCTCGATGGTACCGGCAGGCGCTTAAATACACAAGACTCCGGTTTGCTGGAACAAGGTGAGGGATATAATAAATCTAAAGTGATGACCTTTTTGCGCCAATGGTCAGCAGCAGCCCTTGATCCTAAGAATAATAAGTAGAAATGCACCTGTTTTATGCACCCGGATTATCGGATGAGCATTCGTTTACGCTCAATCCGGATGAATCGCATCATGCTGTCAGGGTTCTCAGATTAAATCCGGGTGATGAGATTGTTTTAGTGAACGGGAGAGGTGGCTGGTACCATGCGAAAATCTCGAATCCCGGTCCAAAGGCTTGTACAGTAGATATTATCAAGGTGTCGGCCGATATTGGCAAACCCGGCTATCATCTTCATATGGCTATTGCACCAACCAAGCAAATCGATCGATATGAATGGTTCCTGGAAAAGGCAACCGAGATCGGGATTAACGAAATTACGCCGGTTATATGCGAACATTCTGAACGTAAAGAGGTTAAAACCGACCGGCAGATGAGGATCGTTATTGCCGCAATGAAACAATCCCTGACCGCCTTTCATCCGGTAATTAACGAGCCGGTTTCATTCAAAAACTTCATAAAGAGCGGAATTCCAGGCGGTAAAACCATCGCACATTGCCAATCAGGCGACAAACTTTGGCTAAACCAGTGTATTCATCCCCATGAGCCGATCACTGTATTGATAGGTCCGGAAGGTGATTTTAGCCAATCCGAAATCGCGCTGGCTATGTTAAATGGCTATATACCAATAACTTTAGGAAACCGCAGATTACGTACAGAAACAGCCGGTGTGGTTGCTTGCCACACCGTATCGTGGATAAGCAAAGAGTTTTAAGTGTTTTTTCTACAAAGTTTTTTTGCTATCTTGTAACAGGTTGGTAACACACCAAATAACCTGATATTTCTATGTTGGGACGTACAAGAAACAAGCGGCAGCTCGATATTTTCGCAGTTCCGATCGAACAGTTCATCAATCGCAAACATGAATTTGCCATTGGCGCGGATAATATTGATTGGGAAACCCTCGAAGAGCATTTTAAACCCTATTACTCCCCCAGGGGGCGCCCATCTATTCCGCCGCGAAAAATCATTGGCATGATGCTTTTGAAAGAACGTTTTAACCTGAGCGATGACAAAGTTCTTAAGATCTGGCCGGAAAATCCTTATTGGCAGTATTTCTGCGGTGAAATTAACTTTCAGACAAATAAACCTTTTGCAACCAGTGAATTAACAAACTTTCGTCGCAGAATCGGACCGGAAGGTATTGAGTTAATCCGCAATATAACCATCAAGCAGTTTGGCAAAGCCGATGGCAGTAAGTATGACACCTATTCCGACCGTCGGAAACGGAGTTTTTGGAAAAGGATAATTGGTTTACCATAAGGGATTTACACTATCCTCAACTAGGATTATCATCACCACCTTTATGATTCGGTTTGTTTTTATATTCATTCTCGCTTTATTACCAGAATCTGGTATAAATCAGACAATTATGCAAAAGAATAAAAAAGACAGGCAACCTGCAGTAGCAGGGTCATTTTATCCGGCCGACGTTACGGAATTAAAAAGAATGATTGAGGGGTTTATCTCCCCGGCAAAGCCTGATCAATCCTCAGGCACCATAAGAGCTATTCTTGTTCCACACGCAGGTTATGTTTTCTCAGGCGGGGTGGCTGCATCCGGATATAATCAGTTAAACCCGGATCATGCTTACAAAAGGGTTTTTATTTTGGCATCCTCGCACCGGGTAAGTTTTGGAAAGGCTTCGGTTTATACTCAAGGTGATTTTATTACTCCCCTCGGAAGGGTGCCGGTTGATATCGAAACTGCCAATGCACTGATCTCATCTTCCGGTTCAATAATTGATTATCCGGAAGCCCACCTCACCGAGCATAGCATAGAAGTGCAACTTCCTTTTTTGCAAACAATTATAAAACAGCCCTTTAAGATTGTACCAATTGTGTTGGGTACACAGAATCCTGATATTTGTAAAGATATAGCAGATGCACTCAGGCCCTGGTTTACCAGTGAGAACCTTTTTATAGTTAGTGCCGATTTCTCGCACTATCCTGCTTATGCTGATGCTGTTAGAGTGGACAGCTTAACAGCCGATGCTTTTTGCACAAATTCCCCTGAAAGTTTTTTAAAAACAATCCGAAGCAATGAAAAGCTGCATATAACCCAGCTTGCCACGAGTATGTGTGCCTGGCCGGCTGCGCTCACCTTGCTGTATCTCACTCAGGACCATAAGGATTTGGTGTTTAGCAGAATTGATTACAAAAACTCCGGCGACATAAAACCTTATGGCGATAAAAGCAGTGTGGTAGGTTATCATGCAATTTCCATTTCCGGGCCCAAAGAATCTGGTTTTGAATTAACCGTTGCTGACAAGCAAGACCTGATTCGTATAGCACGCTCAACAATAAATTCTTACGTAAAAACCCGCACCCTTCCACCCATAAATACAGTCAACTTCAGTGAGAACCTCAAAGTTAAAGCCGGTGCTTTTGTTACACTGAAAATCGACGACAAGCTACGCGGATGCATTGGCTCCTTTGAACCCAGCATCCCGCTTTACAAGGTAATACAGGAGATGGCTATTGCTTCCTCTACGCAGGATAGCCGCTTCCAACCAGTTAAAGAACAGGAGCTTGAATCCATTCGCATTGAGATATCGGTACTGACTCCAATGCGGAAAATTAAAAATATCAGCGAAATCCAGCTAGGAAAACATGGGATCTACATTAAAAAAGGATTTTCCGGCGGCACTTTTTTACCTCAGGTTGCCACTGAAACCGGCTGGACTTTAGATGAGTTTCTCGGTCACTGCGCGCGCGATAAAGCAGGTATCGGATGGACAGGATGGAAGGACTCCGATATCTATGTTTATGAAGCACTTATCCTTGAGGAGGATATCCCGAAGAAAAAATGAATGCTCCTTATCTACTGATTCCAATCGGCCTGGTGCTGCTGATTCTTTATGGTATAAGCCTGCTTTTCAGCCGATTGGACATACTGACCAAATCTCTGCACCGAAAAATCTGGAATTATTGCCTTTTGGTCACTTTTCTGGTGGCAGCCATTTTAGGTACGCTGATGGCAGTTCAGATCAATTACAAAATGGAAGTTCCGTGGACCGAGAAAGTTTTGAAATGGCACGTAAATTTTGGGTTAGCCATGTCGGTTGTGGGAATATTTCACCTGATCTGGCATTGGAAATATTTTTTTCCGGCAAAATCCAATCGCACAAATGATGGTCGGGGAGGACCCAAGCGTCCTCCCGTCCTCCCCACCCCCAATTCCTGTACCCCCACCCAGGGCGGATTCCTTTTAAGAAAGGGCGGATTCCTTTTAAGAAAGGGCGGATTCCTTTTAAGAGTGGGCGGACACGTGGGTCCGCCCCTACTGGTGGGTTTTGTGGGTATTGTATTTCAAACATTTATGGTGCGCGAATTGCTGGGAATGTTTCAGGGCAACGAACTAATGCTATCCATCATTATGTTTCTCTGGCTATTACTAACCGGTGCAGGTGCACTAACGGGCAATAGTACCCGCCAGGGAATCAGTACATTGCCGGGTGAAAATCTACGCAAATCCTATTTTCTGGTTCTTACCCTTCTGATACTTCCCGTTTTCCTGATTCCTTTGCTGTATTACGGCAAATTTCTGTTTTTTGCTCCTGGAATTGAAGCCGGACCGTTGGCCTTTGCAGGATTCCTTCTGCTGATACTCACCCCGTTCTGCTTTGTAAATGGTTTTGCTTTTACATTTATTACCAGGCTGTTACAATCGTCGGGCCTAACCATCTCTAAAGCGTACGCATGGGAGAGTATTGGTGGCAGCGCTGGGGGCCTGATGTGCACTATTGCTATTATTGCCGGTATTTTTTCACCACCGGCAAGCCGTTGGATTGAAAAATTATATCATCCAAACGATGAAATTGTTGGCACCTGTTCGGGGCCATCTGGCCGCCTGACGATTACAAAAAATGGTGACCAGCTGAATATTTTCGAGAATGGTATACTCGTCCAATCCTCTGAAAACACGCTGGTTACAGAGGAAATGGCACATTTTTCCATGATACAGCATCCGGATCCACGGAATATTTTGGTTATCGGCGGATTGCTTTCTGGTATTAGTCAGGAACTAATGAAATACCCTTGTAACCATATCGATTTTACTGAACCGGATGCGCAAATCTTCAGGATGGCTAAACAACTAAATCTGGCTGTGGAACCGATCCTCCCTATGCGTTACATAAAAAAGAATTTATCCGAATGGATTAATCATCCCGACCAGGCATATGACGTAATATTGATTATGCTGCCAGGTCCCCAAAATCTTAGTTTGAACCGTTTTTACACCGATGGATTCTTCAAACGACTGACCAAAATACTTATTCCCGGGGGAATCGTTTCAGTTATGTTACCCGGAACATCCAACTACCTATCAGCTGAAGCTATCTCCGCTATTGGACCGGTGGTAAATGCGATGAAGAAATCGTTCAGCCAAACAAGCCTTTTTCCGGGAGAAAACAACTATCTTATTGCGGGGAACACCAATTTACAATTAGAAATTTTGTCGGAATTAAAATCGAGGGAGATTCCAACGGTTTACATTTCCGACGGCTATTTTGATGAAAATCTATTCAAAACCCGGATGACGGCTTTGAATCAGGCAATGCTATCAGAAAAATCAGTGAATTCCGATCTTAAACCGACGGCTTATTTCGGACAAATCGCCTGGTGGCTCCGGCACTTTTCAGCAAGTTTTATGTGGCTGATTGCCGCAATTGTTTCCATTCTGATTTTTACGAGCCTGACTTCCGGACACCCGGCTTTTAGTGCCATGTTCATCATTGGAGCTTGCGCATCGGGCATTGAGATAATTTTGTTGTTTCTGATGCAAATTTCAACCGGATCCCTATATCTGTTTACCGGGCTTCTGCTGGCCGTATTTATGGCTGGCCTGGCATCGGGAAGCCTGAAAACATCCGACACTAGATCCCGGAAATTTGCATCAGGGAGCACTTTTACCCTCCTGGCGTTTATAGCAGTTACCAGTTTGTTGGCAGCAATGGCCATCTGGATGACCAATTCCGGGGGTGGCATTACGGCTAAAACTGCAATTATTATAGCGTTTACTTTTGGAATAGCCTGGCTTTCCGGGCATCTCTTTGCGTACCTTTCCAAATTATTGCCTGATCCCAAAGCCGGAGGAATACTATATATATATGATATGCTGGGTGCTGCGCTGGGTGCGTTGATTTATCCTATGGTGGTTATTCCAATGATTGGCCTGCTACCGGCGATAGGTATTATTTCCGCTTCAGGAGTATTAGCTTTGCTGATATTAAAAGTAAGGTAAAAACAACTTTTAACGGTCTGATGAACAAAAGGAATTTTATAAAAAATGCAGCGGCTGCAGGGGTCTCAGCGTATTTTTGCAACCTGGATGCTTTTGGTATAACAACTATGAATAATATGAACAAACAAGATAATCTAAAGCCTGGTGAGTTGGAAGCGAGGCATTGGCTGGATACTCCGCGAGGAATAAAATGTTTGATCTGCCCCAATGAATGCACGCTGAAAGAAGGCGAGTTGAGTGTATGCCATAACCGCATCGCACGCGATGGCAAGGTTTTTACCATGGCCTACGGAAATCCTTGTGCAGTTAATATCGATCCGGTTGAGAAAAAACCACTGCTTCATTTTTTCCCGGGATCCCTCAGCTTTAGCATTGCCACCGCCGGATGCAATTTTGCCTGTCTGAACTGCCAGAACTGGGAGATCAGCCAAACGAGCCCAACCAAAACCCGGAATTTCGATGCAAAGCCTGAAAAGGTTGTTAGCCAGGCTGTACTTGAAAAATGCAAGTCAATTGCCTATACCTATTCCGAGCCAACCACCTTTTTTGAGTATATGATTGATACCGCTACGATTGCCAAACATCGTGGAATTAAAAACGTGATGGTATCGAACGGTTACATTAATCCGGAGCCATTGGTTGAATTATGCAAAGTAATTGATGCTGCAAATATTGACTTGAAAACTTTTGATCCGATCATCCATTTAAAGCTAACTGCCGGCAAACTCGATCCGGTACTCACATCACTGAAAACATTTAAAGATCAGGGAGTTTGGCTGGAGATCACGAACTTGCTAATTCCAGATTGGACCGACAATTTCGATCAGATCACCAGGATGTGCGACTGGCTGGCAAAAGAGGGATTCAGTGATTATCCATTGCATTTCAGCCGTTTTCATCCCCAGCATAAGCTCACCCGTTTGCCTGCCACTCCACTCCACGCGCTGACCCGTGCAAAGGATATTGCTTTAAAATCCGGATTAAAGTTCGTGTATATCGGAAATGTGCCCGGTATTGGCGGCGAGGATACTTATTGTCCAAACTGCAAAATATTACTGGTCAAGCGCAAAGGTTATGAAATAGAGCAAAATCTGATGACTGGCAACCGCTGCCCTAAATGCCAGAATGCTGTACCAGGCAGATGGTGAAAAGTTTTTGACTCCCATGCTTATTTTCAGGTTTTTCCAATTCAAATATGTACATTGTTGCCATCAACGCAGTCAAGGATCAACAGAATCTTTTTGCTAAATATTTGTTACAGCCCAATAAGTAACCAACCGTATGATTACGAACAAGATAACCCTTTCTTTTCCTGAACCGGAAGAAAAAATATACCAGGCTCACTTTTTCAGGGAATCTTTGAGGATCTTCCGGATTGCTTTTTTATTTGTAATCGTGCTTTACGGATTATTCGGCTTCCTCGATAGCGTTGTGATTGCTGAAAAATTATACTGGTTTTTACTAATCCGGTTTGGCATTGTAATACCATTCTTGTTAGTGGTTTTTGGAATCTCGTTCCTGAAAATATTTGAAAAAATCTGGCAATGGCTTCTCTTTGTTTCCTTTATTATT
>CAIXKO010000662.1 GCA_903919925.1 uncultured Bacteroidota bacterium | reverse complement strand
TGTCCTTGATGTCGAGGTGGATAATCCGGAGCATACTGGTTCTTCGTCACATTTGGGGAGGCTTACCCGGTTTTGGATAAGATCACCTTTCGCTGGAAAGGCAGGAAGGTCAGATACCTTTCGATAATAAAAATCATGGATTGTACTGCTAAATGTTTCACAACCCGGACACCGGGACCGGTTGGTTTTAGTGGATGCAAAAACCGTTATCAAGGCATTATCAGTAAATCAATAAATTATATGGTTCTTTTATTAACACGATGTAATAAAAAGTTTGAGGGAAAACTTCCTTTGATGAGACCCGGAATTAGCCAATCCAACCACTTATGATTATCCTTCATATTCTTTCAGGCGTAAGATTATACCCATTCAAAAAATTCCACCGGGTATGCTACCTGGTTGAGATGACACGCGACTGGTAAAATGGTACAGATAAAAGTAGTTGGGATCCGGTATAGTTAATCCGGCTATTCTTGTGAAACCCCATTCCGATATACCACCAAGCTCTGCAATTATTAAACATTCAATTAGATACATGGCTCATTCCGGAATTTGTTTCCCCAAAGGTGACGAAGAACCAGTATGCTCCGGATTATCCACGCGATATAGCCAATGCTGAAAAATAAGAACGATCAGAATTCCTGAAGAAAATTTTATATTTTTAATAATTGATTAATAACGATAGTATTTGACGTTAATCTCAATTAAAAAAGAGACACTGGTCGATAATTTACCTTTTAAAGATTGCCTTACGATGAATGACCAAGACAAATCCAAAGAACAGCTCATTAACGAGTTACAGGAATTGAAGGTCGCACATAACTCCTTAAAAGCAACATTCGAAGCGAATTTACTTTCCCATAAAATTGCTGAAGAAGCATTGCAGGATAGCGAAAAACGGTTCAGAAATGTACTGCAGGATATAAAAACTGTAGCTGTGCAGGGGTATGCTCCTGATGGTACGACCACCTATTGGAATAAAGCATCAGAAAAGTTGTATGGGTTTACTGCTCAGGAGGCTTTAGGCAGCAATATTCTCGACTTGATTATTCCATTTGAAATGAAGGATAATGTTAGCAATGCCATAAAGTCGATGGCGGAGTCCGGACAGCCAATTCCTTCATCAGAGCTGTTGTTAAAACGTAAGGATGGCTCACTTGTTCCGGTATTTTCGCATCATACGATAGTGCAAGTTGCCGGACAGCCTCAGGAATTGTTCTGCATTGATATTGATCTTACAGACAGCAAGCAGGTGGAAAACAAACTGAAAGAAAGCGAACAACGGTACCGCAACCTCTTCGACCAGGCGAACGAAGGACTCATCCTGTTAACAATGGATGGGAAAATTGCTGAACTCAACAATTCCTTTGCTCAAATGCATGGCTACACGGTTGAGGAGATGAAGAACATGAATATTAAAGACCTTGACGTTCTCAGGGAGCATGCCTTTGACGGACGCGATGCCGTGATGCAACGCCTCTATAACGGTGAGGTTGTTCGTTTTGAGGTGGAGCATTTCCATAAAAACGGGCACAGCTTTTTTATGAGCGACACCGCAAGTCTGATAACAATTGCAGGCCAGCAGTATTTTCTTGCTTTCCATCGGGATATTACCGAACGCAAACAGAATGAGGAAAAACTGATTAAAAGCCAGGAACGCTATGCACTTGTGATCGATGCATCTGAACAAGGAATATGGGATTGGAATGTTGAAACCAACGAAGTTTTCTATTCTGAGCAATGGAAAAAACAAATCGGTTATAAAGATCATGAATTGGAAAACGAATTCAGAACGTGGGTTGAACACCTTCATCCTGATGAAAGGGAATACTGCCAGAATGCTATTCATTCTTATCTGGAACATCCTGTTGAGCATTTTATTCTCAATTTCAGGTTTCGCCATAAAGATGGAACTTATCGGTGGATACACAGTAAAGCTGCTTCATTAAAAAATACTGAGGGCAGAGTTATTCGTCTGTTTGGAACACATACCGATATTACAGAGAGTAAAGTTAGCGAAGCCATATTTAAGGATATTATTGAAAAAAATCCAATTTCAATCCAAATTCTTGATATGGAAGGATATCAGATTCAGGTAAATTCGGCACATACCAAACTTTTTGGGGTAGAACCTCCCAGCGATTATTCAGTTTTTAAAGACACTCAATTATTATCGCTCGGATTTGACAATTTGTTTGAACAGATAAAAAAAGGAGAAGTTGTTTACTTCCCCGACTCTTATTACAATGTTCATGATGTCGACCCCTCATTTCCTGATTCTCCGGCATGGGTTAAAGCTCTTGGCTTCACATTAAATGATAATAATGGAAATCCCAGCAAAATAGTTTTAATGCATGAAAATGTTACGGAAAGCAAAAATGCAGAAGCATTGCTGAATGATATTATTGAAAACAATCCAATGTCAATTCAAATAGTTGATATTAATGGTCATACGATTAGGTGTAATCCGGCATTTATTGAACTCTTTGGCTCTGTTCCGCCTCCTGAATTTTCTATTTTTGATGATTTAAGTAATAAAAGCGCTGAATTGGGAAATTTAATTTCCCGGGTTAAAAATGGCGGGATGGTGCATTTGCCTGATCTCTATTTCAATGCACATGATGCAGTTGAAGAAGTACCCGATATTCCCCTTTGGATTCGTGCATTGATATTCCCATTAAAAGATAGTGC
>CAIXKO010000661.1 GCA_903919925.1 uncultured Bacteroidota bacterium | reverse complement strand
GGTCCGGGAAATGATTGATAAACTGGTTAAGAACACTACTAAAGAACTGTCGATCGACTACATTCAGAAAGTAGTCAGTGACTATTTCAATATCCCGATAGATCTGATGCATTCCAAAACCAGGAAGCGCGAAATTGTACAAGCTCGTCAGATATCCATGTACTTTTCCAAAAGTCTTACGAAATCTTCACTGGCTCTTATTGGATCGCAAATCGGAGGAAAGGATCACGCAACCGTTTTGCATGCCTGTAAGACGGTAAATAACCTGCTTGAAACGGACAAGCGGTTCAGGCTCTTCCTCGAAGAGATCGAGAAAAAACTTAAGATGTAAAAGAAAGGCAGGTGCTACCTGCCTTTAGTATTTTATGGGAAATCATACCGGAGAATTTGCTGCACTGGCTACCACACTTTTATGGACTGTGACAGCGTTATCTTTTGAGCAGGCGGCCAAGCGGATAGGGTCTCTGGCAGTCAATATTTTACGATTAGGTTTGGCACTGGTTTTTTTTTGTATCCTTTCGCTCATACGAACGGGTAATCTCTTTCCAACAAACATTGGCGCTCATGGGTGGATTTGGCTATCTGTTAGCGGAATCATTGGGTTTGTGATAGGCGATTATTGCCTGTTTTCGGCATATGCACTGATTGGATCAAGAATTGCCAACCTTTTGATGGCATTGGCCCCACCACTGGCCACATTTTTCGGGTGGCTGATTATTGGAGAGAAATTCTCACTCCGGGGGCTCCTGGGGATGTCGATTACTCTCATCGGGATTATCATCGTTGTTCTCCGGCGGCCAGGCAATAAGTTTAACCTGCATTATTCTGGCAAAGGACTCCTGTTTGGATTGGGTGCAGCAGCTGGCCAGGCTATCGGATTGGTTTTTAGTAAATATGGTATGCAAGAGGCTGATCCTTTTACTTCATCCCAAATCAGAGTAATATCAGGAACCGTTGGTTTTGTTTTATTATTCTCGATCCTGAATAAATGGTCGCTCCTGAAACCGGCATTCAGCCGACCTTCTACTTTGGGTTTTATATCTGCCGGTTCATTTTTTGGCCCTTTTCTGGGTGTTTCGTTCTCATTAATGGCTATTAAATACACTACAACAGGCATTGCCAGTACCATTATGGCACTGGTACCGGTATTGCTGATTCCCCCTGCCATTATTTTTTTAAAAGAGAAAGTAACTTTAAGGGATGTTATCGGAGCGGTTATAGCAGTTTGTGGCGTTGCCTTGTTTTTTATATAGGACTGATCCTATGAGGTTTATATTTCTGATATTGGTTTATGCGATTTTTGTCCCAGCCATTTACGGGCAGGAACCGATCGTTGTTCAGAAAGTGGCAACACCACCGGTAATCGATGGAAAGCTGGATGATGAGATTTGGAAAACTTTGCCACGATATACTGATTTTAAGTCCTATATCCCTGATTTTGGTTCCCCTGTGGCATTTGCAACCTTTGTCATGATCACCTATGATAAGGAGAATTTATACATTGGTTTCGATTGTAAGGACCCAGAACCGGAAAAACTCAAAGCAACCATAACAGCGCGTGATCAAATCAAGAATGAAGATTGGGTTTGCATAAATTTCGATCCTTTTTTTGATCAGCAGAGCATGGTCACCATGTATGTAAATCCAAGAGGGATTCAGGAGGATGGCCGTTCTTCATCCAACCAGGAAGATGTTGGAGCCGACTATGTTTTTATTTCCAAAGGTTGTATTCTATCCGATGGTTATCAGGTAGAAATTCAGGTTCCCTTTAAAAGTTTGAGGTACCCGAAGAGTGATCCTGTTACCATGGGATTCATTTTTGAGCGGCGGATCCAGCGATTATCCCAACAAGCCACCTATCCGCCGCTAAAATCAAGCAGCGGGATGAATTTCCTTACACAGACAATGGGGTTTTCCTTTAGCGGCATAAAGAATTACACTTTAATGGAACTGCTTCCGGCGGTAACCTATTCTTACAAGCGGACCGAGGCAAATGGGAATTTTGGAGTATCGGAGAACAAACCTTCTATAGGGCTGACTGGTACTGTTGGGATAACATCGCAACTGATTCTGGACATGGCCCTCAATCCGGATTTTAGTCAGGTAGAATCGGATGTTGGTCAGATATCTGAAAATCAGCGTTATGATTTGTATTACTCTGAAAAACGGCCATTTTTTCAAGAGGGAAAAGAAAACTTTAATCTCGCAGCTACCAGTGAGATGGGCTTCTTTCAGCAGGCTTTTCATACCCGTCAGATTGTTAATCCCATTGCAGGAATTAAACTTTCCGGGAAAATTTCAGATCATAACCGAATTGGTTTTTTATATGCTTTAGATGATCCGATGGAAGGATTTTCGAGTGACTCAGCCAGAGCATTTGTTCATTCTGCGATCGGCCGTCTGCATCACTCATTCAAAGATGATTCCTATTTTGGGGCGATTGCAACCACAAGAGAAGGAGCTGGGATTTACAACCGGGTAGGGGGAATTGATGGTCGATGGAGACTGAGTCCATCGGTAGCTATGGAATTTAACACACTGGGTTCAAGTACCATGAGTACTATTGGTGGAAATTCTCAAAATGATTGGATGGGTACTGCCAAAATTGCAAAAAACACCAATCGTTTCTCCGGTGATTTTCAATTGCAGCATATCGGAGCTGGTTTTGAAACTCAGAGTGGTTTTCTTATGCGATCAGGAGTGAATAACGCAACTTTATTTGTGCAGTACAGCTTTTTCAAGGACAAAGGTTTTATTAAAAAACTTACCCCCATGTTTTATGGGTTTCTCAATCAGGATTTGCCTTCCAGCTTATGGGAACGAGATTTTGCTCTGGGCATGTCGGCCCATGGAGAACGATCAACCGAGCTAAGCATTCTGTTGAACCCATGCGATGAAGTTTATCGGAATGAACGATTCCGCACCTCTTCAATTCACCTCAGCGGAAGCTCGCAAGTAATTAAAAGTATCAGGCTCAAGATGGAGTATAAGTTTGGATATCGAACCCGTTATGTTGAAAATCCGTATACAGGATGGGGATCAACCTCTAGCTTAAGTGTTAATTTTCAGCCATTTAAAAAGTTCCAATCTGACTTGATCCTCAACTTCTCTGATTTTTATCAAATTGAAAATCGAGCTAAAGAGTTCAGTTATCTGATTGTCAGGAGCAGGAATACCTTTCAAATCACCTCAAAGCTTTTTATTCGTTGCATTGTTGAATATGATTCAGGAAGGAAGAATTTTTCGACTGATTTTCTTGCATCTTTTACCTACATACCAGGTACGGTGGTTCATATCGGATACGGATCGTTGTACGAGCAGAAAGTTTGGAACGGTCATGAATACCAGCCTGGCTCTGATTATCAGGAAACAATCAGGGGGTTTTTCTTTAAAGCAAGTTATTTATGGAGAAATTGACATAAAGCGCAAAATTTTGAGAATGCTTAGATTTTTGTAATTTGGTCGTTCAAACTGGAAGGGATTTCTAAAATATGGGAGCAAAACTAACTACAGATGACCGGAGTCAAATTGCCGCCAAAGGCATGAGTACCTCTGATGTTGAGAAACAATTGCAAAACTTTGAAAATGGTTTTCCGCCAATTCGTTTGGTAGCCGCTGCAACAGTAAAGCATGGCATTCAACAGTTAAGTCAGCGAAGAATTGATGAATTTGTGGAATTGTATCGAAATTATGCTGAAAATCATAAAGTTATTAAATTTGTGCCAGCCTCAGGTGCTGCTTCCCGCATGTTTAAGCATCTGTACGAATTCCGTAGCTTCTATCGTGGAACCAGTGAAGATCAGCTAGATCTATTAAAAGACAGAGGACCGGATTCGGTTTATTATTTCTTTGAGCACATCCGGGAGTTTTCATTTTTCCCTGAGCTTCTTGATGCATTAGAGAGCAGAAATCTGGATTTTGAGACCATCATGCAGGAAAGCCGATACGAGAAAATTCTTAATTCGATGCTTACCGATCGTGGATTAGAGTATGGCAATCTTCCAAAGGCATTGATACCTTTTCACTCTTATGGAAACGAAGAACGCACTGCTTTTGCCGAACATCTTGCTGAGGCTGCCTATTATGCATCATCAGCGAACGGTAATTGCTACGTTCATTTTACCTCCCTGCCGCAGCATGTTGAATTGATGGAAGCCCATTTCAAGGGATTCTGTGAGGTTTATGAAAAAAGGTATAATGTTCATTATCATGTTTCCTATAGCATTCAACATCCATCAACCGATGTGATAGCCGTAGACCGGGAAAACGATCCATTCCGTGATGAAAATGGAAAGCTGGTTTTCCGGCCAGGCGGACACGGTGCTTTATTGAAGAATTTAGGTGACCTTGATGCCGATCTGTTGATCGTCAAGAATATAGATAATGTTTGTCATGACCGGCTGAAAGAAGACACCTATCTGTATAAGAAGGTTTTATCGGGTTATCTGATTGCCTTGCAAGATCAGATGTTCTCCTTTTTGAATGGGTTGGATAATCCTACTCAATCTTCGATGAAGGTGATAGAAACTATGTGGTCATTTGTTGAGAACAAGCTGAATATCATTCCTCCTCCCGAGAGTGATAAATGGAAGAAGGAGGAGAAAGTAGATTATTTAAGAAAAAAACTAAACAGGCCTATCCGTGTTTGTGGAATGGTGGAAAATGAAGGAGAACCTGGTGGAGGGCCTTTCTGGGTGATCAATAGCGATGGATCAACCAGTTTACAGATTGTTGAGGCATCGCAAATCGACCGGAAAAATCCGGCACAGGAGCTTATTCTTCAGAATTCCACCCATTTCAATCCGGTGGATCTGGTATGCTCTACCCGGAATTACAAAGGTGAGGCATTTGACCTATCTGAATTTGTTGATCCTGAGACTGGGTTCATTTCCGAAAAGTCCATCGATGGGAAGCCTGTCAAGGCCCAGGAATTGCCCGGATTATGGAATGGTTCCATGTCAGACTGGAATACCATTTTTATTGAAGTTCCGCTTACCACTTTTAATCCGGTTAAAATAATCAATGACTTGCTAAGGCCGGAACACAGGGAGTTTCAATAAAATCCGATGCCTGATCAGCATAAAAAGTTTGGTTTGATTGGTTATCCTCTTGGGCACTCCTACTCAAAAGGCCATTTTACACGCAAATTTGTCCATGAAGGGTTATCAGGATATAGTTATGAAAACTATGAGATTGCCTCTATCGGATCGATTATAGATATTATCAAAAAGGATCCGGATCTCGTTGGACTGAATGTTACTATCCCTTATAAGCAAGCTGTTATGGGATATCTGGACGAGATTGATACGATTGCAGCTGAAATTGGCGCGGTGAATACGATAAAAATAACCCATTCCGGAGAACAGGTTTTGTTAAACGGTTATAATACTGACATTATCGGGTTTACAAAAAGTATAAACAGGTGGCAATTGGAAAAGCCGGTAAAAGCACTCGTGTTTGGTTCCGGAGGATCATCATTAGCAATAAAATATGCTTTAAAAAATTTAGGCATTAGTTTTATCTCAGTTTCCAGAAAAAGTGAGGCAGGTTTTATTCCTTATCAGGAACTAACCGAAAAAGTGGCGAAGGAGTACCGTCTATGGATAAATTGCACCCCGGTAGGTATGTTTCCGCATTCAGATGAAACCCTTCCCTTGCCTTACCAGCACTTGAGCCCAGAACATTATCTGTACGATCTGGTTTATAACCCCGACATAACATTGTTCCTCAGCAAAGGGGTTTCATGTGGGGCACATATCATGAATGGAATGGCCATGCTTTATGAACAAGCAGAATCATCGTGGGAAATCTGGACAGGTGAAAAGGTTTAATAATTCCCTAAACCCTGTGGGAATGGAGGATTTGGATTGGATATGAATTTTTCCGAAGGATACTCCACTTTCGTTAGAAACAGTCCTTTTGCCGGTACTGACATTCCAGCCTTTGACCGATCCATAGCCAGCAGAATTTTTTGCACTTGATCCTGATTTTTCTTGCCTTTTCCTACTTCAACCAAAGTTCCTACAATTGCGCGAACCATGTTTCTCAGAAAGCGGTCGGCCCGGATATTGAAAACCAGATACCCGGATATTTGAGTCCAGCCAGCTTCAAAAACTTCACAATTATTGGTCTTTACATCGGTATGCAATTTGCTGAAGCTGGTAAAATCATGTTTACCAATTAAAGATTGGCATGCCGTATTCATCGCATCAATATCAAGAGGAATGGTTAAAATCCATGAATATTCCTGCAAGAACGGCGATCGCTGAAGCGAAATAAAGTATTGATAGGTTCTGGAAAAGGCTTGAAATCTTGCATGCAAATCTAACTCTACCTTGACGATCCGGTCAATCCGGATAGAATTGATTAAAAATCTATTCAGCCTGTATGTTAATAGATTGCAATCCGAAATAGGGGTATCAGTATCGAAATGGGCAACAAAATGAGAAGCATGAACTCCGGCATCTGTTCTACCGCAACCAACCAGGTTAACTGGTTGACCAATAAGTGTACCGATGGCTAAATTCAAGGTTTCCTGTACGGTGGTGGCGCCAGGTTGAATTTGCCACCCATGAAAGGAGGTTCCATTGAATGCCAATTCAACAAAATACCTGTGGCAAGTGGTGTTGGTGGTTAACATACGTTAACAAAAATATCAAAAAATTAATAGAGGTAACCGCTATTTTCGCCCCGTTATAAATGAGCCATACACTATGAATTCAATTGACATCCGGCTGATTAACGAGAAAATCCAGCAAGAAAGCGGATTTGTCGAAATGATCACGCTTGAAATGAATAAGGTTATTGTTGGTCAGAAACATCTGATTGATAGCTTATTAATTGGGTTGTTATCCAATGGGCACCTACTTTTAGAAGGAGTTCCGGGATTAGCAAAGACCCTGGCGATCCGAACATTAGCGAGCACCATTGACGCTGCTTTTTCGAGGATCCAGTTTACACCCGATCTATTGCCAGCCGACTTGATCGGGACGTTGGTATATAGCCAAAAGAACGAGGACTTTGTAGTTAGAAAAGGTCCGATTTTCAGTAATTTCATTTTGGCAGATGAGATTAACCGGGCCCCGGCAAAAGTTCAAAGTGCCCTTTTGGAGGCCATGCAGGAAAGGCAGGTTACCATTGGAACGCACAGTTATATATTACCGGAGCCGTTTTTGGTATTGGCCACGCAAAACCCTATTGAGCAGGAAGGAACTTATCCACTTCCGGAAGCCCAGGTGGACCGGTTCATGCTCAAGGTGGTTATTGGATATCCAAATAAAGAAGAGGAAACCTTGATTATGAGGCAAAATCTTGCCAAAGAGTTTCCATTGGCCAATAAGATTTTATCTACTGAAGCGATACTCAGGGCTCGTGATGTGGTAAAAGAGGTATACATGGACGAAAAGATCGAGAAGTATATTGTTGACATTGTTTTTGCCACACGCGAACCGGCAAGTTACAAACTACCTGATTATAAGCGATATATCTCGTTTGGCGGAAGCCCAAGAGCGAGCATATCACTAGCTCATGCCGCAAAAGCATTTGCTTTTATCAAGCGCAGAGGGTATGTTGTTCCGGAAGATGTGAGAGCTGTTTGTCACGATGTTTTGAGGCATCGGATCGGGCTCACGTATGAAGCTGAAGCTGATGACATTAAGAGTGATAACATAATTACCGGTATTCTGAATCAGGTTGAAGTACCTTGACACAAGGCATTGATCAATGATTGCAGCAGAACTCATACAAAAGGTAAGAGGAATTGAGATCAAGACCCGCCGGCTATCGCAGGACGTGTTTGCGGGGCAATACCATAGCGCTTTCAAAGGCCAGGGAATGACTTTTAGTGAAGTGCGGGAATATCAATATGGTGATCCGATCAGAAACATAGACTGGAACGTTACGGCTCGTTTTAACAAACCCTACATAAAGGTTTTCGATGAAGAGCGCGAGCTGACAGTGATGTTGCTGGTTGATGTTTCAGGATCAAATGAATTCGGTACCCGCAGGCTCAAACGGGAGCTGATGACCGAGCTTGCCGCCGTCCTGGCCTTTTCGGCCATTAAGAATAACGACAAAATCGGAGTCATCTTTTTCTCCGACCGGGTAGAGAAATTCATCCCACCAAAAAAAGGAAAGAAGCACATCCTTCGGATTATTCTGGAACTTCTGGAATTTAAACCAGTTAGTGCCGGCACCAATATTACCGAAGCGCTGCGGTTTTTTACTCACGCAATTAAAAAGAAATCAACGGTATTCCTGATTTCGGATTTCATGCTTCAGTCGGTTGGAGAAATCGGTGAAATCAGAGATGGCTTGCGCATTACCAACCGGAAGCATGATTTGATCGTTTTACAAACTACAGATCCGGGTGAGCGGCAATTACCTGATATCGGATTGGTTAGAATGTTAGATCCGGAAACAAAGGAAACCAGGTGGATCGATACCTCCAATCGCAAAATCAGGTTGCATTATGATCAATGGTGGGTAAAAGTTCAAACAGAGCTGGAATCGGTATTCCGTTCTAGCGGAATCGATTATCTAAGCTTACTGACTACCCAGGATTATGTCAATCCCTTGATTCAACTGTTTAAAAAGAGGGGCAGGAAATGAAATACCGGTTAAGCATCCTATTTTGTATATTCTTGGCCTTACCATCAATTGGTCAGGAGATAAAAGTGCGTGCCAAGCTCGACACCACTCAAATACTCATTGGTGATCAGGTGAACTTATGGTTCACACTGGAGCATCCGGAAGGGCTAAAAGTAGATTTTCCGGCCACCGGCGATTCTTTGGCAGGCAAAGTTGAAGTATTGTCTGCTTCAAAACCAGATACCATCAGCAAGGTAAACCGCATTTGGCGGCTCAGGCAGCGGCTTGTATTAACCTCTTTTGATACGGGGTTTTATGTTATACCGCCATTCACTTTTCGGTATCATGAAAATAATGACAGTGCCAGAACCGAAGCTTTACCCTTGCAGGTATATGGAATGCCAGTGGATACCACCAAAGGAATTACCGATATAAAAATGCCATACGAGATCAAGGTTACTTTTTCAGAGATTCTTCCATACATTCTGGTTGGATTGTTGTTGGTTGCCATTATCGTGATGTATATCAGGTATATGCAGAAACGAAGAAAGGTTTTGGAGACAGCTGAAAAGCCTGCGCCACCCCAAATACCTGCTCATTTAATAGCGTTGGAACAGCTTGATGAACTGGTAAGGGAGAAACTGTGGCAGCAAGGAAAGATCAAACTTTTTTACAGCAAGTTAACTGATATTATTCGTCAATACATTGAGCTCAGGTTTGGAGTACCTGCGATGGAAGAAACCACTGAAGATATTATTCGGGATTTCACACGCGAGGGACACATTAAAGAAGGTATCAGGAAGGAACTTAAAGTGTTGCTTGAGCTTGCTGACCTGGTAAAGTTTGCAAAATGGCACCCTGTGGCTGAAGAAAATGAGGCCAGCCAGCAGTCGGCCTATGATTTCATCCTTCGCACCAAACCGGTGATCAATTTGCGTAAGCCAGTTGAAGAACCGCAGGAAACGACTATCAAGGAGGATGAGAAATGAGTGGTATTCAATTCGCCTATCCGACAGTCCTGTACCTGGCCATCCTGATACCATTGATGGTTGGCTGGTATATTTTCAGACAGCTGAAAGGCAGTCCAACTATTCAAATGTCTGGTATTCAACCACTCGCCAACAGCCCTGTTTCCTGGAAGAATTATTTACGGCATTTTCCATTTGTTTTGAGACAGGTTGTTTTTGGTTTTCTGATTCTTGTTATTGCGCGGCCACAATCATCGAACTCCTGGGAGAACGTAACCACTGAAGGTATTGATGTAGTAATAGCTGTTGACATATCCGGCAGTATGCTGGCTGAGGATTTCAAGCCCAACAGGCTGGAAGCTTCAAAAAAGGTTGCCACTGAATTCATTGCCGGCCGGCCGGATGACCGGATGGGTCTTGTGGTATTCAGTGGTGAATCATTTACCCAATGTCCGCTAACCACAGACCATGCAGTATTGATGAATCTTTTTCAGGGAGTCCAGAGTGGGATCATCGAAGATGGTACCGCCATCGGCCTTGGACTGGCGAATTCGGTGAGCCGGTTGAAAGATTCTGATGCCAGAAGCAAAGTGATCATATTATTGACTGACGGGATGAATAACCGGGGAGAGATTGCACCCATAACTGCTGCTGAAATCGCCAAAACCTTTGACATAAGGGTATATACGATCGGTGTTGGTTCTTTAGGTAAAGCACCCTACCCTTTCCGCACTCCATTCGGCATTCAATATCAAGATGTTAAAGTGGAGATTGATGAAGGTGTTCTGCAGGAAATAGCCGGTATGACCGGAGGTAAATACTTTAGGGCCACCAACAATCAGAAGCTGAGAGAGATATACCAGGAGATCGACAAAATGGAGAAGTCCAGAATTGATGTTAAAGAGATCAGCACCAAAACGGAGAAATACCAACCTTTTCTTTTACTGGCATTGATTCTTTTATTAGTGGAAATCGGGCTCAGGCTGACTTTATTTAAACGGAACCCTTGATTCAAACATAATTATCTGAATAACAGCGATGAACAACTCATTCCGGTTTGAAGATGAGAAAGCACTGATTGGTTTACTGATCATTCCTTTGTTATGCATTTTGTATTTTATAACCAGGAGGTATCAGAAAAAGCAGCTGCAGAAATGGGGAGATCAGGTGTTACTGAACCGTTTGATGCCTGATTTTTCGAATGTGCGAACCTTTATCAAATTTGTTTTATGGGTTGCTGCTTTTGGGATACTGATTCTGGCACTTGCCCGCCCGCAGTTTGGAACAAAATTATCGGAAGTGAAACGCAAGGGCATTGAAATGATCATTGCGCTTGATGTATCAAACTCCATGATGGCTGAGGATATTCAGCCAAACCGGCTGGAAAATGCAAAAATGGCAATCAGCAGGTTGGTTGACCGGTTGGAAAATGATAAGATTGGATTAATCGTGTTTGCAGGGGATGCTTATATTCAGATGCCTGTAACTACTGATTATATGGCAGCCAAGTTATTTTTAAATTCCATTAATACTCAGATTGTACCCAAACAAGGCACGGCTATTGGAAGTGCAATTCGTTTGGCCATGAGGTCTTTTACCCCTAATTCTGAAAAAAGCAGGGCAATTGTGATCATTACCGATGGAGAGAATCATGAGGATGGCTCCCTTGAGGCTGCGAAGGAAGCTTCGGCAGCGGGTATTATTATTCACACGATAGGAATCGGCTCAGCACAAGGTGTTCCCATTCCGGTTACTTCTGCAAGCGGGCAAAAGGATTATCGCACCGATTATGAAGGAAAGGTGATTATCAGTAAATTAAATGAGGATCTGTTAAGGCAGGTAGCGGCAGCCGGCGGAGGGACCTACGTAAGGGCTACGGCATCACGCACCGGACTTTCTACCATACTTGATGAGATGAATAAGATGGAAAAGCAGGAAATTCAGATGACGATTTACTCTGAATATGATGAGCAATTTGTTTATTACGCCGGATTTGCCTTTTTCTTACTTTTGATCGATTTTATCCTGAACAGCAGGAGAAATAAATGGTTGCAGAGCCTTCAGCTATTTAGCAAACGGAATGAATAATATGAAAAAAGGATATCTATTGCTGATACTTCTAAGTCTGGCTTTTCAATCACAAGGTCAGGCTGGTCGTGGAGACATACGACAAGGTAACCGGTATTTTAAAAGCGAGAAGTACGATAATGCGGAGGTTGCTTACCGTAAAGCACTGGAAGAGAAGAAAGTTAATAAAGTAGCCGAGTTTAACCTGGGCGATGCGTTGTATCGTCAAAAAAAGTTTGAAGAAGCAGGAAGGCAGTTTGAAGCGGCAGCTGCCAATGACGTGATTAAAGCCAATTCTGCAAAAGCATTACATAACCTGGGAAATTCAATGCTTCAGGCTGGAAAGATTGATGAAAGTATTGAAGCCTATAAAAACGCTTTGCGGCATAATCCAACGGATCTCGATACTAAATACAATTTGTCGTATGCAAAGATGATGAAGAAAAAGAAAGAGGAGAGCGAGAAGAACGATAAGAAGGATCAGCAGCAGCAGGCGGATCAGCAGAAACCACAGGATCAGAAGGATCAGCAGCAGCAGCAGGCTAAACCGCAGAATGTTAAGATTTCAAAAGAAGATGCCGAGCGGTTATTGGAAGCAGTGGCAATGGATGAAAAGAAAGTTCAGGAGAAGGTAAAAAAGGATAAGGCCAATGCCAGTAAGGTTAGAACCATAAAGGATTGGTGATGAATAGAGATACTTTTGGAAAATGAAGAAACTAGCACTTTATATCCTGTTGGGTTTATGGGTACCGGGAGTATGCATTGCCCAGGAAGGTACCCAGTTAACAGCTGAAGGGCCAAAGGTTATGGTTGTTGGAGAAGTTGCCCGCCTGGCCTATACCCTCAATGCAAAGGCGGAAGGTTTTAACGGGCCTAAAATTGATGGCTTTTTGTTTTCAGGCCCAATGCTTTCTACGAGCATGAACACTCAGATTATTAATGGCCAGGTCAGCCAATCTGTTACTTACACTTATAATTATAACATTCAGTCCACCCAGGCGGGTGTTTTCAACATTCCGGCAGCCACAGCGGTTGTCAAAGGAAAAACCTATACCAGTGAGCCGGTAAAAATCGAAGTTGTTAAGGCGAATCAGGATAAGCCTCAGGCAGCAGGGCAGAGCGGATCCGGTAATGATGGGATGAGTTCTGAGGACCTTTTTGCAAAAGTAGAGGTCGATCGCAGTCAGGTTTATAAAGGAGAGCAAATTTTTGCCACGATAAAGATATATACCAGGGTAACGCTTGCCCGATTCGGTGAAATCAAGATGCCGGCTTTCGGAGGATTCTGGAATCAGGAAATTCCCACTTCCGGTCAGGTTAGTTTGGAGAGGGTAAACTATAATGGCCAGGTTTATAATATGGGGGTAATCAGAAAATCCATCCTGGTACCGCAAAAAACTGGTAAAATAAGTATTGAGCCATTTGAAATCGAGTGTTTTGTTAATGTGCAGCGAAGGGGTCAACGCAGTCCGTTTGATGATTTTTTTGGCAGCTATGAAACGGTAACAAAGCGGATAAAAAGCCAGCCGGTTGAAATTACTGTAAAGCCATTTCCTGATAACCAGCCTCCGGGTTTTAACGGAGCAGTAGGGAGATTTGTAATCTCTGCCGCCATCGATAAGCATGAAGTCAAAACCAATGAGGCAATCAGTTTAAAGGTAAATGTTAAAGGGAACGGAAACATTAAGCTTATAGAATTACCCGCTTTCAGGTTTCCTGCCGACCTGGAGGTTTACGATCCGAAAATTACGGACAACATTGATACCGGAAGTAATGGGATCACGGGGGCAAAAACCTTTGAGTACCTGATCATTCCGCGGCATGCGGGTTCCTTTGAAATTCCGGCGTGGAATTTCAGTTATTTTGATCCAGCATCCGGATCATTCAAAACCTTTACCAGCGAAATCATGCGGATTAATGTTACAAAAGGGGAGAATGATTCTGAAGCAACTATTGTGAGCACACCTGGCAAGGAGGATATCAGGGTTATCGGGCAGGATATCCGGTTTATCAAAACAACGAAGCCCGGCTTTAAGGCATTAGGTGAACATTTTTTTGCATCTGCGGGATTCTTTTTCTGTTATATCATTCTGACTTTGATCTTTATTGTGGTTATTCTGTATTTCAGATCGCGGTTTAAGAATCTGGCTGATGTAGAAGGAAGCCGCTTTAGAAAAGCCAACACCATCAGTAGAAAGCGTTTAGCTCTGGCCCGGAAATATCTTGAATCCTCGAGCCGCGATGATTTTCTGGAAGCATTAACCAAAGCATTATGGGGATACGTGAGCGATAAATTCAATATAAAATTCTCCGATCTTAACCGCGAAAATATCCGCGAGCTTTTAGTGCAACGGGGGGTGGATGAAGATACGATCAACAGTTTTCTGGAAACGATTGGCCAGGCAGAGTATCTGCGATTTGCTCCTGGAACAGGTGAAGGGGATCTTAATGAACTTTTATCCCGCTCAGAACAGGTGATTGTCAGTATTGAAAAAACCTATCGGAGGTAACCATGATAAAAAAAGCATTGATCGGGTTGGTATTCGCTTTTCTTGTCTGGCATCCGGTTGCCGGACAATCAAAGTTGGAGCAAATAACATTTGACAAAGCGAACCAGTTGTATCTGAATGGAGATTATTCTTCTGCGAGGGAAGAGTATCAGAAAATTATCAATTCGGGATTTGAGTCAGTTGAGTTGCACTACAATTTAGGCAATACCTTTTATAAACTCGGACAGATTCCATCGGCGATTTTATATTACGAGAAAGCATTGATATTGAATCCAAAAGATGTTGATATCCAGTTCAATCTTGATTTGGCCAATAAATTGGTTGTGGATAAAATCAATCCGGTCAATGAATTCTTTTTTGGCAAGTGGATACGGAATTTTGCCGGTATTCTGAAGGCAGATGCCTGGGGTTACCTGAGCCTGATGGCATTTTTGTTGTTATTGGTCATTGTGGTTTTTGTTTACATCAACAGGGGTGTCATGTTCAGGAAGTTAATGATTTCGTGGGGTGCATTGCTTTTGGTATTTCTGGTGCTTTCATTGGTATTGGGAAGCATTCAGAACAAGCAAACGGTGCACCCTGATTCAGCTATTGTTTTTTCGTCCTCCTTAACTGCAAAAAGTTCTCCAGATGCTGGTGGTACTGATTTGATTGTCATACATGAAGGGGTAAAAGTAAAGATTACCGACCGGGTTGGCACCTGGATACGGATCAAGCTGGCCGATGGCAATGTAGCCTGGATCCCGGAAAACAGTGTAGAGCGGATTTAATCAGGATTTCAAAAGACTTCATGACGACTTTCTATAAAAATTTGTCCTCACAAATTGTTTTGAAATTCAGATTAAACAATTACTTTTGCACCCCGAAACAACTCTGATTACTGAATGCGTTCATTTCAATCGATTGTTCTGATCATACCCGTACTTCTGCTGATCGACCTTTATACATACAAAGGTTTAATGGGGTTAATTAAAAGCCGAAGTCAAAAATTCCGGATAAGTGCATCGGTCATCTATCTGGCTACCTCCCTTACAGTTATATCAGTTTTTATTGGATTGTATCTGGCTTTCCAGAAGTCGCCTGAAGATACTGCACGATATCAAAGGCTGATTTGGTTCAACGCAATGTTCGTTGCACTTTTTGTTTTCAAGTTGGTATACATCTTCTTTGAAGGGTTGGAAGACATTAAAAACGGCCTTCGGAAATTAACCCGTAAGCAGAATTACAAAGAACCACCTCCGCCACTGGAATCGATGGTTAGCCGTCGCGAATTTATCCGTAAAACCGGAATTATGGTTGCTGCTTTTCCGTTTCTAGGAGTCTTGCATGGGGTTGGATGGGGGCGCTTTCGGTTTACTGTTCATCATTCTGAGATAAAATTTCCAAATCTCCCAGAAGCTTTTCATGGTTTACGTATTGTTCAGCTTTCCGATGCGCATCTTGGCGGTTTTTATGGTAATGAAGAAAAACTTGAAGAGGTAGTTACGATCATTAACGATATCAAGCCTGACTTGCTTTTGTTTACCGGAGATATGGTCAATAATTTTTCATCTGAGATGACGGGATGGACTTCCCTTTTTTCCAGGATGAAGGCACCTCTTGGGAAATTCGCCATTCTGGGCAATCACGATTATGGGGATTACTCCAAATGGCCATCTGAGGAAGCAAAAAAAGCTAATTTTGACTCGATCATCCGTCAGGAGGAGGAGATGGGTTTCAAAATGTTGAGAAATGAAAATGTGGTAATTGAGAGGAACAACGAACAGATTTACCTTTCGGGTGTGGAGAACTGGGGATTACCACCATTTAAGCAATATGGCGATCTCGGTAAAGCCATGACAGGGATTCCGGAAGATGCTTTTGTAGTTCTTTTATCGCATAACCCTGATCACTGGGTTAAGCAAGTTCATGAAAAAACGAAGATTCCGCTTACTTTGTCGGGCCATACTCATGGATTTCAGTTTGGTTTGGAAATTGGCAATTTCAAAATCAGTCCCGTTCAATTGATGTACAAATACTGGGCAGGTCTTTATAAATCAGATAATCAATATCTTTATGTAAATCGCGGTTTGGGTTTCCTGGCATTCCCCGGCCGGGTTGGAATCTGGCCTGAGATTACCTTAATTGAGATGAAAAGAGGCTGATCAGTTTACTGAAAACGAAAACAGGAATTCAGCCCCCGTATTTCTGGTTTCAGGAAAATACATCATTCTAAAACCGGACTCCAATTGGATCCCTGAGCGCATCAGGAAATAGTCGAGCGTAAGATCGAGTCCCACAGAGCGTTTCCATTCATTTTTATTTAGCTGAGTTGCGGCATCAAAGAAAAGGTCAGCTTTGATTCTTTTTATATAAATCAACCAGCTAAGGTGATAATCAGGGTAAGAAACGGGGAAAGCAAAATCAAGTTTCAGGTTATAGAGGCTGCCCGACTGGTTGATCACCAGCCCACGCGGATAATCCTGGATGGTATAATAGAACAGATCTGAGTTCAGAATATTTACAGAGTTCATGATTCTCAGGCTGCTATTTGGCAGCACACCCGGTAAATACAACATGATTTTAGCAGACCCGTTCATACCCACATCATCCGTATTAAATGCCTTAAATAGTCTGAGATTCACTGATGCGCCCCATTCAGGAAATAAATCGCGATAGCTTAGCTTTCTGATAATGGCGGAATAAAGTGAAAAACCTGCCATCCAGGATGATTGGTCAGGTGCTGCATCATCGATAGACAGGGCGTTAATGTGTTCGAAAAAGAAGGATGGTTGAACTCTCCGGTTCCAGGCACCTGATGAAAAGTTAAGCGGTATCCCCGATCCAAAGCGAAAGTATTGAGAATAGGGCCAAATAAACTTCAGGTTTTGCTCATCGGTTGAATCTCTTGAAGGAAGCTGAATCCGATATTTTTTACTAAAATCCATTTCAAGAGTGGGATATAAACCCGTATACCTTACGGATCCCAGCATATTGTGCGACAGATCTGTTTTGTTGTATTGGTAGCCAGCCCAGCAAGTTAGGGTGCTCAAATCGTTTTGAGACATCAGAACGACTCCAGGACTGATTTGATAGGAATCGGGATTAACGAACACTGGCGACCAGGAGTGGAGTTTGAGGAGATGAGTTGTTTTATTATACTTTGTTGCTGTAATCGATTGATCTGTATTAGAGTATACAATTGGAAACTCCCCTTCAGCCCGTTGAATGATTGCAGTAACGGGTTCGATTAAAGGCTCGATATGGTTTATCGGGTTACCCTTTAACAGTTTAATAGCGACCTTTGCTGGGCGGTAACCATCTGAAGAATAAACAGAAAGGTATAAATCGCCTCCCTGGGTGCTTAAATAATTTATTCCATGAGGGTGCTCAAAAACGCTCTCGGTTTCAGGTTTTCTAAGACAGGTGCGGTAAAGGCCCTGGGTAGTCCCGAAAGGTCCGGTAAAATATACCCAGTCACCAATTGCTGCCGGGCAGGTTATATCTGCGTAACCGGCATCGAAAATCAATACCTGGGTCATCATATTGAAATCAATCAGTAACAGTTTACGGCCCTCTGCACCAGTTGTTACCGCGACAATTTCATCATTTTTACCCCAACATAAATAGCTAAAATGGTTGTTATCCGTTTCCTCTATTGATTTCAATTGCCGGCCGTTTGATGCATCCAATATCCTGATAAATGAAGAACCGTCAGCCTGTTCATCAATAACCGCAATTTGGTCACCGGCAGAATTGAGGACCGGAGAAAAGAACCTTTGCTTATGAGACAATCTGGAGGTTTTACCGGTAGCAAAATCATAGGAAAAAAGTTCTGACCAGGATCTGTTTTCCCACCTGCTATCCTGGATCAGTTCCGTCCAAACCAATTGCCCGTTTGAGTAAGAGAATCCGGCATCTTCAATGCTACCCGGCCTTATCACAATCCTCTCCTGTCCCAAAGAATCAATAATCACAAATGCGGGTAAATCAGCGATCGATTTTTTCAGACAGATAACTTCTTGATTGCTAAATCTTTGAGGTCTGAAATAATTCATATATAAATTGGTATCCCGGGACAATGCAATCAGGTTTTCCGGCACTTTAGCTGTCAAAAGAGGGTTTGTCCAATATTTGCGCAGCCAATCCAGTGTTTCGACATACAATTTTGAAAACCTGAACCCGGTTTTTGGGCGGGTTAAGCCAGATAATCCTTTTAGCGTAAGTGGATTTTTTCCAAGCTGTCCGAGGGCATCTGACCATAGCATCGGATCGGCTAGCATCCTGCCACGGGCGGTTAGGAAGTAGCCAAAAAGGTACTCATCCGGCAGCACCTCCTGGTAAGAACCAAAGAGGATACGGTCCCATGATAAGTCCTTATTATCAATGAGCCTGGACCGGAGGGGTTGAATAAATCCTGCTATCCGGCCGCGGCCGCCATGACTAAGCAATGTTTCAGTTAAAACTGCATCTCCTTCAAGCAACCATTTCGACACATGGATTCCAAGAACTAGGGATTGGGCCTGTTCGCCCAAAATGTATCCTGCCAGTTTAGTTACCCCGGTGTTCAACCGATCCATTTGAGCAAAGTGCCGGACTTCATGGATGACCAACTGGGTAGAAAAGTCATTTGTTTCCAGTGCAATAGGCTGTTTAGGAAAAAGTTCAATTCTACGGGGTGCCAGTATGGAATTCCCATTTGACCAGGACACAAAGGGATGGAGAATAACCGGAGTTTTTCGTATTTGCGCTTTCATGGAGGCAGTCTCGTAACCAGCTATATCAGACAATACCCTGCTGTACCTGGTAGCCAGACGGCGTTGATTTTCCGGAAAAATAAGATTGAATTGACGAACCTGAGATTGGTTCCACTTTATCGATGATGGATCGGCACCTACGGAATAGTATTGCGCATTTAACGAAACCGGCAGCAGGAGCAACAGGGGTACCAGCACGCGTAGCCATTGAATGTTATTTCTATCGGGTGGAAATATTTTCACACCACAAAAATAGAAAACCCTGTGAAAGAATTATTTCACATTATTCAGGTTTTCAAGGCCATCGATTTTCATTCCGCCGCCAATTTTACTGACTGTTTTCATATCAATAATTCCGGCCAACCAGATCATTGTACTCTCCTCTTTTCCGCCGCTGATCATGATCAGTTCCTTGATCACACCGTCTTTTTCCAGAGTCAGAAATTTTACCTGGGAGCCTGATTCTTTAATGGTCATTAATTCTTTATAGTCTTTTACCGGTATTGCGGCAAGGATTTCCTGATAAAATGCTTTACCGTCATTTTCTCCTTTAATTGATAGTATCTTAATGAATTCCAGATTTTTAACTGTTTTTAAAAAGTCATCATTGTTCGGGTTATCCACGTTGGCAAAAAGCTGGAACATGTTTTTTGTAATCACAACGGAAGTGTATCCATCCTTATCGGAATATTTCTGAAACAGCTGTTCAACAGCTTTATTCTGCGCCAAGAGGTTTAATGAACAGCAGAAAAACAATATGATTGCCAGATATTTTTTCATGTTGGTTGTTTTACTATTTGTTTGGTGTTTTAGCCAATCTGGACAAGTTTTTTGCTGCTTTATCCAATGAGTTCAGCTTATTGAGGGGCTCAACTGCCTGATTAATTTTATTGAGGCCAGTGAGTTGTGCGGTTCCGTTGTTGAGAATTTTTGAAACCATTTCAAGAGCTTCGCGTGATTGAGCATAAGCGATTTTTGGATCGCTGATATATTGAGTTTTATTTTGATTGGAAAGGAAAATAAAAGTTGAAACCATGAGGAGCAAACCTGCGGCGATACTGAGTGTG
This sequence comes from uncultured Bacteroidota bacterium, assembly GCA_903919925.1. Taxonomy (GTDB): domain Bacteria; phylum Bacteroidota; class Bacteroidia; order Bacteroidales; family UBA12481; genus UBA12481. Next base: position 6,619 of record CAIXKO010000661.1, on the reverse strand, counting down.
AAATAAACAATTCTCCTATTACTGCGGAAGCGATCATTCTGCACCTTTTTCAAAGTATCCATAACCGAAGCCTGGAGATCGTCCGGTACCGGAATCTCTTCATCCCTCATGGAAGCCAAAGAGAGAAAATGAAGTTTATCGGCCTCAAACTCATCGTCAACCTGTTCATTCAGAAAATACTTTTCAAGTTCCGATTCCTCCAACGGGGAAGTCAGACCATCAAAATACTTCTGCAACAAGATTCTTACTTCGCTCGTTTTCATATCCATACATTTTTGCCAGGATTTGCCTGATCTTATTCCTTCCACGCGATAAAATGACACGGACGGTACCATCCGCAATTCCCAAAGCTTCTGCTATTTCCTCATTTGAATAACCCTCAATATCTCTCATCCGTACAACAGAACGCTGAGGTTCCTGCATTTCTGTTATTGCGTTGCGGACGATATCAACAGAATTTTTCATTTCGAGACTGCGGTCGGGTGCGGGTTCATTTCCGGGCCTGTTGATGAAATACTCTTGCGCATCCAAACTAACCGTTTTTCGGAGTTTAATTCTGTCAAGACAATAATTTCTCATCACCCTGACGGAGAAAGCTTCGATACTGCTTACTGAAGCCAGCTCCGTACGAAGGTTCCATAATTTCACAAAAACATCCTGAACAGCATCTTTAGAATCGTCCTGATTACCCAGGAAACGAAAGGCATACCGGTAAAGTTGCCGGTTCAATGGAACTACTTTTTCGTTAAATTCTTGTGCTGTCATCATCGTGTAGACGAATCAGGCGTAAATCTGTTACAGATAGGCAAGCGATTATTAAAATTTTCGCATCCCGAGTGTTACAAATGAATAGCTTGAGCTTGAGGAACCCGCAAAAATTCCATAACCACCTTTTACATTTGTAAATACCTGCACCGGTTCTGCAAAAGGATTGCCTCCGGCCTCAGAATAAGCATTACAACTGCGGACATAAAGATAAAATGAAGGATCGATTTGTTCCATTTTCACATCGAGCCAAACAGTATCGGATTCATAAAAGGCGTAATCGTAAACGCCAAATTCAACCGATTTTGACAGTCCATTGAAAAGGAGATCCTCGAAATATAATTTACCCTCGAAATTGGTTGATTCATCGGTCAAAAACTGATCAGAGTTTCCGGAAAGGTAAGCCGAGTGAGATAGTTTTCGGCCGGTAAACATCATGGTGGAATAATCGAACTCCTTGTATGTTACATCTATACCAATTCCATAAATATTATGAACATCGGCCGGATCCTTAAATTTCACTTTCAAACGCAATTCGCTGTTACCCCATTCGTCCATAAGGGTTGCGGTATCCACTGAGGTAACCGATACCAGTTCGGGCATTGTTGCAGAGGCTTCAACCGGACTTAATCCATTTCCGGAAGCGGTTAACCGATAGATTTGCCCCACCAGGGGATTGAATCCGGGCAGGGAGTAATATCCCGCTGAATCCTCCTGAAATTTACCAATCAAAGTATTACCGTTAAAGAGGTTAACATCGCCGGCAGCAAAAGGAATAAGTTCGTCATTTTCCAGTACAGACAAGCTCTTACTCAGGTTAACCGAAACCTTTTTATTGGTGCTGATCAGTCCGTTAACTACAATTTTGCGCTTTTTGTCCGGTATATTTATATCGATAATCTTCTCGCAGGAAAATAAGGCTAAAACTGCTATGATTGCAACATATTGCAGTCGGTATGGTGAGTTGTTTTTCTTCATGATTACCTGATCTTAAAGCTGTAACTGATTGAAGGGATAATTGGAAACAATGAGTATTGCTTAAGAACCATATAGAACTTTCCCTTGTTATTGTCAAATTCCTGGGAAAAATCGAGGTAGAAAGGGTTTTTACGGTTATAAACGTTATAAGCGCCTATTGACCAGACTCTTTCGCCCCATTTCTTATCTTTCTTAAAATTGATACCGATATCGAGGCGGTGATAAGCAGGCATACGGTAAGAATTGCGGTTATCGAATGCTTCGATTCCGTTAAAATAGGAAGTATAGTAAGTGGTTCCTATCGAAGCATATTTTTCCAGTGGCAGGGTCACCGCGTTTCCGGTTCCATACACCCAGGTGATTCCAATTTCAATATCATCAAAAATTTTCTGGTTCAGGACAACAGAAATATCGTGACGGCGATCATAGCGATAAGGAAACCATTTGCCAAAGCTGATATTATCAAATTTCCTTTCGCTCCAGGAGAGGGTGTAGCCGATCCAGCCTGATGTTTTACCCATTTGTTTACGAGCCAGGAATTCCACTCCATATGCCCTACCCTCGCCTATTTCTATTTTGTTCTGCCAATCGTCCTCGAAACTAAAGAAGCTTGCACCTTCCTTATATTCGATCAGGTTTTTCATTGTTTTATAATAACCTTCCACATTGAATTCAATGCCTTCGGCAGGTTCATAAACCACGCCAATAGCATACTGAGAAGCTCTTTCGGGCTTTATCTTATCGGTAGCCGGCAGCCAAAGATCGGTTGGCAAACCAATGGTTGAGTTAGTTAACAGGTGGATATATTGGCTCATCGTAGTAAAAGCAGCTTTCATCGAAATCTTTTCATTCAGGAGAAAACGTGCGGAGAGCCTGGGCTGCAAAGAAGTATAGGTTGACTGCTGAACTTTAAATCCGGAAAAATGGAGCCCAATATTTGCCTTCAGTCTATTGGAAATATTCCAGTCGTCTTCAACAAACAACGCACCCTCATGGGCATAAACGTTTTTATTCCCGAATGTAGTATCGATTCCAAAGTCATTTTCACCCTCCAGTGATATTACGCTGATACCGGGTTTAAAGGTGTGGTAGATTTGATTGTAGCCAAAGCGTATGGTATGCCGGGGATCGGGAAGGTATTCAAAATCGATTTTACCTGCCCAGTCGATTATCCCGGAATCGTAAATATATTGGAATTTGCTGGTGAGCGTATCGTTATTATCCTCCCGGTTCATCATAGAGGTAATGAAATTGTACCGGCTATAGGTTAAGGTGGTATTACTGAAAAGTTTTGGTGTGATCACATAATTCCAGCGGACGGCAGCGGTAAGGTTACCCCAGCCGATTCCAGCATCGGCTTCATACTTGTAGGTTTCGCCCTGGATATTGCCTTTATCGGTAGTGCGAAGGTAAGCCTGATCCTTTCCTGAGTATGCACTTAAGAAGAGCCGGCTTTTATCGGAGAATTTGTGATTAATTTTTGCATTCAGATCATAGAAGTAATACCCGGCATTCAGTTTACTATTGCCATCACCACCAGCAGCGGCTGCCAGGCGGATGAGTGGCTGAGTAAGAATATCAATATAAGTACGGCGGCCGGAAACTATAAAGGATGTTTTGTCCTTGATAATCGGGCCCTCAAGAGTAAGTTTGCTGGAGATGATCCCCACACTGCCCTCGGCGCTGAATTTCTTATTGTTCCCATCGCGCATCCTAATATCCAGGACAGATGACAGTCGGCCTCCATAACGTGCCGGGAATCCCCCGGTAATGAGCTTAACACTTTGAATAGCATCGGGGTTAAATACGGAAAAAAAGCCAAACAGGTGATTGGCATTATAAACCGGCACTCCATCCAGGAGAATCAGGTTTTGATCAGGTCCCCCACCCCGGACGTAAATACCGCTGGTACCTTCATTTCCACCTTTTACACCCGGCAGCAGTTGCAGAGCCTTTAAAACATCGACTTCACCCAGGAGCATTGGCAAACTCTTTATGGATTTTGCGCTGAGCTCGGTCATACTCATCTGGGTACTTAAAACAGCTGATTTGGCACGCTCAGCCGAAATCACCACCTCACCGAGAGTGATAACCGGAGACAGACGGATATTTACCAGGGTATCGTGTTGAAGATCAATATCCTGAACTGAAGGCTGGTATCCGATATAAGAAACGGTAAGCTTTAGTTTTCCAGATGGCAAGGTAAGGCTATAAAAGCCAAACGCATTGGTAGTGATTCCTTTAAGGGAGTTTGCATCATACACGTTAGCGCTGATCAGCTTTTCCCCGGTTTGCAGATCTTCTACTGTTCCTCTGATGGTAAATCGTTGTGCCTGTATAGATAGTGAAATGATGGTGAGGCCAATAGTAAAGGCGATTTTCTTCATTGGGAAATAATTAGGACCGATTAATACACAAACTTAGTGCACTTTACGCAAAGATTACGTTGAAACCGGAAAAAAAGGCGATAACGCTTCAATAAGGTCTTTTGGTGGCCTTACCGGCTTACGGCTAACAGAATCGGTAAATACCAGCTGAACCTCTGCTTCGTTGAGAAAATCGCCGGCTTCATTAAATATCTCATAGTGAAAGGTAATCCTGGCAGTAGGCAATGTTCGCAGCGTGGTTCTGATGGTGATCAGTTCATCATAAGCAACCGGCCTGATATATTTTACATGCATTTTAACCACGGGTAAAAGAATTCCCCGTGACTCCAATTCGCGATAGGTCATACCCAGGGCCCTCATCAGCTCGGTTCTTCCGATTTCAAAAAATTCAGCATACCTGCCATAATAAACGTAGCCCATTTGGTCAGTTTCTCCGTATCGGATGCGTTGCTTTAAATCAGAGGAATACATTTTGAAGAAGTTAAGGAATCGTGAAGAACGTGAAGGATCGTGAAGAACGTGAAGAGAGGCTAGATGAGGGTGGCGTAGAGGTCGTAGTCATCGGCGGATGTGATGAGAGCGTGGTGAATTTCACCGGGGCTGGCTTTGCCGGATGAGAGGGGGATAAGGATTTCCTGGTCAACCTCAGGAGAATCGTATCGGGAACGACCAACATAATATTCTCCTTCAATCCGGTCAATAATGACGTCGAAGGTTTGCCCGATACGGGAATGGTTAAGGCTAGCAGAGATTTGTTGCTGGAGTTCCATTAATTGAGCGTACCTGGCTTGCTTAACCTCTTCGGGCACGTCATCGGTGAGGAGGTCACCCGATCGGGTGCCTTCCTCGGGTGAATAGGTAAAAACGCCCATTCTTTCAAAACGTGTTTCCCTCACAAAGTCAAGAAGTTCCTGGAAATCTGCTTCAGTTTCACCAGGATGGCCAACCAGGAATGTGGTACGAAGGGCAGCATCGGGCAATTTTTCGCGTATTTCACGGATAAGATTTACCGTATCGGTCTGGCTATATCCCCTGTTCATTGTTTTAAGCATCCGGTTACTGATGTGTTGGAAAGGGATATCGAGATAGTTGCAAATTTTATTGTTGGATTGCATGAGATCGAGCAAGCCGATAGGGAAGCTCTCCGGGTAAGCGTAATGCAGGCGTATCCAGGCGATCCCCTCTATTTCTGCCAATTGTGAAAGAAGAGGAACGAGCATACTTTTCCGGTAAAGATCGCGTCCATAATAGGATAAATCCTGGGCAATAAGAAGCAATTCTTTAACGCCTTTCTTTGCAAACCAGGTAGCTTCTTCAACAATGTCATCCATTTTGCGTGACAGGTGTTTCCCTCGGATACCAGGGATAGCGCAAAACGAGCAGTTTCGGCTACAACCTTCTGAAATCTTGAGATAGGCGTAATGGGAAGGTGAAGTAGAAACGCGTTGATTAAGAATTTCAGGGTTAAAAGACAGATTCAGGGCACCAACGATTTCCGGGATTTGCTCCACACCAAACCATGCATCAACTTCGGGCATTTCAGGAACGAGCTCATTACGATATCTTTGTATGAGGCAACCCATTGCATATATTTTGGAGATCTGGCCCTTCTTTTTTGCTTCTACAGCATCGAGAATGGTATTGACTGATTCTTCTTTAGCGTCGAGAATAAAGCCGCAGGTATTGATAACCAGAACATCGGCATTTACCCGGTCGGGATCCAGCCTGGTTTTTATTCCTTGCGAACGCAGCTGGCTCATCAGCTTTTCAGAATCCACGAGATTTTTGGAGCATCCGAGGTTAATGATATCAACTCGCATGGTAAAAGAATTTAAAATTGCGGGAATTCAATCCTGGTTCAGGATGCATCGGGTCCAAAAAGTGAATCGATGAAAGCGGTTTTGTTAAAAACCTGAAGGTCTTCAATTTTTTCTCCGATACCAATATATCTAACCGGGATTTTAAACTGGTCGCTGATGCCGATTACAACTCCGCCTTTAGCTGTTCCGTCGAGTTTAGTAAGAGCGAGAGCGGTAACGTCGGTAGCTGCGGTGAAGTGTTTAGCCTGTTCAAAAGCATTTTGTCCGGTGGAGCCATCGAGTACGAGCAGCACTTCATGAGGTGCATCAGGGATCACCTTTTTCATGACGCTGCGAATTTTAGTGAGTTCGTTCATGAGGTTGATCTTATTGTGCAACCTCCCTGCGGTATCAATGATCACTACATCAGATTGCTGGGCAACAGCGGACCGGAGCGTATCGTAAGCCACAGAAGCAGGATCGGCGCCCATTTTTTGTTTGATCAGTGGTACATCCGCGCGATTGGCCCAAATTTCCAATTGTTCAATTGCAGCGGCTCTGAAAGTATCGGCGGCTCCGAGTAAAACTTTTTTACCTCTCGATTTATATTGGTAAGCAAGTTTTCCGATTGTAGTTGTTTTTCCCACGCCATTAACGCCAACAACCATGATAACGTAAGGCCCACCGGTT
>CAIXKO010000660.1 GCA_903919925.1 uncultured Bacteroidota bacterium | reverse complement strand
CTTGCTGATAAAAACAAAGCTGACCGGATTGAATACCGCGAAAAGATCCAAAAATGGTACAACGGGTTCCGCTTTCACGAAGATGCCCTTACCGTTTATAACCCTGTATCCTTGGGAATGTTTATTAACGAAGGCGGCAGGTTCAGTAACTTTTGGTTCTCAACAGGCAGTCCATCATTTATTTTCAAGGTATTAAAACAACAGAACATCGACTTTTTTGATACGTTGTTCCGTCCGGTGGATAGCGTAATTCTCGATTCGTTTGATGTGACCAATATGCAGGCAGCCCCGCTTTTGTTGCAAACGGGCTATCTGACCATCGACAGGGTGGAAACGATAATGGATCAGCCTGCTTATTATCTGCGATTTCCGAACATGGAAATTGAAACGGCGTTTGAGAAACATTTGCTCAGTTCAATGGCAGAAAGGAACCTCGAAGTGGTAACCTCGGAAATCATACAGTTACAGATCGCATTGGTGACAAACAACACAAAGGATATCCAAAAGATTCTGAAAAGCCATATCGCCGCCATCCCTTATGCCAACCGCAGCAACATGGAGGAAAACTACCAGAACATTATCTACTCCGTTTTCAGGTTGTTAGGCGCCGAAATCCACAATGAAGTGCATATTAACAATGGCCGCATCGATACGGTCATCGTAAACCGCAACCATATCTATATTTTCGAATTCAAAATGGATCAACCGGCCGCCGTGGCAATTGACCAGATCAAAGAAAAAGGCTACGCCACCCCTTATCTCAACGATGGCAAACCCATTACCCTGATCGGCATTAACTTCTCACGCGAGGAAAGGAATATTGTGGAGTGGGTGGAGGAAACGAATTAAAGTTGCCCACTTTAATCGATTTTGAAGTGGCAGATTCGAATCTCAACTTTTCAACTTCAAACCTTTTGGTTTACAATTGGTTAGGGCGGCCACAAGGGCCGCCCCTACAGTGAACCCCCTACCATTTCACCAATGGATCCGGCCCCCCTCCTCCTGATCCGGCTAATGCCTTTTGCGGATTACTCAGCAGTACCATCATCGAGGCGGCCGACAAGGTTACCATGCCCGCCTTCTTAATCGCTGCCTTGCGCGTTAGTTGTTTTTCTTTAGGGTTGCTTTTAATTTCCTCTCCTGATGTTTGTTTTTCGTTTTTCACATTTCGATTTTTTATTGGTTTTTTATTTAATAATTAATTAATTTCCCGCTTATTCGCATAATTGAATTTTAAATTGCTGTGGCCGGGTTCCGCCCGTCAGCGATAGAAGGTAAATACCCTGACTTAAATCGGGAGTTGGGACAATATTATCATCGCTGTACACCAATTTCCTTTGAACGACAACCCTTCCCTGAGTATCGTATAAGGTGGCCAGGGTATTACCGGTAATCATACCTACTATCCGGATTCCGGTGTTTTTAACGGCAAAAACTTTTAACTCTTTGCCGGTGGTTGAATTCACGGCCAGAGCAGAGGTATACGGATTACCCACGCAATTCCATTTGTCGCTGGTTAAACCGGTAAGGGTGATATGTCCGGTACTGGGCTGGCCGGTAAACGTAACGGCACTACTGGTAGCAGTGCGCATCCCGTAACCATTGCCCATGGCTAAACTTCCGGCTGTGGCACCGGTAAAAAAACTGTTCCATACGTTTGCTGCCGGATTGTAATCCATCATGCCCCTGACGCCAGTCTTTTCCGGGATATTGGAATTGGCAGCCAGAAAACCGCTGATTGTTTGTCCCGATAATGGTGGAGCAACCAAATGCCACGCATCGGTGGTCATGTAGCGCGCTGCCGTTGCCGAACCCGATCCTGCTGATGCTCCCATAATCAGGGAGCCCGTTCCGGTGCCATCGCTTTGGAGCACCACCCCGCCTGTGCTGTTGTTGGTGAGCGTTCCGCTAACGGTAAGCGCCTTGCCTGCCGGTATAGTTAAAACGGCACCTGATTGAATGGTCATGTTGCTGCACGCGGCATCGGTAATATTTACAACCGGATCGCCGGCAACATCCGGGATGGTGACCCAATCGGAAGAGGTGGGCACCGCGTTTCCGCTCCAGTTGGCTGCCGTGTTCCAGGCGGTGCTTACGGAGCCGTTCCAGTTAACCGGTAAAATGGCATCGCCGTACAGGGCAAACATGAAAGGGGCAGAAAAATTCAGAACCGGATCGGAAGCAGAATAATATTCCCAGTTTGCACCGGCATTAGCAGAAAAAGCTACGCGTTTCGTTACCGGTATAGTACCCGTTCCGGTATAGGCAACGTCGTCCGTAATATCAAAAGTTGTATTGTCAGTGGAATACAAAACCAGCCAATAGGTAGTGTTAGCCGATAAGGTTACCTGGCTTGCAGGTGTAAAGTTATAAATACTTCCCGAAACATACGTTCCGGTCAGGCTGGCTATTTCACTTCCCATATTTCCGGCTGAAGAACTGTAGATTTTAACCACAGCATCGGCCGCATTTAATGTAATCGATAAATCAACTGAACTTAATCT
>CAIXKO010000659.1 GCA_903919925.1 uncultured Bacteroidota bacterium | reverse complement strand
AGATTAAGTTCAGTTGATTTATCGATTACATTAAATGCGGCCGATGCTGTGGTTAAAATCTACAGTTCTTCAGCCGGAAATATGGGAAGTGAAATAGCCAGCCTGACCGGAACGTATGTTTCGGGAAGTATTTATAACTTTGCACCTGCAAGCCCGGTAACCTTATCGGCTAACACTACCTATTGGCTGGTTTTGTATTCCACTGACAATACAACTTTTGATATTGCGGACGACGTTGCCTATACCGGAACGGGTAGTATACCGGTAACGAAACGCGTAGCTTTTTCTGCTGATGCCGGTACAAGCTGGGAATATTATTCAGCTTCAGATCCGGATCCGAATTATTCTTCCCCTTTCATGTTTGCCCTGTACGGCGATGCCATTTCATCGGTTACCTGGGACGGCTCCGAAAGCAAAGCCTGGAACACGCCAGCCAACTGGAGCGGAAACGCGGTGCCCACCTCTTCTGATGGGGTCACCATACCGGATGTTGCCAATGATCCGGAGGTAGATATCCCCAATGCCGTGTGCAGCAGCATGACCATTCAATCAAGCGCCGTTTTAACCATCCCTGCCGGCAAGGCGCTAACCGTTAGCGGAACGCTCACCAACAACAGCAGCGGAGGGGTGGTGATCCAAAGCGATGGCACCGGAACGGGCTCCCTCATTATGGGAGCATCAGCAGGATCGGGCTCGGCAACGGCAGCGCGCTACATGACCACAGATGCGTGGCATTTGGTTGCACCCCCGTTATCGGGACAAACAATCAGCGGGTTTTTAGCCGCCAATGCCAATATCCCGGAAAAGACAGGCGTCAGGGGCATGATGGATTACAATCCGGCAACAAACGTTTGGAACGGCTTTTTTACCGTTGCAACTGCCGGGAGTTTAGCCATGGGGAATGGCTACGGGATGCGCACAGATAACAATAGTGCCGTTACCTTTACCGGTCAACCCAGTGCCGGACATCTTACACTTACCGGTTTGGTCAGCGGCAAATGGAATTGCGTGGGTAATCCGTATACCTCTGCTCTGGCGGTGAATGCGAATACGGGTAAAGCCTCCACCTTTTTGGATGATAATGCTGTTTTAAATTCGAATATCGATCCCGGGTTTGGCGCTGTTTATATCTGGGATAAGGTTGATGCACAGAATGATCTGGAGGATCAGTATGCCATCATCAATAATGCATCGGAAGCACTCTATGTCCAGCAGGGACAGGCATTCATGATCAAAATGAATACAAGTGCCACATCGGTTGTTTTCTTTGATGAAATGCAGGTTCATGATCCCACGCTGGCACTGAAATCCACGGACAACAGCTGGGAACGAATAAAACTCTATGCAAAATCCGGTAACCGCTCCGGTTTTACCCAAATTGCCTTTAACAGTGGCATGACACGAGGTTTGGATCCCACCTACGATGCCGGTCTGCTCAAGGGCAGTACCAATCTGGCCGTTTATACCCGTTTGGTTGATGATAATGGATTTCCGTTTTCCATTCAGGCATTGCCCAACAATGGATTTGATACGATGGTAATACCCGTTGGGCTCGACTTTACAGCAGGCGGTGAGGTAACCTTCTCCGCTGAGCTTCAGAACCTGTCGCCCGATTGCCAGCCGGTACTGGAGGACAAGCTCACCCATACCTTTACTGATCTTACCACGCACGCTTACACTGTAACCATTCCGGCCAATTCGGTGATAACCGATCGCTTCCGGTTACACCTCTCCAAACTCAGCACGGGCTTGAATAATGAGATCAACAGCAATGAGTTAAGAGTTTTTGCGATAAAAAACACCGGAATCCGGATAATGGGGATGGTTACCGCCAATACCCTGGCCACCTTATACGATACTCAGGGAAGGGTAATCGCACAAAGGAAATTGCAGAACAGCGATAATAATATTGTTCCCACAACCAATCTAAGCCAGGGCATTTACTTGTTATCGCTGACTGGTGGAACGCGGCCACAGCAATTTAAAATACAATTGAGCGAATAATCATATAGTCAACAATCAAGTAATTGATCAATCTAATTACCAACTAACCCTTCAACCAATCAACTTCTCAACTAATTATTAAATTAATAATTGAACCATGAAAAACGAAAAACAAACATCCGCAGAGGAGATTAAAAGCAACCCGAAAGAAAATAAATTAACCCGCAAGGCAGCAATCAAAAAGGCGGGCATGGTAACCTTGTCGGCCGCCTCGATGCTGGTATTGTTGAGTAATCCGCAAAAGGCGGTCGCCTTATCGGGCGGAGGGGGACCGGGAGGAGGGGGACCGGGCGGAGGGGGACCGGATCCTTTGGTGAAATGGTAGGGGGTAGGGACCACCAGCATGTTGCCCCAAACCTAATAATCCGCAAACTATTCGTGCATAGGTGTTTAAAGTACCCAACCCCTGGTCCCCTCCCTGAAAAAGGGAGGGGGAAAGAGCTCCAAATTTACATCGGAGAGGAGCCCCTCCCTTTTTCAGCGAGGGGTTGGGGTGGGTACTTAAAGACCGGTTATATAAGAGTCCCGCAGTATTATCAAGTGGACGCAAATATGCGTCCTTACAAACGTATTCATCGCAATTCGAATTCTGCATTCGAATCTGTCACTTCAAAATTCTGCATCAAAAAGCCAATTAAATCCGCTAAGTCACTCGTCACCTCTTCCGTTACTTGTCGCTGAAAAGAATAGCTATATTTATACGGTGAAACTAACCGGTATAAATAGCTATGTTTTGGTGAATTGGCTGTGCCAGAATCTGCGCGGTTTACAGTCGCGGAAAGCTGCACTCTTGTTCCAGATTTTGCCTGTTTCATTAATTTTATTGCTATCCCTGCATTCTTGCAGTCAATCAAAATCTGGGCTTAAGCGATCTGGTGATCAGGATATAGTAAGCCAGCAGCTGCAAAATATTGGCGGGATTGTTGAGTCAAAACCTGATAGTGCGCTGATTTTGGCCGGACAGGCAATAGAATTTGCACATATTCATCATTGGAACGATACCGTTATCATTTCGCTGATGCAGTTGAAAGCAAAAGCTTTTATTAACCTGGATATTCCCGATTCGGCTAAAGTGAACTATGAAAATGCGCGTTTACGGGCGATTCTTATCTCCGACAAGCAGTTGCAGGCGTCAATCGACCTGAAGCTCGGAGTGTTAATGCAGGAAAAAGGAAATGTTTTCACTGCCGAAAAATACATTTGTGAAGCCTTCGGATTATTCGATACCCTGAGAAATATTCACAAAACAGGGGAAGCCTATAATCTATATGGCAGCCTGCTGATGGATAAAGGCGATATCATTAAATCGCAGCAATACTTGCTAAAGGCTTATGCCTGTTTTGAAAATACGGATAACTTATCCGAGATCAGTGGGATCTGTATCAACATTGGCGGCAACTACAAAGCTAGAGGGATGAAAAAGGAGGCCCTGCTGTATTACAGGAAGGCACTGGATTTTGCAGAAAAGGCGGCTGACACAGCCGAAATGTCATCTGCATTGAACAATCTTGGAGTTTTTTATCGTAGATCGAACCCCGATAGTTCCATGATTTATTACAACAGGTCGCTGGCACTAGCGCCTCAGGGAAAAAACAGCCTGATGGAGATCAGGGTACGTTATAACAGGGCCAATTTGTATTTCGACAAAAATGATTTTGAAGAGGCTAAGGCGGAGTACTTTACCCTGCTCGATATATGCAGATCGGGTAAGAATTTTGGGGGCATCGCAAGGATCTACACGGGTTTGTCCGCCATTCACTCCAAGACACACAATTATCCGCTGGCTGAAAAATACCTGACCGATGCCATTGCGTTGTCCGATTCCCTCGGGGATAAAAAAACCAACATCTTTTCACTGGGAGAATTAAAGGATCTGTATATTAGAACCGGAGCGTATAAAAAAGCGCTTGACCTGTCGGAGATCATTGAGGCCCGGGGAGATTCGATACTTGGCTTAAAAAAGCAGCTGGCCATCCATGATATGGAGATGCTTTCCCAATCGGAAAAAGAAGATGCCGAAAATGCCAATCTGAAATACCAGGTCAACCGGCAGCAAACCAAGCTCACCTACCGCCTGATCATCATCGGCATATTAATTCTGGCAACGATTGGGGTGCTTCTCTTATTCCGGAGGCTGTTTCTTCTTTATAACCAGCGAACGACCGCATACGATACCCTGATAAAAAAATACAAGACCGAAAGTGAGCTGCTGAGCAGGTTACGAAGCCTTAAATCCGCTGAACAGCAAATTGATGCGGAATCGGAACCGGTACCATGCGATACTTTGCTGCTGGAGAGGCTTATTGAGTATTTTGTACTGGAAAAGCCATATCTCGATCCAAAGCTAAAAGTTACGCAAGTTGCCGAAAAGCTGGGTTGTTCACAAAAAGCTATCGCCGCAGCGCTTAAAGGATATACGGATAACAATTTCAATGCGTTCACCAACCGTTTCAGGGTAGATGCCGCTATCAGCATGATGGACGACCCTGCCTGCCAACACTATAAAACCGATGCTATTGCCAAAGATTCTGGATTTGGATCAAAATCAACTTTTTACAGCACCTTCGAATCTTTTACCGGGGTGAGGCCTGGCTACTACCGTGGTTTTACGGGCGATAAAGAGAGGGCGGGCATCAACTTTGCATAATACGTGTTTTATTATTCAAAATCCGGACAAACAGGGCCCATCCTGAGCATCCGCACACCCGAATTCCAGATTGGAATCACTAAAAGGTACCAATAGCAATGCAAAACCTTAAATCACTAATCTATGAGGGTTGAAAATCTTCAATGAAGGGTTGAAAATCTTCAACCCCTACTACTCTTCGGTATCAGGTATGCAGGTCCTTGGCAGTTCGGGGAAAGTTCCCTAATTTTATCCGGTATCAATCAACAAAACCAAACTGCATGATTAAAAACTCATTAATTCTGATTTGCATCATGACTATCGGAATGAGCTCGTTCAGGAGCGAAATAGAAACTAAGCTGGATACTTCGAATCCATTTGCCGCAAAGTACACTACGCCATTTGAAGTGCCGCCGTTTGATAAAATTAAAAATGCTCATTATCTGCCTGCATTTGAGCAAGGCATGCTTGAGCAGAAGCGTGAGGTGGAGCTGATTGTGAACAGTCCGAAAAAACCAACTTTTGAAAATACAATCCGCGCTCTGGACCGGAGTGGGGAATTGCTCGACAAAGTGAGCACCGTTTTTGGGGGATTGAGTGCTGCAAATACCAATGATGAGTTGCAGAAAATCCAGCTGGAAATATCGCCTAAAATTGCTGCGCACAGCGATGAGATCAATTTGAACCCAAAGTTATTTGAGCGGGTAAAAGTGATCTATGAGAATCGTGCCAATCTGAAACTTACTGAAGAAGATCGCTATATCCTTGAGATGCAATACAAGGGCTTTATCCGGAATGGAGCCAATCTGCCATCTGAAAAGAAGGAGCTGTTGAAAAAAATGAACCAGGAGCTTTCCGTTTTAGGCGTAAAGTTTGGTCAGAATGTACTTTCGGAAACAAATTCTTTCAAGATGGTTGTGAAAAACAAGGAGGATTTGAAAGGGTTGCCACAATCCTCCGTTGATGCGGCTGCCGAGGCGGCAAAAGCGGCAGGCAAGGAAGGGAGCTGGGTATTTACTGCTCAAAAACCCAGCTGGATACCGTTTCTGCAGTATGGGGAGAACCGTGATCTGAAAAAGCAGCTGTATGCTGGTTGGCTCCAAAGGGGGAATCACGGGGACGACAAGGATAACAAAGCAATTTTGGCCAAAATCATGATTATCAGGGCAAAAAAGGCTCAATTGCTGGGTTATGCCACCCATGCCGATATGGTTATGGAATCGCGCATGGCTAAGAATGCAACTAATGTGATGGATCTTTTGGATAAGGTATGGGCTCCGGCTTTGAAAGCAGCGATCAACGACCGCGATCAGATTCAGCAGATGATTAAGCGTCAGGGAGAGAATTTTCAGCTGGAGAGCAGCGATTGGTGGATGTATACGGAGCGGATCAGGAAAGAAAAATACAATCTGGATGAGAATGAGCTGAGGCCATATTTTAAATTATCCAATGTGCAAAAAGGTGCTTTTGATGTTGCCAACAAGCTTTATGGCATTACGTTTACCGAGATTACCGATATCCCGAAACCGCATCCGGAGGCTATGGCATTTGAGGTTAAGGAGGCCGATGGAACGCATCTTGGCGTGTTGTATCAGGATTTTCATCCCAGAGCAAGTAAGCGGCAGGGGGCATGGTGTGGAGGATATCGCTCTCACTCAGTTGACAATGGTGTTGAAATACGACCCGTTGTTACCATGGTTTGCAATTTTACCCGCCCAAATGGCGATCAGCCGGCTTTGTTAAGCCTGGATGAAGCTTCCACACTTTTTCATGAATTCGGGCATGCACTGGACAATCTTTTTTCGAAAAAAACATTGCAATCGGTTTATCGGGCACGCGATTTTGTTGAGCTGCCGAGCCAGATCATGGAGCATTGGGCCACAGAGCCTCAGGTGCTCAAAACCTATGCATTGCATTATCAAACCGGTGAGCCGATTCCTGATCAATTGATCGAAAAGATGGAAAAGACCAGTATTTTCAATCAGGGATTTACATCACTGGAATTCCTTTCAGCCTGTTATCTGGATATGGCTTGGCATACGTTGAAAGACACCTTGCCAGTTGATGTTGTTAGGTTTGAGAAAGAACTGCTGACAAAAATCGGCTTGATTCCGGAGATCGAACCCCGGTATCACAGTTGGTATTTCACTCATATCACGGGTGGGTACGATGCCGGATATTATAGTTATGAGTGGTCGGCAGTGCTGGATCATGATGCATTTGAGGCGTTTAAGGAGAAAGGTATTTTTGACAAGGCCACGGCGCAATCGTTCCGGAAGAATATTCTGGAGAAAAACGGCACTGCTGATCCGATGGAAATGTTTGTGAAGTTTAGGGGGAGGGAGCCGGATATTGCGCCGCTGATGAAAAAGAGGGGGTTTTAAGGGTAAAGGGTAAATGGTTAAGGGTTAAGTAGGGAAGAAGGGT
>CAIXKO010000658.1 GCA_903919925.1 uncultured Bacteroidota bacterium | reverse complement strand
TGCTTTTCTGAATGGAAAGATGGATCTAACTCAGGCTGAGGCTGTTGCCGATTTGATCGCTTCATCCGGAACTGCTTCTCATCGATTGGCTATTGATCAGATCAGGGGCGGTTTTTCAAAAGAGCTTTCATTGATCCGCACGCACTTGTTAAACTTTGTATCATTGATCGAGCTGGAGCTGGATTTTAGTGAAGAGGATGTGGAATTTGCTGATCGCACCCGGCTTAAAATCATGGTAAATGCGATCATTGATAAAATAAGCGGTCTGATTTCCTCCTTTGAGCTGGGAAATGCAATAAAATCGGGAGTTCCGGTAGCCATAGCCGGTGAAACCAATGTTGGAAAATCCACATTATTGAATGCGTTATTAAAGGAGGATAAGGCAATTGTATCTGAAATTGCCGGTACCACACGTGATAGCATCGAAGATTGTATCCATTTGGGGGGCATTGAATTCCGGTTTATTGACACTGCAGGTATCCGGGAAACCACCGATCATATTGAGACTATCGGGATCAGCCGGTCATACAGCCAGGTTGAGAAAGCTAGGATTGTACTACTGGTTACCGATACTACTTCGCCGCTGGAATCCAGTTTGCGATGGGTTCATGAAATCAAAGACCGGATCAGGGAAGATCAGCATCTGGTAGTGCTATTCAACAAATCGGATGTGGATACTGCTCAGGCATCAGTTTTTCAAATGGCTATAAATGAGGGGATCGGGCATCAGACACCGGGCATCAGAATTTCTGCAAAGAATGGCGAGGGATTGAAGGCTTTGGAGGACGAGCTACTTCGGTTGGTCAATTTCAGACCATTGAATGACTCAGATGTTGTAATAACCAATGCCCGCCACTATGAAGCGTTAACCAAGGCACAAACGGCATTATTCAGGACCTTATCGGGTTTGGATATGGGAATTTCCGGAGATTTCCTATCGCAGGACATCCGGGAAGCCATGCATTATCTGGGGGAAATTACGGGTGAAATATCGACGGATGAGATTTTGGGTAATATATTTTTGCATTTCTGTATCGGAAAGTAACAGGCTGATTTGGAGATATTTGCAACGGTGAAATCCTTATGGTTTTCATCATTAGGAAATATCATTGGGATCTCTTCTGCTATCCCAAATATGAAGGATGTGAATTTCGTTGCAAAAGATTGTATAAAATATCTGGTAATTATCTCTGACAAGAAATCGCTCCTCTCTTTGATCAATTTGTCGTCCAATCTGAGGAAACCGCGACAAAAGTCTGATGGTTTCCTTTAGTTCATAATCGAGTCTACGGCTATAGGCTTTATTGCCGATTCGTTGAAACCAGTAATCAAGTATCAGGATTCTGTCGGCCAGGGCATTCGGGGACCAGATTATTCGCATAGCCATTTTTCGACTAATAGGTCTGCTTGATTATTTGATATCGATTTTCCACTTCTTATCTGCTCCCTTGATGCTTCCATCCTTTTTAATTGCCATTCACTGGGGGAAGGGAAATCCGTAGGGGTGTATTTACGATCAATGATTTGTTTAACAGCGAGAAGAAATTCGCCATCATCAATATTTTCGATGCTTTCATGCAGCAGCTGTTTGATTTCCTGAGTGCTCATTTTATTTTTTTTACAAATATACAAATTACAGGTAACGATTAACGGTATGAAACAGCCAATAGAACGTATCCATCCGACCAACTACACCCCGGTTCCAGGCCAGCTCAGGGAGTATCGCGGAGACGCTTACAGAGAAACTACCAATTTCAGACATCCTTGCTTTAAAAGAATGGCAAAATTTAGACTTGAATAAAGTTATGGAAATACGAAGGCACCTGTATATTTCTACCGGTATAGGCTGGTTCGTATTAAATATGTCTTCTACTGGATTTCGTTGGCAAGAGAGACTGTGCGGAATATTTGCTGATTACATAAATGAAAAGTAATCATCCCTTATAAAAACCATTGACTTTATAAGGTGCTTATAATCATGAAATTGCTCAGTGGAACAGCATCAACTATTCATAACTGCCGCACTATCGGTCTAAAGAACGCATCGAACTTCTCAACAGTCTCCATCAACCATTGATGCTGTTCGGGCCAGCTTTTCTTGTCAGATATGGCCTCATTGCGTTTCAATGAAACAATGGACACCAGTTTATCCGGTAGTTCTGCCCAGTTAAGTTCGGCACTAATTTTCTGACCAGCTTCAATTTCATAATTATCCTTGATCGTTTTGAAAGCCGCTTTTGCATTAGGTCCTCCAATGATAAAGTCAATTCTTATGAAGTTGAATTTTACACTTACCGTTGCCTGTATGTAAAAATTAGCTCGACCTATGGCAAAATTCGTATAATGCTGGGGCGCCGGTTTCTGACATTTTAGTTTTGTTCCGGTTTTTTCAAAGTATTCTTTCATGGCACCCCAATACTCCAGGTTGATTGTTTTTGCTCCGGTTATGTTTTGATTTGAAGCCGCAGTCTTTACGGCCTTAGTCCAATCATTTGGTTTGCTGACAATTTTAAAATATGGGGCAGGATCGCTATTCCCGATTTTATAGGCTTCTATCTCAATGCCAAAAAAATTAATGCCATCATCCGTAACGCGGTTAAGCCAATCCAGTGCGGCACGGTGCTCTTCGGTAAAAATCCTGGCGATCCAAATAATCGTCACCGCATCAAGACCGGCAGCATAAGTCAGTAATTGTCCAAGATGCGTATGGTCAGTACGTTCTAATTGGTTCTCAATCAAAACGTAATGGTCATCCAAAGTGTTCTTGCAAAGAATATCGGCACGAAATGGCCCCACATTTTTCTCTTGTCCGACCAATTCAAGTTCCAAATCAATAGCTTCACTGATTAAGGCGATATTTTCCTCGCTGGCCAGCCAGGGAGTAAAATGGGAAGCTTCACCAGTCCATAAGTCTCGGATGTCAACCTTTACAAGCCTGCCTATTTTCATTTTCTTTGAATTTGTTTTTATTATTCGCCCCAAACCTTATCAATCACTCCTTTGATCTTGCCTTCATAAACACCAATTAACTCCCGACAAGCACAGACCGATAGTCGTTCAGCTTCGATCATTGCTACTACCTCCTTTTGAATTTCAATTGAAGGCAAAGGAATCTCATGGTCAGCAAAATAGCTTAATGGAACACGCTGTAAACCACCGGTACCGGTCATTTTAGTTTTTCCAACTGCAAGGAACTTTTGCGACGAAACGAATGGGAAGATAAATTCAGGCAATATCGTTTCAGAAGGTCTGATAACATGCAATTCACTTGAACCAAATCCTATAGCATTTTTAAGATTCCTAGGTATCCCGGCTTTCCCATTTTCAAAGCATGGGGTCACCTTAGCGATGAGGACGTCATTCTCCCTGAAAAAAGTATAACCTTTATAAACTTCTCCGAGCAGTCTTTCTTTCACAGGATAGATGTCTTGGACCATTCCGACATCTTCCATTGGCAAAAACGACACTGTTGAAGTCATATCCATTGAAGAAACTTCCGATTTTGTTGGATTAATCTTGCAGACATCTCCCAACCTAACCATAGGCCATGCCGGATCAATCTCAATCTGCGGTTTCCAGTTTTCAACCACCTGCCGGGCACCATCAATGATCTTTTGATAACCTTCAATCTCGGCTACAATATCCTGCTGGACTTCAATGGGTGGGAGAGGGATTAATAATTCCCGAATTATGCTTTGTGATATATTTGGTTGCGCCCCACCGGTGCTTTGCATTATCAAATCATTTCTTTTTGACAGGAGTAAACGATACAGGAAATCAGGATAAAAACTTTGGTTTGGAAGAATTCCGCACACAGCCTGATTCGTTGATGAAGGAGTTTTTAAAATCCCAACTTGACCTGCTGTCGCACCGTACATTGCCACCAAAACAGTGTCAACTGGAAACATCTTGGCAGAAGATTCCTTTAACCCTAAAGAAGTAATGGTCTCTTCAATTTGGAAAATTCTGCCTTGCGATACTTCTCCACTCTTTAACCAAGGAATACTTCCGTTTTCCCAATAATTCGGATTACTTTTTAGCGGGGTACCACCGGATGACGTTTCACAGACCTCACCCAACTTTACCAAAGGCCACCTCTGATGACCTTTTCTTTCAGTGATCCTATATCGATCTCCGGTAAGCGTATATTCACTTTCAGCCAGTCTTGCCTTTGTGATTAATAAGGCACCAGTGTATTGATCATCAGTATTAAAGGATTCAGTACTTTCTGATCGGATTGCCTTCACATATTCGTCAATCATTTGAATAACATCCGGCAGGTCGGTTCCTTCCATTTCTCTCCTTTGCGCGCCTAACCCAAAACCATCATTGCCAATTTTGAGAAAAAGAATAGAATCGACTTTGCGGGCAAGCTGGCGATCCATCAACAATATGGAGGTCTTAACGCCGGAATAGGGATTGAACACTCCTGCCGGTAAGGATACCACTGCATAAAGAAACTTCTCAACCAGCATCTTACGGAGTTGTTTATATGCACCGGCGGACTGAAAGATGATTCCTTCCGGCACAATCACTGCGGCCCGCCCTGATGGCGTTAAATGCTCGGCGATATAATCCACAAACAGCACCTCACTCCGTTTGCATTGAACAGAAAACCGTTTGTGCGGTTTGATTCCTCCCTTCGGAGACATAAACGGAGGATTCGCCAGGATAACATCAGCATATTCATTCCACCGGTCTTCGCTGGTCAGGGTATCGTATTCATAAATCATTGGCTGGACAAATCCATGCAGATACATGTTGACCAACGACATTCGAACCATATCAGGCGAAATGTCAAATCCTTTAAAATTGGTTAACAGTCGTTTACGCTCATCAGGTAATAATTGATCACCGGGAACCTTTTTCGTGTTTTCTTTTACGATGTGCTTGTATGCCGAAATCAGGAATCCGGCGGTACCGCAGGCCGGATCAAGGATTATCTCATGTTTTTGCGGTTTGACAATCTGCACCATGAAATCAATAATGTGCCTGGGGGTACGGAACTGCCCTGCATCACCCTGACTGCCTAAAACGGAAAGCAAATACTCAAATGCATCTCCCAGCTTCTCCGAATGATCATAATGGAACTCATTGATGGTTTTTAAAAACAGTTTCAATGTTTCAGGATCACGGTAAGGAAGGTATGCGTTCTTAAAGATATCCCTGAAAAGTTGCGGGATGCCTGGATTGTGGTTCAGCTTGATAATGGCCTCCGCATACAGGTTCAGCATTTCAAAACCACCTATGTGCGGATCGAAAATCCTGCTCCATGCATACCTTTCATACTCACCGGTAAAAAAGCTGGCTTTTCCTCCCATGTCCACCGAATCCTTGTCCATGTCGTCCATGAACTTATACACCAAGGCAATGGTGATTTGTTCCACCTGGCTTTTGGGATCAGGTACTTTTCCTACAAGTATATCGCGGGCGGTATCAATCCGTCGTTTCGTTTCGTTATCAAGCATTTTTACAGGTTATCAGGCGGCAAATTTATTGAGCGGTACAAAATCTTTGATGTATTCCGGTATGGCCTTTCGCAGTTCCGGTGACAGTTTGTGAAAGGCTTCACCAAATGGGGATATATTCAAGTCAGCATATTTGCCTGTATCAATGGTTTTCCTGAATTCCAGGTCAAGAATATAGGCTTTGAAAACGGTTTTGGCATAGTTAAAATATTCTTCTTTAGGGAGATACCGGCTATCGAACTTGTCAAACTCCTCATCGAGCAACTCATTCTTAGATTTGAAGAACGGGATCATTCCTAAAATTTTTTCAACCATTTCCCTTAAGCTGATCCTGCGATCCACCTGGGCGGCCTGCCTAAGTTTTTCCATTGTAAAGAACTCCTGTGGTTTATCCAGAATATTTTGCTCAATGTGAGTCAGGACTTCTTCCCACTCTCCTCTTTCCAATTTCTCAACCAGTGCTGGGATTGCCTTCACTTTTTCCTCAAACTTATCATAATACATCCTGTCTATCTTCATTCCTTCAACGCCAATCAACTGATTTCGGAGGGAGGTAATATAATCTTCCTTTTTGTTCTCAAAAATATCAATAGTAGGAGGCGGGGGAGGTCCTACCGGTCCTCCAGCATTGATACGGGGCAGGACCAAAACCTGATCATAATTGAAATCATTCTCAAAATATTCGCAATTGGCAAAGAAGTCGAACAACTTAAAATTCTCCTTTGGCCTGGCTCCCAACAAGATTTTTGATTGAGGATCGTTCAGATCATCGGTGAAGTTGTGTTTTCGTGTACCCCTACCTTTGATCTGAATGAAATCGGTTGGAGAATACACCGGTCGAATTAAACCCAAATTCAGGATGTCAGGGCAATCATAGCCGGTGGTCATCATCCCCACTGTGACGCAAGCACGGGTCTTGCAGGTCTTGTAAAGTAGATTGAAGTTACAATTACCCGATAAGTTATTATTCTTGAAACTTGAGGTGAAATACTTAGCATCGGAGATTTGGGAAGTAACCTGCATGGCAAAATCCGAATTGTATTTACCAGGATACCGGTTGTCAGCCAGTTCATTCAATAACTGGACAATTTTTGCTGCATGGTTTTGTGAAACACAAAAAATCAATGACTTGCCAAACTCACCGGTAATAGGGTCCTTGAATCCATTATCCAGGAATG
The DNA here is from genome assembly GCA_903919925.1 of uncultured Bacteroidota bacterium. Taxonomy (GTDB): domain Bacteria; phylum Bacteroidota; class Bacteroidia; order Bacteroidales; family UBA12481; genus UBA12481. The sequence goes on along the minus strand of CAIXKO010000658.1, from coordinate 545 downwards.
CTTGGCAGAAAACCCGGTTGGTATTTTCGGAAAAGAAACTTTTTTCAAAATCCCTCTGCACAAAGGAATCCTCTGCGGCTTCGCCATTTTCATTAGGTTCATTTACCACATAACCTTGTTCTGATAAAAGTTGCGTGGTCACATCGGTGCGGGCGTCCACTACCACCGGATTAACCAGGTACCCTTCTTTCACTCCATCAAGCAGGGAATACCGGAAAGTAGGTTCGCCAGTTTCACAGCCAAAAGTATTGTAGGTATCCAGTAAAATTCGACGCTCTAATTCACGAGGATCATTTGAACCCAATGCTGACACATCAATATGTTTCAAATACGCTTTTGGGGTGGCAGTCAGGCCTAATTTATAACCGATGAAATACTCAAAAACGGCCCGGCTGTTACCTCCAATACTCCGGTGAGCCTCATCCGAGATCACCATGTCAAAATCATCCGGTGCAAAATTCCGCTTATACCGGTTGTTGAATAAAAATGTTTGGATAGTTGACACCACGATTTCTGCTTTGCGCCAATCATCCTTACTGTGCTTA
>CAIXKO010000657.1 GCA_903919925.1 uncultured Bacteroidota bacterium | reverse complement strand
TGATTGGCAATTTGGGCTGGGCGATTTTTTTTGGTTTGTTATTTTGTTTTGTTTTTTGTTTTTTGGAGGTTGTTTTTTTGGGGTTTGTTTTGGGGGTTTGGGGGGGGGGCGGAAGGACACGTGGGTTTGGGGGGGGCGGAAGGACACGTGGGTCCTTCCCTACTACCTCGAATCTCCGCCAAGCGTATCTATCCAGGTACCTTTCTTCACGTTCTTCACGTTCTTCGCGTTCTTTACGTTCTTCACGTTCTTTACGGTTAATGCTTTACCGGAAATCTCCTGTGTTACAGCGATCTCCACTTTTCCTTCTGTGATCCGGAAAGGTACCTTAATCGTTCCGCAGGTAATAACAAGCTTTTTGGCATCTGTAAATGGAATCGGAAGTTGAATTTTACCTTCACCCGAAAGTAAAACCTGATAATTTCCTGAATCTGCTGAAGGAAAGAAAGCGATGGTTTGAAAAGGCTTTTCAGCAAATTCATACCTGGCACCATCCAATTCCAGGCCTTTACAATTACGACCTTCAAAAGCAACCAGCTGATTGTTATCTCCGGTTCTGAAAACCATTGATAGTCTGCCGGTATAAGAAACCTGATGCCCATTCACTTTCATTTCCTTCAGGACCATGGTATCGGAGGGCATCGGGTTAGCAGCCAGAGCCTGATCATCAGCTTCCTGACTGCGGGAGAACCCGCCGTCCCAGTTCTCAGCATGCGTGCGGTAATGCTTAACTATTACCGTACTATTATTTGGAAAACCAGTGGCCAGATAATCTGTTGTCCGTGAAACAAAGGTTGGATTATCATTGACCATTGGGGATTTGCTGGTTCCCTGGTATGCACCGCAAGCATTCAAAATCTCAAAAAAGGTGCGGGATTCGTAACCCAAACTGGCTGATTGGTCATCCCGGGGTCTGAAACCAAAATAATAAACCTTACCGTTTCCGGATTTCAAACCCGTACCCAGAATCTTATTTCCGGATTGGGCAATAATTTCGACATTGGTTTCCGGAGTAATTGGATAAATCCGATCAACCAAAAAATCGGTTAGAATAGTTTGCTCAGGAATCTTTTCAAAACTGTTTTGAAAAGAAATCCTCCGCCCAGCGGCAATCTCTCCCAGATATGAATCAAAAGAATATTTCACTCCAAAAAGCTGCTGCCACTCTATTGAACAGGGTTTTCCGCTTCCACTGATGAGTGGTGGAGGCCCGCACCATATTAGGTTGCCACCCTTTTCAGCAAAGGTGCGCATCAATTGGAGCAATCCTTCTGACGGGAGAGGTTCAAACAGGGCAACAAGCGTATGATATTTTTTAGCACCAACCCTGATCCAGCCATCATCGGTAATCCGGCCCATTTCCAGTAATTTCTCGGCAGTCAGGTAATTGGCGTATGCATATTGAGTCATCCAGCTGCCAAACCGTTCCTCTACGGCAACAAGGTTCATCGGGTAAAGAATCAGAACTTCGATATCCCTGTGAACACCGCCGGTAATTTGATTGATATTTGAACCGTCGCGCGCGCCAAAGGCACTGTTCACAGCCTCTCTCCATATCCGCGAGGCAGTTGGCATTCCCCAGGCAGCTGCATAGGCATTCGGGTATTTATTGATCACCCCAATGGAAGCCGACATAGCCGCTCCGTAATAATTACGGTCCAGCCAGCCACATTCCGCAAAATCGTTGCCGGTAGGCTCCAGATATTCTCCCCATTTAAAATAATCATAACAGGCTGCCGAGGCTTGCTGAACAGTATTTCCCCAAACATAATTGGAGGTAAACTCATATTTAGCTGCATTTTCACGAAGCTTTTCAGTATCCCAAATGTCTATTGTCGGACTCTCGGCCCACGATGAATGACCTGTTGCCTCCATAGCCCTGCCAAAAAGTTTCTCTGCATAATCCTTTGCCTCGATAAACAAATCGGCTACCCCATGATTCAGCATCTTGAAGTACCGGTCGCGAAGAAGAAAGGTCCTCTGGATTTCCTCCGGTTTAGGGCCCATCACATACTGAACATTCCGGGCCGATTTTGCCCCGGTTTCAAAGAACGGTGCACCATAGGCAAAATACAGCAGATGCTTGTCTTCAAATGCCTGGCCAAATTTTTTCTGATAAGCATCTGAAAAATTTCGGGTCAGGTACCGGATGTTAAACTGGCCGTTTTCATGATGCACAAAATAGTACCAATCCTGCTGGATATGCATCTCATCAGAGTACAATGAAACCAGGTCAATTCCCTTATCGCGATATTTCTTCAACAGATTTTTCAGGAACGGCATGGCCTGGGGGCTGAAATAATCCATTTCAGGCGTATCATATTCCAACAGAACCATTACCCGGTTATACCCTTTGAGCTGAGAAGCCCCATCATAAAATACCTGCAAATTCCTCGATTCAAAACTCATATCACGTGCTTCCGATGAAGAGGGTGCCACCCATAGTTCGCCGGTTGGAACGATTTGAAGGGTATCGAGAGCCTCATATTTCACCCCTTGAATTTCCATGATATCATCCTGGTTAACAGATCTGAATGGGCTATTCCCTACCGCATTCTCCCTGAAAGCAAATGCTCTGACATTCTTTAATTTAATGGCAAATTTTCCCTTATTATTGGTCCATGAGAGTTGCTGGTGCATCTGTAGGCTGAATTTACCCGATACCGGATCGCGGTAGCCAACTTTATAATTCAGCCATCGTCCGTTTTCGCCCGTAGTATTTTTATAGGCTGGACCCAGCTCAAGCGGGCTCAGCAAACTCAAGCCGATACCCATGCCATAGCGTGCCGCAAATTCTCCAATAACTTTGATTTTATTAATGTATTCATCCATATCAGGAGTCAACCGGCGTTCTGTTCCTGCCTGCTCACGGTATTGCCTGAAAAATTCATCAAAAGCTATGGTAAGTGTCTTATCTCCGGATTTTTGAGCAGATTCACAAATCTCCCTTAAGCTGGCAAAAGTTTTGTCACGGCCTGTCGACAGGTCGATTTTCTTATCCGGATCCAGCAAATCGTTAAGTTGCTTATCACTAGTAAGAATAATGGTTGCGGAAAATGCAGGAAAGAGCATCCCGGCAATCAACATTAACAATGTAAATTTCAATGCTTTCATGACTATTTCTTAATCTCAATTTCATAGGTACCTGGGTTAAGGAAAAGAATTTTCTCCAATCTTTTCGATGCTTTCCCGTTAATGGTCAGTAAGGAAAATCCTTTAATGGGCAAAACCACCTCACCTTTGCAATCTGCCGGAATGGTTATCTTCCACAAAAAAAGCTTATCCTTCCACTTCCATGAGCTTCTAATCATGCCGTATTTTGAGCAGTATGAACCCTCGGCCCATTTAAGCTGATTAACAAGCATAGGCTCAAACCGGATGGTTCGAAAGCCCGGATTTTCCGGCACCGGACTGATTCCGGCTATTCCCTTGTAAAACCAGGCGTCAAAACCTCCCTGCATCGGGTGATTATGCGAGCCAAACTTGCTGCGCAGATTTGCCGCATCCGGAACATCATCAACCGGCAATTCCTCCCACAAAGTGGTTGCGTCATAAATCTTCCACATATTTTCGAAACTCTTCTTCCCTTTTCCGGCCAGAATGCTCATGGCGGTTTCCTCGTTACCATATCGGGCAAGAGCATCAAAAATCCGGGGTAATCCAAAAATCCCGGTATGATGAAAACCGGAATACTTTTCCTTAACATCTTGAACAATAGCATTTGAAACTGCCAATTCATCACCAGCCGGCGCCAACCCCAGATCCAGGGCCATCGCGTTTGCCGTTTGACTACCGAATGATTTCTTCAGCGGATCGTAAAATTTGCTGATAAAGGCTTCCTTCACTTCTATCATCCTTTCCCCGTAGCGCTTTTCATCGATGGAAATCCCTAGATTTGCTGAAACCTGAGCCATCAGCTTAAGGTCCAGATAATGATACGCCGTGGAACTCAACTGGTATGGGCAATCAATACTGTCTACCCCACCCGGCGGACACCAATCTCCTAAACCCTGATTTACAATATTTTGTACAGAAAGACTATCCACATAATCAACCCAAATTTTCATATCCGGATAAAACTCCCTGAGTATTTCACTATTCCCATAGTACAGGTACAAATACCAGGGTATTTGAACCAGTGCCGTCCCCCAATCGGGTGATGCAGCTCCGCACTCCCGCTTTCCGGGGGCGATCATGTAGGGTATGCCAGGTTTTTTATAAGCTTGATAAAATACACTGTTTTTTGCCTGATGATGAATAGTAACTCCCTGTCTGGCAGCCGATGAGCGGATATCATTCAGGTATTTGATCCAAAAAGATTCCATGTCAAAATTGTAGATCGACATGGGGGCTATGGCATGGGCATCGCCAAGCCATCCACATTTTTCGCGATGGGGACAATCGCTGGGAAAACCTTGGATATTGCTGGTCAGGGTCCATAGCGCCATTTCATGTAACCGGTTGATCTGCTCATCAGAACAGCGGAAGGAACCCACCGTATCAACCGATGAGTAAACCACTATTCCCTTGATGGTTTCCTGGTTTGGCAACGTTGAAAGCCCCGATACTTCAACATACCTGAACCCATGGTAAGTAAACCGGGGCTCCCAAATCTCGGTGCCCGTACCCTTGCAGGTGTAAGTATCGGTTTGAACAAATTGAGTGGCAAAAACCCCTGTAGAGGTAAAATCCAGCGATCCATCGGGATAAACCTCCTCGCTCATACGCATGCTTAATACAGTTCCAGCTGGCTCCTTAACTGTTATTCGGGCCCAACCGGCGAAATTCTGACCCAGATCAAAAATGGTTTTTCCATTGGCCTGACGATAAAAACGTTTAACTGCCAATTCCTTCATTTTTTTGATTGGAGGAAGCATTTGAGGTTTCAATTCGGGCGGAAAAGTCCTGGCAGCTACTACCCTCTTCCATTGTCCATTGTTGCTTCCGGCAATACTCCAGCCTTCAACTTCCTTCCTGGCATCGTATGTTTCACCCGCGTAAACATTAGCTGAAATCACCGGCCCCCCGGCACATTCCCAGGTAGTGTCTGAAACCTCAACAGCCAGGCTTTTATCTTTGTACTCCAATTCTATCTGGCAAATCAGCAGCGGTTTACCATAACCCAAATCAATGCCAAATGCTTTATTCTGATTATACCATCCATCGCCCAGCATCACTCCAATTCTGTTCACACCTTGCCTGATCTGATCAGTTACCTCATATGCCGAGTACAGCGCATAAGCATCATAATTGGTTTGAGCCGGGTCAAGTACATGGTCGCCAACCTTTTTTCCATTGAGATATACCTCATTATAACCCAGTCCCGATACAAAGATCATGGCCCTGGTCAAATGCTTTTCTACTTTGAAATCCTTTTTGAACAGTGGCATGGAAAGGCTTTCGGAACCATCTGAGGTGATCCAAACGGCTTTCCATTCTTTGCACACCTGATATTCCGGTTTTACCGGCTCGGTTTTACGGGTACACGATAACAAAAGACAGGTACAAACCAGAATTGACAGTGAACGTTGCGTCATAAGTATCATGGCAACTTGTTATTAAAAAGATATTTACGAACTATACGACCACTCATCGTTGAGTTCACTCAACCTACTCTGCGGCCCTCTGCGTGACCACTCTGCGGTTCTCTGCGTGACCACTCTGCGGTTCTCTGCGGTTAAAAAAGATTTAAACGCAGAGGGCAGCAGAGAATTTACGCAGAGGGCCGCGGAGGCTATGATTGTTGAGTTATTTTATCTCATCAGTTTTAATGGTTACCGGTCCTATCAACCCCGAGGATGGAGGAATCTCATCAGGTTTGGCATCCGACACCACGGTCCAGGTATACCGGTCTTTTAACGGCAGCTTGCTGTCATAAATCATCCGGTTTCGCCAAACATTGGCCACTTCAACTTCCACCGTATTTCGACCGGATTTCAAGAAACTTTTTATTTCCACCATCCAGGGAAACATCCAAACGCCACCAGCATCCGAGCCATTAATTTTAACATGGGCAATATATTTAACATCCCCAAGATCAAGATAAACCGGACCGGCAGGCACTTTTTCCAGATCAAACACTGTGGAATAAGAAATCGTTCCAGAATAGTACTTTATTTTATCGTTTTCCAATTTCGAAAGATCAACCAATGATTCCAAATCAATCGGCTGATCGGGGCCAATGGCTTTATTGGCGAATTCAACTTTCCAGGGGCCTCCAACAGTCAACAATACTTTTTTTCCAGGAAAATTGGAGCTGAAACCTTCATCAGAAATTCCTGATTTTTGATCCGCAAACACTACAAACCAGCTTTGCCCAGGCTCCATCGTCAAAGGAACAACCGTGCGATCACCCGCATCGGTAAAATCCTTGAGTATCCTGATTTTACCCGTTACAGCATCCCACAGCTGGGGTGCCCTACCCGAAATACGAAATGAAGGGTTAAAACTAATCTGCTCCGTACCCTGGTTGGTAACAAAATAGATATCCAATCCAGGCTGCGTACGATGAGTCCAGAGGACAGGGAAATTTCCTTCGGGATTAAAATCTTCGGGTACCTTAATAAAATCAAGTGCTTGCTTAATATTCATCCCGCTTAAAACAAAACCCAGGCCCACCTGCCTCGATTTATCAGCTGCTTCTCCGCCACCCCAAAGCTCTTCCGCAAGTAATTTAACCTGGTCATCGCATCCGGGGTAACCTTTTAAGCTTGGAGATTTAGATGGTTTGTCTCCCAAAATAACTCCACCCTCTTTAACCAAACTGCTCAATTTCTGTAAAACCTCAGGGCGCATGGTATTTAATGGAGGCAACACCATCACCCGGTAGCTCATTCCATCAGGCAAAACAAACCGACCATCCTTTACCGACAATCTATTCAGGATAACTTCCCCATTTATATAGTCGTAAGAATAACCTGCAGGCATTTCCGGATTTCTTGCCCCGGTCATTTTTGGTGCATCCTCTCCAATAAAATAACAGACATCGGCAGCGTATTTCCCTTGCTGTAAAAGATGCTGGCAGCGCCTCTCATAATCAAACCATATTTTGCTTTGCTTAAACCAGGTGTTGTGACGATTGAACTCGGTGCTGAACCAGGCATTAATACCAGGCATCCTGGTTTCATCGGGCTGGTGAATATATACGTGAACCACAACATGATTGATACCTTCAGTGAACGACCAATCTCCACGGCGTTTCAAAAGAGCCGGGTATCTCAGGTAAGAATTGCCAGCTGCGGTAAACGACTCGGCTGATGTTCTTGGCTTACCATAAATATGTGCGGAAGAGGAAGCTGCCTTGCATTCAATATTTCCCAATTCACCTTCGGTCCAAAACTCGCCACTCACCAGATTCGACTGCCCGCCATACATGAGAAACTCAGAAGGAAAGCCCCAGTGACCATAATTTTCCAGCCATATTTTAAGGTTGTTTTCATTGCTGATTTTCCGCAGACCTCCAACATATTCGTAAGCGATATCATCAGCAACTGCCCTGCGAAGGTCCCACAGAAACCGCTCCGACTCTTCTACGCTTCCCACTATCCTTCCCGATAAAACAGGAAAGTACTTTTTAGGATCGTAACCATACCTTAACCTGAACTTTTCAGCATATCCGTCGGTCCAGTTCTGCGAGCCCATTTCATAGCTATCGGCAATAACATACTTCAGTGCCGACCGGCTTTCCACAGGGATACGTTTTAGAAACTCACCAATATAATTGTTAAAATGATATCGAATCAATTCGCTGTTGGCCTTGTCAATTTCATAGCCTTTACCTTGAGGTGCAGCTGGTGAATTCTTTGTTCCGGTAGGCGTCATCCCAAAACGCAAAATCACCCACTTACCCGCAGGCGCATCCCACTGCAGCTTACCGGTGGCATCCATAAATTGGCTGACATCAATGATATCCTTATCGGCGATACCCATTGGAGAAGCCTCTCCGTTCGACTGTTTATCCCACAAATAGGTTCCCCAGGCAGGAAAAGGAGTAGGATGCATTTTACCCAATTGCTTTTCTACGTATTTCTCCAGCATAACCTCACCAGTAATAACAATGGAAGCAAATCCGGCTTTAGCTTCATTACTGGTCAGGTTTTTGAATACTAATCTGAATTCTTCCGATTCAACATCCGGTATAGAAATGGCAACCGGCCCGTTTACATCGGGTCCAACAGAGGGAGAATTATTACTCCTGTCATACACAAATGACTTAATTAGCTTAAAATCACCATCCTTCATTGCAAACAACTCACAATCAGCCTTTAACTGAGCCTTTGCAGGAGTGATAACGATAGTGTTGGCTTTGATTGCCCCAAATGATTTAAAATCGATGGAAAAATCTTTTTGAGTATTGGTATCAAAGATTGCCGGTTTTGATAGCTTGATCGTTTTGAACTGATTGGCATTATCGGGAATGGCCAGTACATAAACATCCTGAAAAATCTCTTTTGGCTTTGGCAGGTTGGCTGTAATTTTGGCTCCTCCGTTTACTTTCGTTTCAGAATAAGTCAGGTACCGCATGGCCATCTCCGGTTTTACCCAAGGTCCACCCGATTGGCTCCAACCGGGGCAATTGAACGTTCCGATATCTACACCCAACCGTTTCCCTTCATTCACGGCATGTACCATAATCTCCCACCATTGGTCGGAAAAAAGCGGAACCCGCCCATTTACCTCATCCGGATTAATATTCCCGATAAAAGCACCGCCTATTCCGGCCTCTTTCATGGCTTCGAGGTCTTTGGTGACACCTTCTTTTGAAATGTCATCATTCAGCCAGTACCAGTAGCACCAAACCTTATTGGTATCTGCCGGTGTTATAAAACCTGACTTAACGCTCTCGAATTCAGCAACCGACAGCTTTGCTTTATCTGAACAACTAATCAGAAAGATAAGGGCAAGGAGACCTGTGAAGAACTTAAACTGGAGGGATATTTTGGATTTCATACTTAGAAGGTGAAGGGTGAAGGGTGACACTAATTTGGCTAAATATTGTGATATCAGGTACATAAGAATTAATTATTGAACAATAATGATTCCATCGGGGGCGGTAATGCTGGATTTGATCTTTCCATCGGGCTGTTTATCATGCCTGATTTTGATCACGCCGAGGGGGGTAGGATAAGTACCTTCCACCCAGGTTAAATCTCCCAAATGGGGTTCAATCTTAACTTTCCGGCATCCAGGCTCCAATACCTGAACTCCGAGAACGAATTCTGAAAGCCAGGGAGTTGGACCCGATGCCCATCCATGACAAAAACTATGTCGGTGTCCCTTATAGCAGAAATCGCCATAACTTGCGTGAACATCAACCTGTTTGGGATCAGGCATTTCATCAATACGTGATGCATTCTTCATCCAGTCAATATTGAAATCTTCCCAAAAAGTTGTTGCGCCCAATTTCAGCATTCCACCCCAATACTCCCTCACCAGGTTTAGGGCTTCCGTGTACTTTCCGGCTCTGGCCTTAGCCTTGAGCATATAATAACCATAAAAAGTAGATACATTTTGGGCTCCACCAGTCGCGAGCACCTTGTCGGCTTCAGCAGCTGGCATGAGATTGGCTAAACTTAGCAAAGCTGCAGCCTGCTTCGATTTTACCTGTGCAAACTGAACAGTCGACATCAGTTTTGCTTTACTCTGGCAAAGTTTTTCCGTTTCTTTATCACCCAAAACACCGCAAAGCTCCGCACCCGCATTTAATGTGATCAGCAAAAGTCCCTGATATCCGGCATCTACGGCGAGTTTATCCGGACTGCTTGGCCAATCTAAAAACCGGTTTCCATCCAACTTTTCCACACCTTTTTCATCAACCATGGAGCAAAACTTCCTCAAAAGGGCCGATAAATAAACCTTTTGCCCGGTCAGATATTTCAGATCGCCCGAATGCTGATACCAGTCACGGTGAATAATCACCCACCACATGGAGTAGGAACTTATCCCATTCATCCACTCACTTACCGGAGTAATATCCCTGACCAGGTCAAGGCTTTTGGGAACCACCTCAGTTGAACCAAAAACCGACAGAATAGTGCTGACTTCCGGATGAAGATCACCTACCCACACCAATCGGTCGCGCTTGATGCCGTCCCATAAAAAATCCTGCATATTCAAATGAACCGTATAGGCTCCGGTTTTCCATATTTTGTTCAATAGTTCGTCATTGCACTTAAAGCTACCCTGGTATGGAATATCTCGGTAAATGGATATAGCGTTAATTTCTTTTATACAAGCAGTACTCTTTTCGTCCAGCAAATCGATCCGGACAAATCGGAATCCGCTGTTCCCGGTTTCTATTTTTCCCAACCAAGGTAAGGTCAATTCAAAGTCCCGCATGGCGTGATCATTAGTCGCTGTGCTCAAACTATCGATACCGGCCATAGTTTCGGAAACGGATTCGCCTAGCCGTACCCTGATTTTTACCGGTTTCTTACTACCGGTAATTCCGGTAATGATTTGAATGGCACCTTGTAGCTCAACGCCATAGTCAAGAATAATGGAAGATTTGTGATTCCCGGTATTATTCAGATACATCAATCTCGCTTGCGAAAGATCGGCCTGCTGATTGCCCGGGGTAAGGAGATATTCCGGGTTTTTGATAAAAGTTCCGGTGGTATCCGACATCCAGATAATGCGGGTTGGCGTAACCGGTTTCCTTACCAGCGTTGAAGTCTGGCCATTCAACTCAAAAAGGCAAGAGGCCGAAAAGACAAGGAGGATCAGGTAAAAGGCTTTACTATTCATTTCTAACGGATTTTGGTTTTTTGGATTCAGGTTGTTTGCATTATCATGGTAAACTATTCCTGCAATTAAGAGGCATATAGATTCATGGTTAAAGCTGCCAGTCACTGTAAAAGTACACTCTGCGGCTCTCTGCGCTTCCTCTGCGGTTCTCTGCGGTAGAAAAAGATTTAACCGCAGAGGACCGCGGAGATTTACGCAGAGAACTGCGGAGAGATCAAGAAATTAGTTTATTTTCAACTGATTGAATTAAACTTGAATAGCTACTCAGGAAAGGTCGAGATTTATCCTGTTTCTGGTAAAGTTGTGTTAACACTTGTCTCTCTTTTTCATCTTTGCTTCTTGCCCTTTTGCCCACTTGCCCTCCTGCCCTAATTCCTACCTTAATGAGAGTACCGTGCGCTCATACTCTTGAACTTCGGCAATATAATCCTCACCAACCGGAACCCCGGATTTCAGGCAGTAGTAGTCCCAAACTGCTCCAAATGGCTTGGTTTTCAGCTCCTCTAAAAGCGCGAGCCGTTCAAAAAGTTGTCCATTTTCCTCGAGCTCCTTCAATCGTGCAAAAGGTTCCAACATGGCAATCATGAACGCTTTTTTAGCTGCTCTGGATCCAACAATATACGCACCCAGCCGATTGATGGAAGCATCAAAAAAATCAAGCCCTATGTTTACCCTATTCAGAAAATCATTCCGGATAATTTCAGATGCAATCAATTGAACATCTTCATTAAGCGTCACCGCGTGATCTGAATCCCAACGAATTGGACGGGTAAGGTGTAGAAGCAATTCATCCACATAAAGCAAACAGGATGTTACTTTGTCCCCAACCTGTTCCGTTGGATGAAAATGGCCGTTGTCCAGGCAAATGAGTTTATTGTGTTGAATAGCATATCCAAGGTAAAACTCCTGCGAGCCCACCGTCATAGCTTCCGCTCCAATCCCAAAAAGCTTACTTTCCAGTGCATCCTTCAAGTGCTCCTTTGGATAAGTCACAGCAAAGGCTTCATCCAGCGATTTTTTCAGCAGCACCCGGTGAGCATTCCGATCAACCGGAATGTCCTTAGATCCATCGGGTATCCAGATATTCATTACACAAGGAGTTCCAAGCTGCCTCCCGATTTCTGCTGAAATCTTGCGGCATCTTTTCAAATGCTCCACCCAAAACTGCCTGATGCTCTCATCCTTTGACGACAAGGTAAAACCCGCCTGAGCTTTGGGATGAGAAAAGAATGAAGGATTAAAATCCATTCCGATTCCCTGCTCCCGGCACCAATCGATCCAGGTTTGAAAGTGCTTTGGTTCAATTTGGTCGCGATCAACTAGTTCACCACCAAAATCACCATAAAGAGCATGTAGGTTCAGCCTGTATTTACCTGGCAGCAATGACAATACCTTTTCCAGATCCTTTTTAAGTTCGCTGATGGATGTTGCTTTTCCGGGATAATTACCCGTTGCCTGAATACCTCCTCCTGTCAGAGTTGCATCGGGAGTTTCAAATCCTCCAACATCATCGGCTTGCCAGCAATGTAATGAAATAACTACATTATCCATTTTCGCCAAAGCGATATCTGTATCAACACCTGAATTCGAATACTGCTCCCTGGCTATTTCATAAGCCTTTTCAGTCAATTCCCTGTTATTCATAACCGATAAGTATTTTAACCTCTACAATGAGTTTCCGATGCCAACAATAAAAACCGACAACATAATTACTCCAATACCAACAATAAAGGTTTTGATGGTTCTGGATGAAACCCCTTTCCATTCCTTCCGGTACACGCCCCACATATTGGCGGTCAGAATAATGGTTGCCATGTGCAAGATCCATGAGCTCGCACCATTTCCGAGTTTACTTTCGCCCATTCCGTAAAAGAAGAACTGCGCAAACCACATGGTACCGGCAAGCGCTGAGAACATATAATTATTAAAAAGTGGCTTAGCTTTATCTACAAAATTCCCGTAAGAGCGGTTTTTCAGATTGAGAATGGTGGTCCAGATCAGATTGGTGGTCAAACCGCCCCAAAGCAGTACAACAAAGGTTACATTGTTCTGAAACAAGGGGTTAAAACCAGCAGCAACAGCTGCCTCAGCCATTGGTTTTCCGGATTCAATGCCAAAATTAAAGAAAGAGCTTAACACCCCTGAAATAATGGCGATAATGAGCCCCTTTACAATGCTAAATTCCTGATCAGCCGTGCGTGCTTCCCCGTTTCCTGATATTTCCCTCTCTTTCATCATACCCGCTTTTCCCATGATGGCGATACCTGTCAAACAAATAACCACCCCAATCAGCACCATCTGTCCTCCGTTATGTGCAAGCATGTCGGTAAACGATACTTTACCCGGTGTAGGATTAACCGCATAGTAAATAGATGGTACAAGGGCTCCGAATGCCGAACATAAGCCGAGAATCACCGAGTTTCCCAATGACATACCCAGATATCTTACGCCCAGTCCATAAGTCAGACCACCGATTCCCCATAGCAAACCCATAATTATGGTAATAGATATAATCTTTCCCGAGGTAGCTGCAATTATTTCAGCAAATCCCGGAACAGTAAGCCAGGCGGCTAATGGTGGAACAATCAGCCAGGAGAATAACCCGCCTATGATCCAATAGCTTTCCCAGGCCCAGCCTTTTACCTTATTAAAAGGCATGTAAAAACTCCCGGAGGCAAAGCCACCGATCGAATGAAAAATTACTCCCAGCAATGCATTCATAATGTGAAAATTTATAGGTTAACTCTGTTGCTATTGGAATCGGATAACTATGTATTCCCCCCAAGTTTCAAACATAGTTCACCGTCTGATTTTTTTCAATACAGAGATTGAATTATTATTTGCACATTTTGACACCATTGTTATTATTTTGTCACCTGGCAGTCGTCACTGGAAGACACGCAAATATGCGTCTCTACCCGTCAATTTTTCCTACCTTTGTGAAAAATCCAACTTCCATGCGCTACCTCGATCCAAAGAATGATCTGACTTTCCGGAAGGTATTTGGAGAGCATCCGCTTTTACTTAAAAGCTT
>CAIXKO010000656.1 GCA_903919925.1 uncultured Bacteroidota bacterium | reverse complement strand
TAAAGCACTTCCAAATGTTACCAAACCAGGCGATGAAGTTGTATTGATCACCATTTTGGAAAATACCGCAAATCCTGTTTTCGTAGCCAATGTGCAGGATGCACTGGTGGTGGCTGTTTCCGGTATCGAAAACCAATTTGAGAGAACACGGGTGATTCTATCGGCGTACACCACTAAAAAAGCTCTTCATGATAAGTTGCTGGCAGTGATTCCACGAGTGGGTGGCGACGAGGCTTTAAAACTGATTACTAATGAGTTTACTACAAAAAAAGGTGCAGCAAAAGATCAGGCATTCACCGCACTGACCACCTGGAAAGATTACCGGGTTTGTGACCAGCTGTTCGCCATTGCATCAGCAGGCCCCGAAAAATATCAGTCAGATGCTTTTACCGCTTACGTAAATAAAATATCGAAATCACGCATTAATGCTGATCAAAAACTATTGCTCCTTCGCAAAGTGGTTAGCCTGGCAAAAACCGCCGATCAGAAAAAGATGGTGATTCAGGGTCTCGAGGGTAACCGTACTTTCCTGACGCTGGTTTTTGTGGCTAAATATCTGGACGATAAAGAGGTACAAAACAATGCTGCCAGAGTGGCCATGGGTATCGCCTTACCGCCATCGGGAACAAAAGAAGGAATGTATGGCGAAACGGTGAAACAGATTCTTACCAAATGCATCGCAGTAATCAGTGGCGAAGAGAGCGATTATGCCAAGGAAAATATGCGTAACTGGTTGGCTGCCATGCCTAAAGATGCCGGTTTTGTTCCCATGTTTAACGGTAAGGACCTCACAGGTTGGCAAGGACTGGTGGAGAATCCGGTTGCCCGAGCTAAAATGACCAAAGAAGAGCTTGCTCAAAAGCAGAAAGCGGTGGATGCAACCATTAGCGAAAGCTGGACAGTTAAGGACGGCATGATTGTGTTTAACGGCAAGGGAAACAACCTTTGTTCGGTAAAAGAATACGGCGACTTTGAAATGTGGGTGGACTGGCGGATAACCAAAAGTGGCGACAGCGGAATTTATCTTCGTGGTTCGCCGCAGGTTCAGATTTGGGATACCAGCCGCATCGACGTTGGTGCTCAGGTAGGATCGGGCGGTTTGTACAACAATCAAAAGAATCCAGCGAAACCCACTCAGGTAGCCGACAACCCGGTAAATGACTGGAATACTTTCTATATCAAAATGATTGGTGAAAAAGTCACCGTTAAGTTGAACGGAATCACCATTGTTGATAACGTAACCCTGGAAAATTACTGGGATCGTAACATACCGATTTTCCCCAAAGGAGCGCTCGAATTGCAGGCACACGGTACCGATCTGGGATTCCGTGACATTTATGTAAAGGAAATCAGCAGCGAAAGCTATAACCTGACTGTTTCAGAGCAGGCCGATGGGTTTACCTCGCTTTTTAATGGCAAAAATCTGGACGGCTGGGTCGGAAATAAAAGTGATTATACGATAGATAATTGTGAGATAGCTGTGGCACCCGCAGGCGGTGGCGGATCGGGTAACCTGTTTACTGAAAAGGAATATGCTGATTTTGTATTGAGATTTGAATATCAGCTAACCCCTGGAGCCAATAACGGTATTGGAATCAGAGCTCCGCTGGAGGGTGATGCTGCTTATGCGGGAATGGAAATACAGGTGCTCGATAATACGGCACCGATCTATGCAAACCTTCAGAAATACCAGTATCACGGATCGGTATATGGGGTGATTCCTGCACGCCGGGAGTTTGCAAAACCTTTGGGCGAATGGAACGAAGAGGAGATCTGGATACAGGGAACACGTATTAAGGTAACTCTGAACGGAACGGTTATCGTGGACGGTGACATTGCAGAAGCCAGCAAAAACGGCACCCTCGATCATAATCAGCATCCGGGTTTGAAAAACACCAAAGGGCATATCGGATTCCTGGGGCACGGATCAACGCTGCGTTTCCGAAACGTGCGCATTAAAACGTTGTAATCTCCTCTCGGGGAGGACCCACGCGTCCTCCCGCTCCGAAAAGGCCTCGCATGAAAAACGGGAGGACACATGGGTCCTCCCCCGACGTGAAATTGTCCCCCGAAAATGAATGATAATGATGGTGAAAAATCATATCGTCTTATTGATT
>CAIXKO010000655.1 GCA_903919925.1 uncultured Bacteroidota bacterium | reverse complement strand
TCAAGCGATTTCACAAAATATCCGGCTGGAGTCAATAAAAGGGAAAGGGATTGTTGGGTTATTTTCTGACGATGTTCAAACAATATTGTCATCTCCTTATTTCCAACCATCCGATAAATTTCCACCATCCGGTTGAGTGCCGCCAGATAAGTTATGGAAACTCCGGCCAGGTAACCCTTACCGAATGATCCATCGGCCAGCTTAACCCCGCCATAGCTGGGGGCCAGCAGATTGCAGGCCGGACCCACGAGAAAAAGGTTATTGGATGAATCGCGTACTTTTTCGATAAAGTTGCACGCCCGTTCCATTTTTGGCAGATAATAAGCAATCGCTTTTTTATCGCGGCTGGTAAGCAGAAATTCAGACTGCATAACGAGTCCGGCGGCAGTTGCCTCGTAAAACCAGTCGTGAATATTGAAATTTCCATCGCCCTGTTTATAAATGATTTCTTCCGGACCAGCGCAGTCGCCCAGGCTACCATCCGGAGCTACCAGTGCATAGAGCGGATGGGTATTGGCGGGCT
Organism: uncultured Bacteroidota bacterium; assembly: GCA_903919925.1. Classification (GTDB taxonomy): domain Bacteria; phylum Bacteroidota; class Bacteroidia; order Bacteroidales; family UBA12481; genus UBA12481. The sequence goes on along the minus strand of CAIXKO010000655.1, from coordinate 2,096 downwards.
TTCCGGGCACATCAATCCTGCCGGCACGTTTGCCATCACCCTGATTATTCCACAACAAATCCAGCGATCGTTGTAAAAGCGAAAACCCAGGCTCCTGAATAAAAGGAGAAGCCGAGTAAGCAAACCCATAACTGTTCTGAATCCACCAGGCATTCCATCCGCCGCTTTCGAGAAAAGTATCCCACTTTGGCTCATAAAGCATCGATACGTTTGGTACAGCCGGGGTGGGATGAAAAAAGGCAAACGATTCATCTATCAAGCGAAGATAGTTTGCATCTCCACTACCCTGGATAAACTTTCCATTGTATTGATTACGGGAACATCCGTTAAGAACCAATGAAATAACAATTGCCAAAACCAATAGCGCGATGGATGTGTATTTTTTCATTCCGATCATTTTTAACTGTTTTTCAGCCACTGGATAAAGGTATAAAACTGATTGCAGCTTTTGATGTGCATATTCCCGATCACTTAATATTCCATTCTTTACCTTTCTTTTCGTTCTTTACGTTCTTTACGTTCTTTACGTTTTTTACCTTGCACAACTTTTATTAATTACCGATGCTGAAGTCCTCCATTCTATTGTTTTTTGCGATCCTGTTTGGCTACGCGCTTGTTTTTGGCCAGATAAAAGGTATTAACCGCGATAAGTACCGGATAAACATTGCAGTTACCAGCGATACCATTGCTATTGACGGGATCCTTGATGAACCGGTCTGGAACAATCCCAATAGGGCGACTCATTTTCAGCGGGTGCTTCCAACGGATACCGGGTTTGCCATTGCTCAAACTGTAGTTAGGGTAACCTATAGCCAATCAACGCTATATGTTGGAATTGTATGTTTAGATCCCACACCGGGGAAGCGGCCGGTTGAATCGCTGCGCCGCGATTTCAATTTTCAGAAGAACGACAATTTTGTTGTGTTTATCGATACCTATAATGATCAAACCAACGGCTTTGCTTTTGGCGTTTCGGCGGCGGGTGCCCAATGGGATGGCATGCAGGCCAACGGCGGAACCTGCAATCTGGATTGGGACATTAAATGGCTATCGGCGGTGCAGAATTACGATGACCGCTGGACAGCTGAATTCGCTATCCCACTCCGGAGCATGCGCTACAATGGAGGAGCCAAAGAATGGGGCATCAATTTCAGCCGGAATGATCTGAAAACATGTGAGAAATCGAGCTGGGCGCCCATGCCCAGGCAATTTACCACCTCCACCCTCGCCTTTACCGGATCGCTGGTATGGGATAAACCACTGCCTTCATCGGGACCCAGATTCTCGCTCATCCCCTATATTTCGGCAAAAGCCACCCAGGATAAGGAGGCAAATAAAGGTATTATTCCGGGTGCCACCGCAGGTATCGATGCCAAGCTGATCCTGTCTACATCGATGAACCTCGATTTGACGGTTAATCCCGATTATTCGCAGGTAGAAGTAGATAAGCAGCAGACCAACCTGGATCGTTTTGAACTCTTTTTCCCGGAGAAAAGGCAATTTTACCTGGAGAACAGTGATCTTTTTGCCAATTTGGGAACCGATAATCTCCGACCTTTTTTCTCACGACGTATCGGACTAAACAGCCCCGTTCAGGCTGGTGCCAGGCTTAGCGGGAAAATAGGAAGCAACTGGAGAATCGGGCTGATGGACCTCCAAACCGGACAGCAGGGCGATATCCCATCCGGTAATTTTACTGTTGCCGCCATCCAGAGAAAGGTGTTCAGACGATCGGGCGTATCTGCTTTCCTGGTAAACAAACAGCTGATGAACCTGAAAAACGATGAACCCATTACCGGAAACAAATACAACCGGGTGGCAGGACTCGAGTTTAACCTGGCAAGCGCCAATAACCGGTGGACAGGTAAAACCTTCTACCACCAATCGTTTTACCCCGGATCATCGGGCAAGGCCTCTGTGATGGCAGCTAATATTACTTATGCCACCCAGTATCTTTCGGCTATCATAAACCAATCGTTGGTGGGTGCTGATTATCTGGCGGAAGTAGGGTATATCAGAAGAAAAGGATATTACGAAATTGCCCCGTCGTTTCAATACAAATTCTATCCGGAATCCAGTAAAATTGCCAATCACGG
>CAIXKO010000654.1 GCA_903919925.1 uncultured Bacteroidota bacterium | reverse complement strand
CTGCCAATAAACGGCCCAACATAGGGTATAACATTTAGCACCCCGGCAATCAATGCAATGGTTACCGCATGGCTAAATTGCAAACCTACAATGAGCAAGCCAATGGATATCAGTATGATTACACAGGTAGACTGTAGCAGGACCCCAATAAAATATCGTTTAAGCAAATCACTGATTGAGTTTATCGCGTGGCGGATACCGGATTCCTTATCTTCGGGGAAAAACATAACAACACCATCTTCAAACAGATGCGATTCTTTCATGAAATAGAAAGTGATAAACGAAACCGATAAAACAATGACGAATATATTGCCAACCAAACCGGCAAAATCAGCCAATATTTCCGATAAACGAACAAATCCCATCGCAGAGCGGAATGAATTGGTGGCCCATGCCTGAAGCGAAAATCCCTCCTCAACCATTCCGAATTCATTTAAAAAAACCTCAATTTTGCCGATCGGTTTAGCCAGATCAGTAAGAATACTGTTAATATCGATATTAGAAAAATACCTGAACTCATTGGCTAACAGCGGAATGAACGTAAAGAAGAAAAGCAGCACCAGGCCCCAGAAAAGGATGAGCACCACAAAGGAACAGAACGCCCTCGGCAGGTGCCATTTACGGATATGAAATGATTGCAGCAGGGTAACCACTGGCTCCCCGATCATTGATATCACAAAAGAGATGAGGATAAACACCACTATGTTGGAAAAGAACCAGATAGCCAGACCGGCCACCAGCAAAGTGACTCCCAGAATGATCAGCCGCTGGGTATTGGTAATATTCGGTCTTGGTGTCATAGTGTAAAAATAGAAAAATTCCGGTTATCAACCGCGCACCACCGGATAGATCACCAGTTCAGCAAACAGATACATTACCAGCAAAATAGCTGTCCAGGTAAAATGCTTGCGTACAGCCATATACTGCCCTGCTGGAATGCCTATTACCACCCGGGTATAGGTCATCAGAAAGGCACGTTCGAAATAATAGGCTATAACGGTTGCCAGTGCTACTCCGCGGATTCCCCAAATCTGAACCAGTAGCAGGCTGAGTCCAATGTTAACGATGAGTTCCAGCAACGAGGCCGTCATCAGGATCCTGGTTTTTTGAAGTGCAAGAAGTACCGTTTGGGGAAAAAGCAACCGGCTGGTTATCAGTAATAAAAACAGGTTAAACACTCCGGCGCTCTCCAGGAAATTATGACCATAAACGGCTGGAAACAAGAAATACGCCGACAGAACCAGAAATATGGTCAGGGGAAACATCCACGAAGCCATCCGGCTGCTCCGCTCACGGAGCTGTTTCAAACCAGCAGCCGGTCCATCGCGCGTGATCGATGGAATGATCGCATTACTAAGCGCATGAGCCAGTAAGGCTACCAGGGGGAGTTCCCTCGCCCCGTAACGAAAAATGGCAAACACCGAAGGATCGAACTTTGCGGATACGATAAAACCGTTTACATATTGAGCCGATCCACTCAGCAAAACACTCAGGATAATTGGTGTGCCCAAATTCAGATACTTCTTCCAGAATG
>CAIXKO010000653.1 GCA_903919925.1 uncultured Bacteroidota bacterium | reverse complement strand
GCCAGTGATCGGTTCTCTTTCATACTTTGTGATATTTGTTTACCACAAAGATAATATATTATTTAAGTTAGCACCATTAATTTTAGGGAGGGGCAGGGGTGGGTACAACTTCGATATTCCTTGTATTTCTACCGATTGGCAGCATTGGTATACGAATACGGATAATCATAAAATATTATTACATATTTTGTACAAACTGGGGACACTCTCCAAAAACAATCATTTTAGCCATGAATACAATCACCTCCGACACCTTCAACATCGGAGGAATAGCCCGTTTTTCAAAGCGGATCCTTCACCGTAGATTTGAAAAACGACGGAGCCGGCAATTACTACGAAACTATGGTATCCTTTAAATTTCCAAAGATTACCGGCAATACCCGGGATTTTCTCCTGAACATGTCGCATGTTCCCATGGCAATGCTGTTCCTGACCCAAAATGGCCAGTATCTGTTGGCCGGCAACCAGGAGTATCCCATGAGGTTACAAGCCAGTTCAAAAACCGGTGCCGACATTTCCGACCTGAACCATATCGCACTTACCTACACCGGTAAAAATCCTGATCCGGCTCTTTATTGTGCCGATCCATTCAAATTGCGCTAAATACCAGGGCTTTCGAGCCTAATTTGTCCTTTTAAAATGCCTGGGTCACCCCTAATTTGGTGGCTCAGGCATTTTTTTATCCGGCTCAAAAAGGACTCATGAACACATTATAACTTGATATTGATGGCTTTATCGGAAACTGGGGGTACTCCAAATCTTTCGTTAAAAACTTTCTGGCGGCTGCCGGGAAAGAACCGGTCATGGTTAGGGTATCATCGCTCGGCGGTGACGTCGACCACGCAATATCTATATATGATCAATTCATCGAGCATGGCAATGTAACCATACAGTTATCTGCCTTTAATGCCAGTGCAGCCACCCTGATCACCCTCGGGGCAAAGCGCATCCTGATGAACTCCAACGGATTTTATCTGATCCATAAAGCACTGAACTGGGTGGACACCTGGGGAAATATGAATGAGGACGATATCGATGCTTTGATAGCCACTCTGACCAAAGAAAAAAAGGAGCTCGAAAAGGTCACCCTGGTGCTGGCTAAAATGTATTCCCGGAAAACCGGTAAACCAACTGCCGAGATTTTAACCATGATGAAGCAGGAAACCTGGCTGAACGCTGAAGAAGCTCTCGCCTGGGGATTCATCGACGAAATCACAGAACCGGCTACCAAAGAGAATCTGCTTTCCAATCAGAAAATGGTGACCATGCTCAATTATTCGGAGCTCCCCATCCCCGGAACTTTGGGACATACAATAGATCCGGTTCCGGGCATCCTGCAGAATGTCACCACCTCAATCAAGAAAATTATCAACTCCATATTTACCATGAACCCCTCTCGAACCAAGACTCGCAAAATGCAATGAGCATTTATAACATGAAAGTTTTTCTAACTTTGTTATATTATCGAAAATAATGACAAAGGAAACTGCAATAAAGCTATTCAACGAGAAGCAAATACGTACTTTGTGGGATGACACACTTGAAAAATGGTATTTTTCTATCGTAGATGTTGTCGGGGTATTGGCCGAAAGCAGCAATCCCCAAACTTACTGGAGAGTACTAAAAAAGAGATTATTAGCTGAGGGTAATGAAACCGTTTCAAATTGTAACGCTTTGAAAATGCTCGCTGCTGATGGCAAGATGAGATTGACTGATGTAGCTGATACAGAGCAACTATTTCGCTTAATTCAAAGTATTCCTTCCCCGAAGGCAGAACCATTTAAAATGTGGTTAGCAAAAGTTGGGAGAGAACGAATTGACGAAATTGAAGATCCCGAAATTGGTTTAGACCGGTTGATGGAAACATACCTTCGCAAAGGTTATAGTAAAGAATGGATAAATCAACGGCTCAAAAGCATTGAAATTCGAAAGGAACTTACGGATGAGTGGGAAAATAGGGGTGTTAAAAAGGGACAAGAGTTTGCATTTTTAACTGATGAAATCACTAAAGCCTGGAGTGGACTTACAACGAAACAGTATAAGAACCATAAGGACTTAAAAAAGGAGAATCTTCGTGACCATATGAGCAATCTTGAGTTGGTATTGAACATGTTAGCCGAAGCATCTACCACTGAAATATCAAAGAAAAAAGAACCTATAACTTTTCATGAAAACAAAGTGGTCGCTAGAAAAGGCGGGATGGTAGCAAAAGCAGCACGTGTGCAACTAGAGAAAACAACAGGGAAAAAGGTTGTAACAAAGTTAAATGCCAAGAATCTTGATAATCCTATGTTGAAAGTCACAAACGATGGAGAATAATCGGCTGCACTCCCCGTGGGAAAAAGGCCATCACCCTGCACATCGTGAACCGTCGGAGATCATACATAATCAATGATCCGATTATAGCCTGAATTTTTCATAAGTGCTATTCTTTAAAACATGGATTTTGCAGATATAGGAAAATTGCTCACCGACGGCAGGCGCGGCTTGGGAATGACATTCGCCTACCGGTCTGCAAACCTGTACGTTTATTCCGGGAATATCCCATTGACTGAAGCCGTAGGATCATTATGATCTGGACGGATTATTTCATGCTCATAATAGTTCTGCCGGGGCGTATCGTTACGCCTCGGTTTGGAACTTTGGATTTTTCAGACATCAATCTGCCGGTGGAAAAAGTGCAGGCTCTATTTGAAGACGACTTCCCGTACCTTCAGATAACACCTGTGGGTATGGAAGCCTTGTACCCTATTCCTCTTGCCAAACTCCCATCTAAGAAGGTGGAACCGCTTACTCCGGCAAGGAAACCCCTAAAACGAAAAGCGTAGTTTTCTTTTTTCATAGGTTTTGCATTTTTGTGAAAGCCCCCGATAAAAAGGGGGCTTTTGCTGTTGGTCAAAAAGATTTTTCATTCTGCTTAATACTCCTACTTTTATCGACGGAATTATAGCAGACAGACTGTTTACAAATACTTAAGTACCTTTATTATTGTAAGGTTGAAAATGCCATGTAAGATTCAACGGTTTAATTTTTATTATGCATGAAAACCCCCCCCCCCCCCCCCATCACAATCTTCCGATAATCAGTTAGATGATAATCTACGACAAAGGGCAGAAGGTCTTCTGAATACCTCGGCCACGCTTGGTGACCGATCAGGCCATCCACCTTCCGAAGCTGATACCCTGAAAGTCGTTCACGAGCTGCAAGTATACCAGATAGAGCTGATAATGCAGAACAATGACCTGATTCTGGCAAAAGAGCGGGCAGAAGTGGCTACTGCAAAATTTGTTGAATTGTATGATTTTGCACCAACCGGCTATTTTACACTTTCCAGGGAAGGCGAAATTATTGAGTTAAACCTCTGTGCATCGCAAATGCTCGGGATGCAACACTCAAAATTAATCAATAGCCGGTTTATTCTTTTTGTTACCAACGATACAAAGCCAAACTTCAATAGTTTTCTTGAAAAGGTATTTGCCGGCAAAACCAAAGCAGAGTGTGATATCACCCTTTCAATTAATGCCAATGTCCAAATGTTTGTTCACCTTGTCGGCAATGTTCCGGATGGTGAAGAACTATGTTTTGTAACAGCGGTTGATATCACCGCCCGTAAAACCGCAGAAAAAGGAATCATTCAAGCAAGAAACCAAGCCGAAAAGTCGAACAGAGCCAAAATTGAATTTCTTTCGCGAATGAGTCATGAGTTGCGTACGCCAATGCATTCGATGCTTAGCTATGCCCAATTATTGGAGATGAGTGAACTCAACCCAACTCAAAAAAAATGGGTAAATCACATTTTTACCAGCGGGAAACACTTGCTAAACTTAATTGATGAAGTGCTCGACATTTCGGGTACCAATGCCGGAAAGCTCTCTCTTTTGATCGAACCGGTTCCATTAATGGGTATCATCGAAGAAATGATGGACACGATTCAGCCATTGGCCAATGCCGGGCAACTAAAGCTTGAATTGGAAAGCGTGCCTGCCAATCAGCTATTTGTACTGGCGGACAGAAAGCGATTAAAACAAGTATTGATACACTTACTCAGCAATGCGATAAAGTTTAACAGGCAAGGCGGCTCTGTAACAGTCAAAACTGAGAGGATGCCACAAACTGATGCAGGGATCCTTACTGTACGGATTTCGATAATTGATACCGGCTTGGGAATTTCTTCCGATGACCTCCCAAAACTCTTCTTACCTTTCGGACGGATTGATGCAGAAGTAACCAATGCTGACGGTATCGGTCTTGGATTGGACATTGTTAAAATAAAGATGGATGCCATGAAGGGCATGGTTGGGGTTGAAAGTGTTTATGGCGTAGGAAGTACATTTTGGATAGAACTGCCAATGGTACAAGAATAAACAAGAATAAATATACGATGGACAATAAGAATAAACTTCCTAAATCCATGGAAGAACTCAACAATGAGTTGCAGGAACTGCAGCAGAAGTATGATTCCTTAAAAGCGGCGTTTGAAAAAGGCCAGGTTGATAACAAAGAAGACGAGCTGATTCTGCGAAAACTAATATATGCTTCCGAACAGTTTATTCAATTTACCGGCAATATTCCTGATTACCATAGTATATTGCAAATGATGCTTGATATTTCGGGTGCCAAATATGCTGCGTTAAACATATTCGACGAAAACGGTCACAACTTTACCACCGTCGCCATAGCCGGTATTAACGAAAACATTAAAAAAGCTTCATCACTTCTTGGGTACGATATTATTAATAAACACTGGAAACGAGACCTTGATCGCGAAGCTAAGACCAAAGTGCATACAATTACCCGCTTTGAGCATTTGTGCGATCTTGCCGGCAATGTTTTATCGAAAAATATCATTCGTGCCATTGAAAAAGTTTTCGGTATACAAGAAACTTTCGTAGTAAAAACCGTTAAGAACAATGTGGTCCTGGGTGATTTCACCTTATTGTACAAAACCGGCGAAACGATAAAAAACCATTCATTAGTTGAGTTGTACGCTCATCAGACAGGGATATTTTTAGACCGGAATAAGGTAACCAATTCACTGCGGGAGAGCGAAGAAAAATATCGCGTGCTTTTTGAAACTTTACCCGTTGGCGTTACATTAGCCGATGTAAATGGCAATATTATTGAATCAAACAGCAGCGCCGAAAAGATACTGGGACTTTCTGCAGCTCAAAGTGAACAAAGAAAAATTGACGGCGTTGAATGGTCCATTATCAGGCCGGACCATACTCCTATGCCTTCGGAAGAATACGCCAGCGTGCGCGCTTTGAAAGAGGGTAAACCCATTTTCGATATTGAGATGGGGGTAACAAAAGGGATAAATGAAATTGCATGGATTCTCGTAAATGCAGCTCCTATTCCAGGATTCGGCGTTGTAATTTCATATGAAGATATTACAGAAAAGAAGAAAGCAGAGAACTTGATAAGCCAGATACGAAAGAATTATGAAACCTTTTTTAACACTATCAACGACTTTCTTTTTGTTTTAAATGAACAGGGGAACATCATTCATACAAATAATACGGTTATCGACCGTCTGGGGTACACACAGGAAGAACTTGCAGGGTTGTCGGTTCTCCTGGTGCATCCGCCTGAACGCCGCGAGGAAGCCGGGCGGATTGTTGGCGAAATGTTAAGCGGAGTATCCGAGTTTTGCCCCGTTCCGATTGTTACAAAATCGGGTGTTCAGATACCTGTTGAAACAAGGGTGTCGCACGGTATCTGGGACGGCAAACCTGCAATTTTCGGGGTTACCAAGGACATTTCAGCATTGAGGCTATCGGAAGAAAAATTTTCGAAATTGTTTCATGTTAATCCTTCTGCCTGTGGGCTAAGTGGTTTGGATGATGGCAGGTATTATGAAGTAAATGAAGCTTTTTACACTTTGTTTGGATTTGATAAGGAGGAAGTAATTGGCAAAACAGCATCGGAATTAGGTATTTTAACCCCCTGAAGCTATAAGTGCCATAATGATGAAAGCTGATAGTCATGGAAATGTTACTAATGCAGAAGCCGATTTAATTGCGAAAAACGGCAATATTAAACAGGTGCTGTTATCCTCTGAAAATATTTTTGTTCAGAATAAAAAATTCCGATACAATGTTGTAAATGACGTTACTGAGTTAAAAAAGGTACAGGAATCATTGCGCGAGAGCAGTCAGAAATTTGAAGCTATTGTTTCAGCCTCTCCCGATGGGATTGGAATGGTAACCTTAGATGGAAAAATTCAGCTGATGTCCAAAAAATTAGCGTTGATGTATGGATATTCTATCCAGGAAATTGAGGGATTAATGGGTAGGTCTATTTTTGATTTTATTGATGTGTCAAATCATCAATTGTTGATTGAAAATATGGGCAAATTGCTCGAAGGTGATAAAGATCAACCTATTACTGAATATCAGGCAATTAAAAAAGACAACAGCCGGTTTTATGTTGACGTGAATTCTGCGGTGTTGTTGGATTCTGGTGGAAATCCCGCAAGTGTTTTGTTTGTTCAACGGGATATTACCGAAAGAAAGCAAAATGAGGAATCACTGAAACAAGTAACCATGCGTTTATCACTGGCTGCGATTGCCGGCGGAGTTGGCATTTGGGATTATGATTTAGTGAATAATAACCTATTGTGGGGCGATCAGATGTTTGCTCTCTATGGGGTTGACAAAGAGCATTTCGGAGGTGCTTACAATGCCTGGCTGGCCGGCGTACATCCGGACGATACGGCAAGAGGGGATGAGGAAATCCAGATGGCAATAAGCGGCGAAAAAGATTTCAATACCGAGTTCAGGGTGCTTTGGCCGGATGGAACTATTCGCCATATAAGAGCTTTAGCAATCGTGCAACGCGACGACTCGGGAAATCCCTTGCGCATGATAGGCACCAATTGGGACATAACCGCTCAAAAGCACAACGAACAGACATTGAGAATGAGTGAAGAGACTTTGCGAAAGATAAATGCTGACAAAGACAAGCTTTTCTCCATCATTGCCCACGACCTGCGCAGCCCTTTCAATGGCTTCCTTGGTTTTACCGACCTTTTGGTTCAGGATCTCGATACATTTACACAAGAAGAAATCCGGAATATCGCAAAAAGCATGAGTTTCTCCGCCACAAACCTGTTCCGTCTGCTGGAAAACCTGTTGGAATGGTCACGGATGCAGCAAGGTTTAATCCGCTTCAACTGTGATGAGGCTCAGTTGCTTCCAATCGTTCATGGAAGTATGTCAACAGTTCTGGAACCCGCCAAAAACAAGGGAATTGAACTCAGTTACGATATTCCTGAAGGCTTAACCATTTTCGCTGATATCAATATGCTGTTGTCAGTTATCCGGAACCTCGCCTCAAATGCTGTAAAGTTTACCCCCAAAGGTGGCAAAATAATTATCTCAGCGAAGGTCACCGGCGACCACCATGTCGAACTTTCCATACGGGATTCAGGAATCGGAATGAGCAGTTCGATGGTTGAGAATCTATTCCGGCTCGATGTTCAAACCAGCAGAAAAGGTACCGAAGGTGAACCCAGCACTGGCCTCGGGCTCATATTATGCAAGGATTTTATCGAAAAACACGGAGGAAAGATCTGGGCGGAGAGCGAAGAAGGGAAAGGAAGTGTATTTCGGTTTACATTACCTACTCTTAATCAATGAAAAAAGCAAAAGACATAAAAGTATCAAAGACTTCTGCACAACTCTCCGATGCGGAAACCCTTCGGCTCATTCATGAGCTTGAGGTGCACCAGATCGAGCTGAAGATGCAGAACGATGAACTAATTGTGGCAAAAGAGCGGGCAGACATTGCTACTTCAAAATTTGTTGAATTGTATGATTTTGCACCAACTGGATATTTTACCCTGTCCAAAGAAGGTAAAATAACCGAATTAAACATCAGCGGGTCAATAATCCTTGGAAAGGAACGCTCATTATTAATCAACAGCCATTTTGACTTTTTTGTTTCTGAGGGCACAAAGCCAGTCTTCAAGAGTTTTCTTGAAAACGCATTTGCCGGCAAAACTATTGCAAAGTGTGATATTACGCTTTCAACCGATGCCAATGTACCAAGGTATGTTCACCTGATCGGCAATGTTCCGGAAAGTGGAGGACAATGTTTTGTAACAGCGGTTGATTTCACCGAACGTAAGCATGCGGAGGATGCTCTGAGGGAGAGCGAAGCCACACATAGTTCAATGATATCCAATATTTCGGATGTAATCTGCATGATCGGCAACGATGGCATGATTAGTTATGTGAGTCCCAATATAGAGAAATGTTTCGGTTGGCAGCCGAACGACCTGGTTGGTACTGATGGCTGGTTTACGGTTCATCCCGATGACCAGGAGCGAATTCAAAAGGAATTCTTAACCCTCCTTGAAAAAGACAACTCAACAAAAACGGTAGAGTACAGATATAAATGTAAAGACGGAAGTTATAAGCCGATAGAACTTACTGCTACCAATCTTACAAATGACCCGATTATAGGTGGTGTATTGATGAATTATCATGACATCACCGGGCGCAGGGAAGCGGAAGAAAATTTGAATGAGAGCAATTCACTTTTATCCCGTGCTGAAAAAGTAGCAAAAACCGGTAATTGGAAACTGAACCTTACTACCAGGGAGTTTACCGCTTCACCCGGGGCAAAAGTAGTTTGCGGAATTGAAGATGACAATCTTGCCATGGAATATGTACAGAAAATCCCTTTGCCTGAATACAGAGAATTGCTTGATAAAGCGCTTGTTGATCTCATATCAAAAGATATTCCTTACAATGTTGAATACAAAATCTTCAGATCCTCTGATAACATAATAGTTGATATCCAATCGATTGCTCAATTTGACAAAGCGACAAATATCGTTTATGGGGTAATTCAGGATGTCACTGAGCGCAAGCAGGCAGAACAGGAACTTATCAAAGCCAAATTCAGAGCCGAAGAAAGCGACCGCCTGAAATCAGCCTTTCTTGCCAACATGAGCCACGAAATACGCACCCCGATGAACGGCATTCTTGGTTTTACTGAATTGTTGAAAGACCCCGATCTTACCGG
>CAIXKO010000652.1 GCA_903919925.1 uncultured Bacteroidota bacterium | reverse complement strand
CTTCGGGTTGGTTTATCTGATTTGGGGACTTCGAAAAGCCCATAAAAACAAACCTCATTCGCATGCCCATTCGCATAGCGGTTTGAGCCTCCACAATCATTTGCATACTCATGAAAAGGAACATGTTCATATTCATACCAGCCCTGAAAAAGTAAATATTACCCCATGGATATTGTTTACCATCTTTATTTTTGGGCCCTGTGAACCCCTCATTCCCATTGTTATGTACCCTGCCGCCAAACATAATTACGGGGAAATGATCATCGTTACGGCGCTGTTCAGTTTGATCACCATCACCACGATGATCATTCTGGTAACGGCGGCATCCTACGGCTTCAAATTCCTTCCGATGAAGAAAATCGAGCGTTACTCTCATGCATTGGCAGGAGGCACCATATTCATTTGCGGGTTAAGTATGCTGATTTTCGGACTCTAGAAATCTGATGGTTCTTACCACTCAATCCCCGCATTCATGAAAACCAGAATAGCAGTTATTGCAGCTTGCCTGATAGTGGCAGCCTGTTCGGCAAATGCCCAGCAAACAATTACTAAAACTATGATGCACAACGGTGTAACACGAAGTTATATCGTTTACATACCCCGGATTTATACAGGCACCAGTAAGGTTCCACTATTTTTCAATTTTCACGGATTTGGGATGAGTGCATGGGACCAAATGAACTATTGCAATTTCAGGCCGGCAGCTGATACCGCCGGATTTATTCTGGTGCACCCGCAAGGAACATTGTTCTATGGCGTTACTCATTGGAACGTAGGAGGCTGGACCCTTGGCAGCAGTGCTGATGATGTAGGGTTTACCAGTGCAATGATTGATACATTGGCAAGTCTCTATTCGATCGATTTGAAAAGGGTTTATTGCGCAGGTTTTTCAAATGGAGGGTTTTTTAGTTTTGAATTGGCATGCCGGATTGGCAACAAAATTGCAGCTATAGGTTCGACAGGTGGTTCAATGACACCTGAAACATACGCAAATTGCAATCCGGCTCATCCAACACCCGTTATCCAAATTCATGGAACATCTGATGCAACTGTTCATTACAATGGGGAAACATGGTCGAAACCTATTGATCAGGTTTTGTCCTATTGGACAAACTTTAATAGAACGGATAGGGTACCTGATCAATCAAACATCCCGGACAGCAATACTTCAGACGGAAGCACCGTGGAACATTACGTATATAATAATGGGAATAAATGTACTTCTGTTGAGCATTTTAAAGTAATTTCCGGTGGACATACCTGGCCAGGATCTGCCGGTGGAGCAAATATGGATATTAATGCCAGTGGGGTAATCTGGAATTTCGTTTCGAAATTTGACATTAATGGACTAATGGGTTGCAGTACATCAGGAATTGACAGTAGCACGGTTGAATTTCCTGAGGTTGAGGCATTTCCAAATCCAACCCTGGGAATAATAACCATAAGAAATACGTTCCCGAAAAATACTGAATATGTAATCATGTCCTCAAAGGGGCAAATTTTAAATCGAGGGGTAATAAATTCAATAAATAACCGGATTAATCTATCACTATTTCCGTCGAATATTTATTTTATTAAAATTGGTCAACAATACCTGAAAATAATAAAATACGATTAAACTGAAATTGAAACTTGTTTTGAGATCAGGAAACCATATCCTAACTTTGTACAAATGAGTGTTCTGAATGATCTGTAGTTAAACGTAAATCAGATTTTTATGAACCCGGAAAATAGAAAGTTATCAATTCTGCTTATTCTGATTTTCATCAGCCTATCTGCGTTTTGTTTTGAATATCAGAATAATACCAAACAGGACAGCCAGGAGGAATGGGTAGTTTATTCAACTGAGGTTGGCTGGCTAAGAATAGGAACCTGGACTGAGTATAAAACAGTCATCCAAAGGAAGGATGAAACCTGGGGCGGCACCTCTGCTGACGCCCTTAAAAAGAGGTTGCTTTTGCAAGGATTTTCAACCTGGGATGAAGCGGCAAAAGCATTGTGTGGCCAACTAACAAAAGTTCAACTTCGCATAAACCCACCTCAAATGGGTGCACCTGTCAAGTACTTAACCGCCATTTTGGATACCACCGAATACTTTTTACGCCTAACAAAAGGTTTCAGTGCCGAGGATGTTGAAATCATGTCGAAAGGGGGCAGTTTTAAAGGATTAGAATACGATTGGGAAGCAGAATATCAAGCTTTGCTAAAGAATAACATTACTCCCAGATACATTTTCCCAGGAAAACAATGGCTCATACATGCAATCGGGCGAGGGACAACCGAGGGGCCCCAAAAACTGGATAATTGGATGTGTTTCACCCTGGAACCGGATGAGAACGGCAATTTTACCATTCCTCTTTCAGATGGGACCACGCAAGGTTACCACTGCGATAAATTTGAAGGCCCGTTTTTGGACAGCTACACCATGGCTGAAGTGATGAAAAGAAATGGGATCAAAACAATTGATTTATGGCCTCCGGTAACCAGTTATACCGGGCGCGAGGTGCAACCGCAGGTTGATGCCGGGATTATCCCGGAAAATCCCAGGGATTACGGCATCGAGGTTTTACCTCAACAGCCTATCCTTCCGGATACCACCTTGCAGGATTGGGTGATTTATGAAGTGGAGGGGGGCTGGCTTCATGTTGGTACCCGTGAAGAATTTAACTCTCCCCTGATAAAAAGATCAGTAATCTGGGGCGGTACATCGGAAGAACCTGCCAGGAAAACATTGGTTGATCCCCAAAATAACGAGAAATATTTCTCCTTTGATCAAGCACTTGCTAAACTTTGTGCCGGACTTACTGAGGTCACCGCAGCCTATCATCCCCAGGCTGACCCCACTGAAACCATCAATGGCAGGTACAATGGAAATGTTTATGTGCTCCGCATCGATCGTGGTGCCAACGGGGGTACTCAACGGATTCATAGTTTCAGCAATTATAACTATTGGGAGGTTTGGAACAAACTGGCTGAATACGATATTACACCCAGGCGGAAGTTTGCCACCGCTAAATTGGTGCATGTAACTGGTTATGGCACTTACGATGGCCCGCAAAAAACCGACCGGTGGATGTTGGTCTCTGCCACTTCTGTAAACGCCGATGGGAAAGGCATGGTTTTAGCCGATGGGATGGGCGGAACCATGGGCTATTCTCTCGATTTTGCCAGTCAGGAACTTAATTCAAATTATGAATTGTCGCCTGTACTTCGCAATCTGATTGGTAAAGATCCAAATCTTAAATCGGCATTGGGCTCAGTTGGTGCCGGGTCCCTTTCATTTGGAATCAGGCCCGATGAAGTCCCTGATAATCCACGAGATTATGGGACGGAACCGGAAAGATCAAAAATTGTGATTAAAGAGGTCATACCGGACCAGGCAAATCAAGGAGATTCACCCGGCGTTGTTTTGGTGGCAAAGGGTATAGACAACGGTTGCCAGTTAAATTTTGGAGATCAGATCAACATTATTAATCTGGTTTATGGTGGCAGCTCAGCTCTGGCAGGATTTGATTTATGGTACTGCACCCTGAAAATCAAAGATACTGCTGAGCCAGGAATCAGGTCGGTGGTGGCTTCCAATACCAATGGAAGCCAGTTCTCCCTGCCAAAGGGATTTGAAGTGGTAGAAAAATCGATCGGACTTTGTCCGTTTTTAAAATTAATTGATCCCCATTCAGCCGATAATCCCACTACCGCTGCCGATTGCAAACGCTACAAGGAAGATCAGGAAATCGCAATTAATAAAATGAAGCTGATCGCTAAAAAAACCACCGGGTTACCGGCTGGCAGTGAACAAGATAAAAAGAAACGCGAAATCTGGAAGGACTTGCAGGATGCCAGAATTGAGATGGAGACTGCCGAGGACTTCTACTGGGAGAACATGGGAACCATCATGGGCGATCTCACGGAGGAACAGATCTCTGACTTAAGCAAAAGCCTGCAACAAAGGAGCAGCTGTCTTCTGGAAAATTCACAGAATCGCCTGGATATTTTAAGAGAAACAACATTTAGTGTTTTCCAGGATTCACCCTGGTCCGAAAACGAAAAACATTATCGCGATACGCGCACAGCACTAAATCATTCGCTAAATCTATGGCGAAGTTTTGCGGCTATGCTCCAGGAAAGGCGTGAATATGAAATCCAGATGGCCCGTCGCAAAATAGCGATTGGAGAAAAATCCGATTTGCTTACCGCGCAGCGAAATCTATGTGAAGCACATCTCATGAAAGGCGATGTATCAATCATGCAGGAACAAATGATGGCTGAATACGGCCTGCAAATGAAAGATTCTCATGGTGCCTCATTGCGTGAGGCGGTTAATAAACGAGAGCAAATAAAAGTCAGTGATCAGATCGGAACTGCCTTTTACCAATGGTTCTGCATCGGAGGAAGATATTTCGTTGGAGTGAATCAAACCATGTTTTCCGGAGCTTTCGGCTTGCTGCAATCTACCTGGAACATGTTGTTCAGCGATTGGTACGAATCCTCCTCAATGAGTGTACAAATTAGGGAGCAAATTACGGAAAGTCGTAAGCGATTTGTTGTTAAACAGCAACAAATGAAAGATTTGCACAAATTGAACCCAAAAGAAATGTTTGCTTTTGGAGAAACCCTGCGCAACAGTGGTGCGGAAAGCCTGGATAAAGACAAAAGATTACTGGAGGACAACCGGATTTGGGTTGAAGATACCGATGGTGGATTTTTGCGCTTGCGGGCTTGTTATGATAACACCTATGCACAGCTCAGGGAAAGCGAATACAGGATCATGCTGCGGCGAAGCGCTTTGTCATTAAGGGATATGAAAGAAACCCTCAATATCAAAATGGGGGCCGATCCAAAAAGCGGTGAATTCAACAGGATAAAGTTGTTGTTTGAACCCATGAAATTGGTAAGCAACTATTTTGCAGAAGGTCAACATGCAGAATTTTCAACCCGTATCGGTTTTCTGGCTGAGCGTGAAGCGGAACTGGAAATGGCAAAGCAGATGCTTCCTGCTTTTCAGAAGATAGATTTTGATTTAAGACGCCTCTCCGGATACCCAAAATTGCAGGCAAATCATTATGGATTGGAAGCTAAAAATCCAAATTATTTACGCTGGTGCATTCTGATGAGTGCCATTGAATCCAAGCGACGGGAAGATTTACTCGAAACCGGAATTCTTGCTGCCAGTAGTAACCAGGAGGTTCATACCCTGAAACGTCAACGAATTGAAAACCGCAGAAATACCATTATTCGCATCAGTAACGATTGGGCGCGCTGGTGTAAAATGGATGGAATTGAAAGGTTGATGATGTGGGATTGGCAGGGAGCGTTGATGAGTTTTACCCAGGCTTCAAAAAGCAATCCGGAAATTATGGCACCCGATGCCGTTGAAAATCTGAAAAAGGATTTGGATTGGAAAATGTCCACTGAAATGGGGTTGG
>CAIXKO010000651.1 GCA_903919925.1 uncultured Bacteroidota bacterium | reverse complement strand
GATCCTGTTTCAACGGGGTTAGGATAAACGTGAACGAAGGATTCACCAGGATCAACAACATTGCGGATACCGCTGGTTGTGCCCTTGAGCAGTGGCATATTGATGTTATCGCTGGTAAGAAAGATGGCACCATTAATGCTAACGGCGCATGCAGAGTTGTATCGGAATATCCCGCTGGTTCCGGGAGTTACTGAAATTGCACCACACAGAGGTTCCCAGGAATTAGTGACTTCGCCAATTCTCCTGAGAAACAATTTTGCCTGAGCCGGTGAGGCGATTATGGTATCGGCAGGTTCGCCCGAGAAGGCGGTGAAGCGGAATTCGGTGATAGGCGCAAAATGATCACCACCATATGCATTTAACAACCAATAACATCCGATATTAGGATTGGCATTGGGCATTACAGATGGTAGGTTTTGCAAACGTGTAACCACCATCTCACCAGGGTATAATGAACCCCCTGCCGGGTAGGTAAATGACAATCCGGTACCGGTGAAATCAAAATTTCCAGGAGCTGCAACCTGCAGCCGGCAACTCGTTCCGGTTCCCACCGGAGCAGATGAAACCACTTTTGCGGGGGCACCCATTAGAGTACCCAACCCGGTTCCCATCCGGTTAAACAGGTTTCCGCCAGTTTCGTTGAACTGATAATAGGCTATAAAATCGGGATCCGATTTCAGATTTTCTTTTGTCAGGTGTGCATGTTCCCGAATTTCCTCCTGCGAGAGAGCCCGTTTCCATATACAAACCTCATCGATCATTCCCTTAAAGTTACGACCACCCCACCCCATGTAACTACCGATATCCATGGTGTTCAGGGATGCTTTGAGCAGTGTTACCGTGTGTTTTGATGCTATACCGTTCACATATAAGGTCATGGAGGTACCGTTAGCCACCATGGCTACATGGGACCATTTTCCGGAAGGCACATTCAGTTTACTATCCCAGGTCCAGTTGGCATCGAGCCAGTGATAGCCAAGCGTGTTGTTGCCTCCGCGAAAATTAAAACCGGTTCCATTGCCATTATTCATGATGATACCGGTATAATCTCCCTGTATACCATCGGGCATCACCCATGCCGATATGGTGATCGTGTTAGTTTTCAATCCAAGGTTTTCAGTTACGGCATACTCCCCGTCTACTTTACATTCCAGCGCCTGACCTGAAAATGCATCGGGACCGGCAGGATCGGCAACAGTAACCATGGAAGGTACTGTTTTTGTGTTGGTCCGGCCTTCAGAATCTGTTACCGTGAGGGTTACATCGTAGCTGGTTTTTGAGCCAAAAACAACTTTCGGGTTGCGTACGGTCAGAGAACTGACATATATTGGAGCCGGACTAAAGGCCCAAAGCCATTGCGCACCCACATTTTTCACGATGGAGAAACTTTCAAACTGAACAGTATCGTTACTATTATATATTATATCGGATTGAGTCATGGGTTGAGCCAAAGGGCGGGAGGATACCACCATATCGGTTTCCCAGATACCCCTGCCATTGGTTGCCATGCGGATTTTACCGGCTGTGTAGAACGGCTTCATTTCCATCACGCCGGTCCAGGCAGGGAGATCGGTCATAAACTCTACCCAGGCAGCGGTAACAGGATTATAATAGTATGCACCGGTATAGGTTGCCAGATAAACCACGCCATCAGTACCGCCCTGAAATTGTATATCCAGTGGCTTTTCTCCATCGAGAAGTGCAGAATTCTTAGCTTCCCAGGTGGTTCCTCCATCGAGCGTACGGTAGACTTTGCGGCCATTGCTGCCGGTTACGCTGATTACCCAAAGTTCGCTCTCATTTTCCGGATTGAGGGTAATCTCCATTCTCCATTTATCGTTGGTTGGAACAGCGGTGGTGCTGGTCCAGGTTTTCCCGCCATCGATAGTTTTCTTGATGGTGCACGGATCCCAGTAGCCGCCTTTGGGCTGATACACGCAATAGATTACTTTAGGATTGCTTCGGGAAATTTCAATCTCGATAACTTTTCCGGTACCAAAGTTATACACTGCCTCGAAATATCCTCCGCCATTGTTTGATTTCCAAAGTTTACCGCCTTCGCCCAGGTAGAGATGTCCGGCATAGCGCGGATCCCACTCGATTTCACTCGAATAGGATTCAGTATAATTTTCGAGGGGATATTTTCCGAGTTTCTGGAAATAAACTACTGGTTGATCGATTGTTTTTGGAAGGAGTACCGAGCTGATATCAGAAAAATAGGTTTTTCGGTTCTCCATTGGGTTAACATAGCCGGTAGAAGCTTCGGCACCACCCAGGCTGATAGTATTACCGGTTCCATAAGTCTGGTAGTAGCCGCTGTTGCCGTTATGGTATCGGCCGCCGACGAGTACATCTTCATTCCATCCCTGGCCAAAGCCCCAATAGTCGGAGCCGGCTAAACCGTTATTTTTGGCTTTATGGGTACGCAACTCATCGGTCGACAAGCTGATTCCACCATCCGTGCAGAGGAAAATTTCATTTCCACGCACATGAATATCCTGAATATCAGGATGTACCCTACCAATATCCTGTTGAGCATAATAGGAACCAACGCGAATAAAGGAAGCTCCGCCATTGGAGCTTTTTGAAAAAGTAATGGTTCCGAGCCAAAGAACGTTAGGATCAACTTGTGATACACCCAATGCAAAATCATAAAACCCCTGATGAAAGCCGGTGCCATCAGGATTAAAGGAAGCCGGATTTGGATGGGCGGTTGTATAGGGACCGCCATCGGGCAGGTTAGGGTTTATCCAGTTTTCTCCACCATTTGTACTTTTATAAACACCGATCCAGCCATTATCGCCCGCTTTGCTTTCGCCGATGAGAGCCATATAAATGAGCTCAGGCGAAACCGGCGTTACCCCGATTTTACTTCCCATATCGGTTGCGCTGGCTAGGTTGGCCGGAACATACCAGCCATTATCGCGGATCGTGAAAGTTGCCCCGGTATCGGTTGATTTCCAGAATTCACATCTTTTGGCTGTTGGATTATTTTTCGCCAGATAAACAACCGCAGGATTCAGCGGATGAAATTTAATATCCCAGCATTTTTGTGAAAAGAGTTTGGTCCAGGAGGTTCCTCCATCGATTGATTTGAAGAGCCCATTATTAGCTGCACAAAAAACGATATCGGGGTTGGTTGGGTGAATCAGTAATTGATAAGCATCATCGCCGATTGAGTAGACTTCGGTCCATGTTTCACCTCCGGTAGTGGTTTTGTATATTCTTTTATTGGCGGCGAAAAAGACCAGATCCGGGTTGGTAGCTGAAATTTTAACATCGCTTATTGTGGTTACGGGAACGGAGGAAGTAATCAATCTCCAGTTCATGCCTTTATCGTCAGATTTAAAGAGCCCACCACTTTCAGTACCGGCGTAAAGGATATCGGGGCGGGAATCAGACTGGTCGAAACAATACACATTAGCCTGCCAGGATATCTGAAGATCGGGTTGATCGCCGTTAGCGAAGGTGGTAAAGGGTCCGATTTGTTTCCAGGTACCGGCCGAACCCGATTTGAGTTTTGACCTCTGCTGCATTTTCTGCAGGAAGGCTTTCTCTTCGGAGGCTACAGGTAATATAATATAGCCATCCGCATTCATGAGTTGGCTGACCTGACGGCGCCAATGGGTATAATTCTGTGTATGAATGGTTTTCTCTGTTGGATAGCTTTCGCGATACTTTTCGAATTCGTAATCCACTTGTTTGACATTAGGATTTGGGCCGTACATGAGGCGGGCCCAAAACGGGGTTGAATCATCGATTGTTGGAATCGTCTTAAAAAAGGTTTCTCGATTCTGGGAAAAGGCAGAATGGCAGACAAACAGCAATAAAATCAAAACATTAAGGACACTTTTCATGGCAATATACTGTGTGTATCAATTTAGAAAACTATTCACCGGAAGAATACCACCGGGACCCGGAGAACATGGGAAACAGGGGGAAACTCTCACTACGACGGTGTAACATGGATCAAAAGTAGGAATTTTGCCGTACCTTTAGCCCATCAAAACAAGTTCCCAATGGCATCTTTTCCCATCAAACCCATAAACCTCCTCAAACTTCTTCCCATATACTGTATTTGTGTGTTAAGCCTTGTGCCAGTTGAACTTAACTGTCAGTCGCGTCCCAGGGTAGGGTTAGTTCTCAGTGGTGGTGGAGCAGCCGGACTGGCACATATCGGAGCAATAAAGGTTTTGGAAGAGCTTGGCATTCCAATTGATTATGTTGCCGGAACCAGTATGGGATCGTTGGTTGGCGGCTTATTTGCGATGGGCTACACGGGTGCAGAAATGGAAAAAATAGTAAAGGGAATGGATTGGGAGTCGCTGTTAGCTGATTTGATACCTCGGAGCGATCTGACCTATGAATATAAGGAGCAGCTGGAGAAATACTTTTACGATTTCCCGATCAGTAAGGGGCGGCTTCAATTACCCAGCGGACTGATAGCGGGTACCAATATCACCAACATGCTTGCGGGACTTTCCTGGCCAGCTTATAACATCAGGCTTTTCAGCCAGTTGCCTCGTCCGTACCTTTGTATTGGTGCTGACGTAGCCACCGGACAGGAAGTGGTTCTAAAGAGTGGCAACCTGCATGATGCCTTGCGGGCGAGCATGGCCATACCAACGGTTTTTACGCCTGTTGAAGTAAACGGTGATCTGCTGATCGATGGCGGGTTCATCAATAATTTTCCGGCCGATCATTTAAAAGCTATGGGAGCAGACATTATCATCGGCATTGATGTGCAACGGGAATTATATAAAAAGACGCAACTCAAATCGGTTGTCAATATACTAAAGCAGATCAGCAGTTTAACACGTGAAGACATTAATGTCAGGAACAGGCTTTTATGCGATGTCCTTATACGCCCAAGCACACCTGGAGCCAGTACGTTAACTTTTGGGTTGGCTGATTCCATTATACGGACTGGAGAAAAGTTTGCGCGGGCACAGTGGGGCACTTTAAAACAGCTATCCGAGAAGTTGAATGCCTATACCACAGGACAAAATAAAATTGTACCCTTACCCAAGATCGATTCGGTGTTTGTGCGTGAGATGGCATTTACCGGGTTAGTAAAGGTTAGCTCGAATTTTGTTCAATCGAGATTGAACCTACCATTTCCGGCATGGCTAACTGCCGATGATATTTATCGGGCCATGCAGCGGGCATATGGAACCAATGAATTTACGAAAGTCACTTATCAATTGGATCCGGTTACAGACGGGGTGCGACTGACCATCAGGTTAGAAGAAAAAGAAGAAAACCTTGTTCATGTGGGGTTTCATTTCGACAATTTGTTCAATGCCTCCTTGCTTGCCCGTGCTGATTTCCGAAATCTCCTGAAGCAGGGAGATCAATTGGGGGTGGATCTAAATTTGGGAGAGAATCCGAATGCAAATGCATCTTACTTTTTTATGTTCCGGAAAAAGAGGCAATACGGTTTAATTGCGGAGTTTGGCCGGCTGAAAGCTTATGAATACAAAGATAACCGGAAGATCAGCAGCCAGGTATATGTTGATGGGTTGCTTGACCTGGTTATGCGGTCTACCTGGCTCAACAAATACGCAGCTACGGCAGGCTTACAGGGTGAGATTGCCTGGATAACGCCGAATATTGGTGATTGGCAGATCCAATCGTACAACTCCAAGATGGTTAATATATATATACAGCTCAAGAAAGACAATTTCAATAATATCCCTTATCCAAGCAAGGGAGATAAGGCGGAGTTATTAATCAAAGAGGTGAATAATTTTACAGAATCCGGCATCAATCCTGCTATGGTGATTGATTTCCGTTATCGGCGGGCATTTGAACTGGGCCCAAAATGGAGTTTGCAGCCATCAGTAATTTCAGCCTTTGCTTTTGGAGATTCCATCCCCTACCCTTATCGTTCTTATATTGGCGGGCTGGGGTATTATTATAAAAGTGTAATTCCATTTGCCGGAATGGATTATATGGAACGGGCATCGAACCATGCACTTATCCTGCGGGCGGACTTACAGTATCGCATTAGGGCCAACCATTATGCCATTTTAAAGATGAACGTTGGAAAATCTTTCAACGCTTTTGATCAGTTCAAAGAAACCGCGGCAAATCTGGCAGGGCTCGGGTTAACCTATGGCTATTCGAGTCCGGTTGGGCCGGTTGAAATTACGCTGATGAGTTCTACAACCAGTAAGAAACCGATTCTTTTTGTTAACCTCGGATATTGGATTCGGTGATTTGCTGGAAATGATAAAAATTGTATTTTTAACCGATTGAAAAATGACACTTTTTTAAAACAATTGCTATGAGGAAATTTACACTTTTGATTACTGCATTGTTGTTATGCTCGATCACTTACGGTCAGGTTGCCACTAAAGGCATCTCCGCTCCGGTAAAGGGTGATCCTGCTCAAACAACACCAGCCAACCCTTCTTTAAAAGGGAATGGTGATGTATTCTGGTCAACCACATTCGGCTGGAGAGACGCCAGCAACCCACAAGGCTGGTCACTACCGGCAGGATGGGGCATTGTGGATGAGGCCGACCTTGGAAACTTTTGGAAATGGAGTGAACCCGGCGATAGTTTGGGTGGTTGCTGCAGTGGAACACAAACGGCTCCCAGTCACTTTGTTTCACGCGATGATGGTTACATCCTGGTTCCTGCCGACCCGTATAATAACAGGGACGGGATCACGGTTACTTCAGAGATGAACACTCACATTACTACTCCTCCGATTGATTGCTCTTCAAAATCGTCGGTTGTTGTGAAATTCAACCAGTATTTCCGTCTTTGCTGCAATGAAACATTTCTTTTGATGCTTCAGGTAACCAATGATAACGGAGTTCACTGGGCTACTTACGACTGCCGCTTTGGAATGGGTGCCAACAAGATTACCCCTCTCCGGTATCAGTCTATTGAATTCAACATTTCGGACGTAGCTGCTAACTTGCCGAACGTTCAAATAAGGTTTTACATGCAAGGTCCGAAGTATTATTTTTGGATGATTGACGACCTTCAGTTGGCCGAAGCTTATGATAACAACCTTGCGTTGGAAGACTATTGGGCAGATGCAAATGTTGGAGCCGTTGATCCGGTTGGAAACATCAATTACTGGCCTCTGTCACAAATGGGCATGACCGATGAAAATGGGGCTAAAATTGGTGAGTACAAATTCAGGGGTGGTATCCTGAATATGGGAAAACAGGATCAGGAAGATCAAAAACTTAACATGCAGATATTCCGTAACGGAACCGAGATATTGAATCAAAATTCACCAGCAAAGGCTTTGTGGACCCTGGAACGGGATACTTTAACCCTTACCGATCCATTCCTGGCAACTGATTATGGCGATTATCAATTCAAATATACCGCAGTAGGTGATGTTACTGACGAATCGCCTAAGAACAATACTAGTAATGTTTACTTTACAGTGAACGATACCTTATATCACCGGGCCGATTTTACCTCAGAAGCATCATCAAACGGTGGAGGCTGGGTTGGCGGCGGTAACGGAGGAGACATGGTTGGAGTTGGGTATGACCTTACTGCTCCATGTGAGATCAACTCCATTTATGCAAGAATTGCCGGCGTTACCACATCACAAAATCCACAATTCCAATTCTCCCTGTTTAAGTATATGGCAGAAGGCGATGAATATGTAGAATTGATTAACACTGATTTGGTTGACGCTACAGCGGACATGGTTTGGACCTGGCAAAATCTTCCTGTTGTAAAAGACGGGGAAACTGAATTCCTGACTCCCGGATTCTACATTGCAAACGTAAGAATGTGGGGAACCGCTGATGGAGACGCTGACGGTACCAACGGGATATCGGTAGGTTGGGATACAGATACAAAATGGTCTGGGTCTTATTCATTTTTATGGAGAAATGTTGCAGCCACCTGGTGGTCAATTGATAAGCTAAACCAAATTGGCATTGTAATCAATCAAACAGGAGCTCCAACCAAATCATCGGTTACCTTTAATGTTGACATGAACCTGTTTATTAAAGCCGGCGAGTTTAATCCGGGAACCGACCTGGTCAATGTTACCGGAGCTACTCCAACCTGGAATGCTACTGTTGCCATGGCGGATGCTGACGGCGATGGTATTTACACTGCAACTGTTGACAACCTTACTGTTGCCGGAGATCTTAACTACAAGTACAGTATCAATTCGAAACTTGAAGAGTATCCTATGGCTACCAATCCGAACAGGATTGCCAGAGTAGGATATTTCAATGTTTTTAATGACGTCTATAATTATGCACGTCCGGTGTTCATTTTAAATGTTGACATGAATAAACAGATTACTGCCGGAACTTTCATTCCGGGAACTGACACGGTTAAAGTAACCGGTTTAGTGCCAATCTGGCCCAAGAAGGTTAACATGACTGATACTGACGGCGACGGTATTTACACTTATGCTGTACAGGGTATGCCTTATAATGCTGCTATCGATTACAAATACAGCATCAACAGTGTTCCTGAAACCTTTGCTACCCGCAAGGTGACCTTAAAATACTGGAATATCAGGAATGATGTATTCAACGAAGCTTCATCAGGTGTAAATCCAGAGAATCTGACCAGTTCATTCCTTGTTTATCCAAATCCAAGCACAGGTTCCTTTAACGTTTCTGTTACCAATACCGAAGCTACTGATTTCGTAATAACGTTGACCAACATTAATGGTCAGGTTGTTTACCAGAACACAGTTAAAGGTGTTTTAACCCATCAGGAAACCATAGGGAACGATTTGTCGAAAGGCATGTATTTCCTGAGTATTAATAATGGAAAAGAAGTTAAGGTACAAAAGGTTATTGTACAATAATTTAAATTCTGATTAAAGCAACGTATTCCGGTTTCTGCCGGGATAACAAAGAGTTTATCAATATGTAAAAGGCCGGGGAAAATTCCCCGGCCTTTTTATTTACGTCCGGATCCACCCATATATGCCCTGATACCACCCGTATATGCAATGCATGACAGATCCCCGGAATATTAGTGTTTACGCGGGTTTTAACGGGTACATTTACCAGGACTTTATTAAAATTTATTATGAAAAGATTTACTCTGTTAATTGTACTCATGTGTGTGATGGCTGTATCCTTTGGGCAGGTAGTCCGTAAGGCTCAATATGCGCCGATGAAATTAGAACCCATTGCTGACCAGAACTCTGGCTCCAACCAGGTAAAAGGTGGAGGAGATGTTATCTGGCAAACCTCATTCAACTGGGCAGATGCATCGGTGGAGCGGGGTTGGTCATTACCTGCCGGATGGACGATTGTGGATGTTAGCGACCTGGGAAATCCATGGATGTGGGCCAACGATACCATTAAGTGGGGAACTTCTTCCACTCTGATTGCTCCTTCCTATATGGCAACAAAAGCTGACGGGTTTCTTGTTTTGCCTATGCAGGCTTACAACGACCGGGATCCAGGCGGTGACGTAGCAGCTGATTCCTACATTATGACCCCAAAGATTGACTGCTCTGCAGTATCGTCGGTTGTTGTAAAATTCACCCAAGCCTGGAACCTTTGCTGTTTAGGCTCGACCTTAGGTAACCTGGAGATGCAGGTTACCATTGATGACGGTATTCATTGGGCTACCTATGATTGTCAGTATAATATTGCTGCAAATAATTCAACGCCCGAGCGGTTTCGCAATGTTGAGCTCAACATTTCCGATGTTGCCGTTGGATCACCCAATGTGCAAATTCGCTTCAATTTTCATGGTGGAAGCATGTATTACTACTGGATGGTTGACGATTTGAAATTAGTTCAGGGATATGATAATGACCTCGTTTTGGAAGACTACTGGATGGGTTTTGACGGCGGTGGTGGCGAAACGGTTGGGCAAATCAATTACTGGCCGCTAAGCCAGATGGGCATGGCCGGAGGAACTTCCGGCACCGTTGGCGGTAATTACTTCAGAGCGGCTTTATTGAACCGTGGTAACCAGGATTCAGAAGACACCAAACTTTCATTGAAAGGATTAAAGAATGGCACTGAAATTTTAGCTGACGCATCAGTTCCAGGTTCCATTTGGACTCTTGAACGCGACACTGCGGAGATTGTTGCACCTTTCCAGGCCAGTGATTATGGTGACTATCAATTTAATTACGAAGTTGTTAGTGCAAGTACAGATGCAGTACCGGTTAACAATAAAGGAGTTATGCGCTTTACCGTTACTGATACGCTCGCACACCGTGCCGACTTTTCAGCAGAAGCCGGAGCTAACACAGGTGGCTGGCAAGGTGGCGATAATGCAGGCGACATGACCGGTGTGGTTTATGACATTTACGCTCCATGTGAAATTAATTCTATTACCGCCTATATCAGAAGCTATACCGCATCGAGGACTCCATCGTTCCAATATGTTCTGATTAAAGAAATTGACGGTGTACGTGAAGAGTGGATGACCTCCGAAGTTGTTGATGTTGATGCCAGCATGATTGGCACCTATGTAACTCTGCCGTTAACCAAAGACGGTGAAACTGAATTCCTTACTGTGGGCAGGTATGCAACGATGGTAAGAATGTGGGCAACTGATCCGGGTGATCCAACCAACGGATCCAATGGTATGAGCGTAGGTTATGACATGACAACAAAGCCAGACTTTACGCTTATGTATCATAGTGTTGGCGGTGCATGGTGGTCAACTGGCAACCTGAATATGGTTGGATTCAACATCAATTCTTCAGGTGCTCCAACACAGGCTCCGGTTACTTTTAATGTTGACATGAACTTGTTTATTAAAGCCGGCGAATTTAATCCGGGAACCGACCTGGTTAATGTAAGCGGCGTTACCCCAACCTGGAATACGACTATCGCTATGACGGATACTGACGGTGACGGATTTTACACTGCAACTGTTGATAATCTTACTGTTGCCGGAGATCTTAACTACAAATACAGCATCAATTCAAAATCTGAAGAGTATCCTATGACAACCAATCCGAACAGGATTGCCAGGGTAGGTTATTTCAATGTTTTTAATGACACCTATAATTATGGACGTCCGGTGTTTATTTTAAATGTTGACATGGCAAAACAGATTACTGCCGGAACTTTTATTCCGGGAACTGATACGGTTAAAGTAACCGGGTTAGTACCCATCTGGAGCAAAAAGGTTAATATGACTGATACCGACGGCGACGGGATTTACACTTATGCGGTGCAGAATCTTCCTTATAATGCGGCTATTGACTACAAATACAGCATCAACAGTGTTCCTGAAACCTTTGCTACCCGCAAGTTGACCCTGAAGTATTGGAATATCAGGAATGACATGTTCAATGAGGCTTCTTCCGGTTTAAATACGGGAAGCTTAACCAGTTCATTCCTTGTTTATCCAAATCCTAACTCTGGTTCGTTTAACGTAACTGTTTCCAATACAGAAGCTACTGATCTTGTAATCAAGCTGACCAATATTTCGGGTCAGGTTATTTATCAGAACCTGGTAACCAACGTGACTAATCATCAGGAAACTATTGGAAAAGATCTTCCAAAAGGGATGTATTTCCTGAGTGTTAATAATGGAAAAGAAATTAAAGTACAGAAGGTTGTTGTAGAATAGAGAATTCTCTGCATAAATTAATATTAAGAGGGGGCTTGCCGGCAGGTGAGCCCCCTCTTTTTATGAAATGATTTAAGGCGGTCACAAAGCAAGCATGCTCATTTATGCAAATAACTGCATTCCAACGAGTTTCATGATTTTCCGTGCTTTTTGATGATTAACTTTACTATTGAAAACCAAATAAAATCAAAAAGTCATGAAAAAAGTTTACCTGTTGATGGCGCTATGCTTGCTAAGTGCGGCAGGCTTTGCGCAAGTGCTCCGACAAGCTGTCGGAGAAAAAACGAATCTGGCAAATGAAAGCGGGCAGGTTATATCGCCTCACACCAAAGGAGGGGGTGATATAATCTGGCAATCCACCTTTGATTGGGCGAATCCGGCTGATCCCAGAGGATGGACCTTACCAGAAGGATGGGAAATCAAGGACAATTCCGATTTAGGAAATCTCTGGGTGTGGGTAAAGGATTCAATTAAAGGACGTTGGACAAATGAAAAGGCTCCTTCTTGGTTTTTATCGCCAGCGGATGGTTTTATAGCTGTTCCGATGGATGCTTACAACTATCGCGATGGTATTGCAACGGATAATCCATCAGACACCTATATTATGACTTCATCGATCAATTGTTCAGGAGCATCATCGGTGGTACTCAAAATAAACCAGTACTATCGTTTTTGCTGTGAGAACAACAATACCGGCCACCTTGAGCTGATGGTTACCAATGATGACGGCGGGCACTGGGCTGCCTACGATGTTAGCTATGGCATTGGGCATAACACCTTTACCCCACTAAAATACCGTTCGCCGGAAATTAATATTTCGGATGTGGCTGCCGGAATGGCCAATGTCAGAATCAAGATTTATTTTCATGAGGTACCTTCCTATTTCTGGGCCATAGATGATTTGACCCTAAGTGAGGCTTATAAAAACGATTTGGTACTGGAGGACTCCTGGCCGGAAGTTAACTTTGGGTTTGACAACCCGATAGGGCATACCAATTTTATTCCGATTTCACAGATGGGGATGAATTCCCCGGTTGCCGGAAAAATCGGTGACTACCGGTTCAAGGGAGCGTTACTGAACAGTGGTGTCGATGATGCAGAAGATGCCAAAGTGAAGGTTCAGGTTTTAAAAAACGGTTCAGAAGTATTCACTGGTAACTCACCGGAATCAACTATCTGGACTATTGAAAGAGATACATTGGAGGTTGCAGACCAATTTAGTCCGGACGGATATGGTGATTACCGTTTTAACATTACCGCCGCGAGTGCTAACGGTGAGGATAAACCGGTAAACAACACGGCAACATACTCCTTTACGGTAAATGATTCGCTTTTCCAACGTTCTGATATGTCGGCTGAATCGGGGACCTATACCGGAGTTTGGGCAGATGGAAATACTGCCGGTGATTTTCTGGCTGTCCGATATGACATACAGTCGGCTTGTGAGGTCAATTCGATATCGGCATTCGTATATTCTTTTACCCCATCGATAAATCCCACGTTTCAGTTTGTGCTATTAAAATATATGCCGGAGGATGACACCTTTGCTGAATTGATCACGTCTGATGTTATTATGATGGATTCCAGCAAATTAGGCTGGATAACATTACCATTGATAAAAGATGGGGAATCGGAATTCCTGGAACCCGGCGAATACTATGCTGCCTGGAGAGCGTGGGCCGATAATGGTGCGGTAGGCATGCGGCTGGGTTGGGACATGAACGACCGCGCTGAATTTACCGGCTACAGTTTAATTTATTTAGGGGCGGTTACCACCTGGTATGGTTCCGATAAATTGCCGCTACTGGGGTTAAACCTAAATTCAGCAGGGGGCCCAACGGAATCGCCTGTAACTTTTAATGTCGATATGACCAAGCATATTGTCAGTGGCGAATTTAAACCGGGCACCGACTTTGTGGATGTTGCAGGATCATTTAACAATTGGACCGGTTCCGACCATCTGGTTGATCCTGATGGAGATGGTATCTACTCGATCACCATAGGCGGATTACCTGTCAGCAAGATCATTGAGTATAAATATCGCATTAACGGCGATTGGAACACATCGGAATATCCAGCTGGCGGTGCAAACCGTAAGTACACCGTACGGTATTGGAACGTATTGAATGACACCTATAACAGTGGCAAAACAACAGGATTTCCTTCCACCCTTCTGGCATCCGGGTTCCGGGTTTATCCGAATCCAACATCAGGGGCCTTTACCGTTGAAATCACTAACGAAGTGGCATCGGACTTTGTGATCACTTTAACCAGTATTCAGGGACAGGTTTTATATCAGAATAAAGTTGCCAAAGCTATCAACCACAAAGAAAACATATCCAGTGAGTTATCGAAAGGGATGTACTTTGTAACGATTAACAATGGCCAGGAATTGCGTGTACAAAAGCTTATTGTACAATAATATACAGGAAGCTGGAATTCAGATTCATTTCTGAATCAGAATAAGATGAATAAAAAGCCGGGGGATTATTCTCCGGCTTTTATTTTAGAATTTGAATACGATACCGAGAGAAGGCATGATGGGCAGCTGGTTTACGCGGGTTTGGGATATACGATCAAAATAGAATACATTTTTTCGATTATAAACATTCAATATACTGGCGCCCAGCTCGATTTGCTGACCGGACGGAAATTTCCAGGCACGGTTAACCGACAGATCGAGCCGGTGATAGGCCGGAAGCCTACCCTCGTTTATCGGTCCGTAAAGAATGGCCAGATCACCTTCCGACCAGGGATCGATCCAGAAAGTGCCATCTTCGGATTTGAACTCCTCATAGAAGCCAGCGGATTGGGTAAAAGGAAACCCCGATCCAAATTGCCACCTGGCTCTGGCTATCCAGCTCCGGTTTTTTCCGAAACGGTAACTCCCCAGCAGGTTAAGGTTATGTCGTCGATCGAAATGCGGAACGTATGCGGCAAACTCATCCTGCCGGGTAACATACGCAAAAGAATACGCTAGCCAAACCGAGTAATTAGCCACATTATAATCGAGCAGAAAATCGATACCGTATGCCCAGCCTGTTTCATATATATAAGGAGCCGACAGATATTCCGGAAAGTCAGGATCAAATCCCAGATAGCGGTAGACCTGGTGTTGGTTATAATTGATGAGACGATAAAAATCCTTGACATAAATTTCGGCAGATAATTTTAGATTTTTCTGATCAAACCAGCTCAAACCAGCCACCGCATGCCAGGCTTGCTGGGTTGGTTTATAAATGCGCAGGCCCCGATAATACTTCTCTACCGCATCGATACCGGTATAAAATCCCTGAAAAACAGAAACCACATCCTGTTCCGAAGAAGTTGATGACAGATTCTGTGAGTATAGTCCGGCGGCAAGATTTAAGCTCAGATTTTTGGAGATGTTATATCTGGCTTTGATACGGGGCTCGGGATAAAGGGTGAAAATGGCGGAATAGATTCTCAGATGTAGCCCAGGCTCGAGTATCCACTTGGGCCACAATATTTTGGTTTGAAAAAGCACGATTCCATCGCTGGTATACATATCATCCCTGATATGCATCTCGTCGAATCGGGTATAGGAATACATGGTATGAACGGTTGTAAACTCGGCGGCCCAGGTGAGTTCAAACCGGTCGAGGATATGGATCCCCTTGATACTCATATCGAGGTTATCGTAAATCGTACTTTTGGGTGAACTGGAAGGATCACCATACTGAGCAGCGTATCGGCTCAGGGCCAATCTATTAATAAACAAGGTATTACTTTGAGCTGGCGAAATAATGAATCCGAATCCTCCTCCGGTGGTGTTCCATTGCGAGCGAATCGCACTTTTATAAATCACCGCATCGGAATAATGGAGTCCAAAAACATCAAACTGGTTCCCGTTTTTCTCCATGAAGGATACTTTCCCATAAAAATCGTTATACCGATACGGAAGTCCAAGCGAATCGAGCCACGGATAGAGGACAGGAGCCGATGACCGCAGGATGGAACCTTTTGTTGAAAGAATATAGGAGATTGATCCGTTAGTTGAATCGGTCATTTTTTTCAAAGGGCCTTCCAGTAGCAACCCATAACCGATATTGGACTGGCTGGCCGTGCCCCTGAAGCTGGTTCGGTTGCCTGGCCGTGTGCGAATATCCATTATCGATGACACCCGGCCTCCGTACTGAGCACCATAGGCAGCTGAGTAAACATCGACGCTCTGAAGGATTTCGGTATCAAAAACCGATATGAATCCGATAGAATGGAAAGGATTTATGATGGTCATTCCATCCATGATGACTTTATTGTGGATTGGGGCACCTCCTCTGACAAACAGCTGCCCTCCCCTATCGCCGGTAAAAATCACCCCCGGCAATGTTTGAAGAACCTGGGCCAGATCACTTTGCACGCCCAGGGATGGCGTATTTTTCATGGATTCCACGGTCAACCGCTGGGTACCAACCGGAGTCATTCGCTCCCATCGTTTACGGCCAGCGGTAATGGTAGCTGCTTCCAGCTCAAAGCTCTTCTTTGCCAACTTCACCACCTGGCTTTCCGGCTGTTCAGAGGAGATATTGATAGTGAATCTCGCCTCTTCATAACCAACGCATCTGACTACCATGGTGTATTTCCCGACCGGAATTTTCCTCACCAGATAAAACCCATATTCATTGGTAACGGAACCAAGTGTGGTTTCGAGCAAGGCAACGGTGGCAAGAGGGATAACGAATCCCGTTTCCTGCTCATAAACATATCCTTTTAATTCACCCCGGATGTTTGACAGGTTGGTTTGAGAATAGCCGGGTATCGTTAGAATAAGCCCGACCAGAAACAATATAATATTATATAGTGGATTATAAAAGGGCCTACTGCTCATTTCTGATCTCCCGGATTATTGATATGAAAGAATCGTTTGGCCGATGAACCGACGGAAGGCTGGTTTCGTAAAGTGAATTCAGAAATTTCAGCCTTGATGTACGGTAGTAGTGAGGCAGTGAATCTAAAAAGTCCTGATCGGGCAGGACGCCGGTACAATCGGCGTGGCTACAAGCTCCAAAAAAGCCGATTCCATTATTAATATTGGTGAATAGCTGTTTTCGGTTATCATTGAATTTTATTCCGAATTCCGTATAATTTCTCAGATTCTGATCGCCAGCCCAAACGGATAATTCAAAGCAGATGAGCTGGCGGAAACTAACTTCCGGGCGATCGGGAATAATCTGAT
>CAIXKO010000650.1 GCA_903919925.1 uncultured Bacteroidota bacterium | reverse complement strand
CGAAAATAATCTCTGCAAGATTGCTCGTCCGGGAACTGTTTGGAAAAATCTATAAGCTTCATATTCTTTATTTTGATACGAAGCTACTTCGGTCGAACGTAACCTATTTACGTTTTGGTTAATCATTACGGACAATCATATAAAATAATAAATCCGAAGGGGATAAAAAAAATCATTAACCAGCTTTAGGTTAATGATTTTTCACAATTAAAAAAGCTATTAAATCAAGCAATTAGCTTGCAACTTTTGCTAATTCTATGTCACAGTTAATCTTTACTTCCTCACTAACTAAAACTCCTCCTGCCTCCAGTGCTGCGTTCCAGGTAAGGCCCCAGTCTTTCCTGTTCATTTTTCCCGTGATTGAGAATCCAGCTTTTACATTACCCCAGGGATCTGTCATCACTCCGCCATATTCAACTGATAAAGTGATATTACGAGAAACTTCTTTAATGGTAAGGATTCCGGTAAGGTCATACATGTCGTCACCCAGATCCTTTAACCCTGATCCTTCAAAGGTGATTTTCGGATATTTTTCCACTTCAAAAAAATCGGCACTTTTCAAGTGTGCATCTCTGTCGGCTACTTCGGTGAAAATGGAAGCAGCGTTGAGAGAAAACGATACAACCGCAGTAGAAAGATCATCTCCCTCAGTAGTTACCGTGCCTTCAAATTCCTTAAAATCACCACGAACGTTGGATATCATAAGATGTTTAACCTTAAACCCGATTTTGCTGTGCGATTGATCAATCGTCCATTTTGTTACTTCTTTTGCGCTCATCTTTTGTTATTTTATATTCATTATTAATGAGTGCAAAGTAGCAGCCTTTTCTCCCGCTATCGGTTACAGTTTTTGGAAAACTTGTGGTACTTTTAGGACAAAAGGCTTCGGACCATCTCCCGGAAGCGCGACGGGGTAATATCCATTTTGTTATGGAACACGCGTGTGAAATAGGACTTTTCATTATACCCCAACTCAAATCCGATTTCTGATACAGTTTTATCGGTATGGATAAGCATGTGCTTTGCTTCAACCAGCTTACGCGTTTCAATAATCTCCGATACACTTTTCTGAAAGTTGTTTTTGCAAATAATGTTCAGGTTCCTGGCCGACATATTCAACTTCCCCGCATAAAATTCAACTCCCTCATCCCGTCGATAATATTCCTCCACCAGCTTCAGAAAATTATGAAATGTATTATATTGAGCATCCCTGATATTGCCGGCAACAGGCACATTACGTTTCCGCTCAGTATAAATCATCGATATCAATCCATTCAACAAATAGCGGATGGTATGATAATCAGAGAATTCATGATGGTATTCGGCATTAATGATTTCACATAAGCTTACTAAGCGGTTAAGGCAATGACCGGTAGATAGACTGGCATTAGTGCTGGTAAAAAAATTCGAATATATATTCAGCTTTGAATCGGGAATAAATTCAATTTTATAATTGACTACCCAACCCCGAAAATCCTTTTGTGGCAAAATCCGGTGCATTTTACCCGTTGATATATAACAGGCAAAAGGAGCGATCACTTCTTCTTCATTAAAATCAATATAATGCTTCATACTTCCCTGAGTAAGTATGATAATCTCATCATAGTCA
The DNA here is from genome assembly GCA_903919925.1 of uncultured Bacteroidota bacterium. Lineage (GTDB taxonomy): Bacteria > Bacteroidota > Bacteroidia > Bacteroidales > UBA12481 > UBA12481. The sequence goes on along the minus strand of CAIXKO010000650.1, from coordinate 3,128 downwards.
TGAAAGTGAGGTCCCTCAAATGGCCTGCTAAAGAGATTATTGACCAATTCCTCGTCAATTTCAAAAATATTAAAAAACTTATCCATTTAATTAGTTATCGTGCGAAGATAAAGAATAGATCATCAAAACTTGCAAGGGTTGCAAATTCTGATGGTTGGGTTTGTTATAAAACTTTACGGACAGCGTGTTTTAATTCAAGTACTTAGTTAGTCCCAATTGAATTTACCCATTCCATCAATTGTGAATTTATGAATAAATTCACTGTTCATTTTTCACACATCTTACAGAATAAAAGGAATTCATCGAAGACCAACCGGGAAAGAATTTTTTTTCACCACTGATTAGGGTGAGGTTCCAGGCATTGGGAGCATTTGGATCGGACATCTTATTAAACGACCAGAAATAAGTGGCATAATTAAGCCATTGATAGGACATAAACTCGATTCCTCTGGTATCTAATTTTAATTCAGCAAACCCCGCGTATAAAGCATTAAAGTCGGTATTACCTCCTGGCAGCAATCTCTCGGCCTGATCCCAACCTCCAATGTTATTTATCAGGATTTCCCATTCCTTACGTGAAGGCATATGCCAGCCCGCCGGGCAAATACCCCTTACCTCGCCGTACCAGTCCTCGCGTGTGGCATGGTAGCAGTTGTACAATCCTCCCATAATATCACACCAGTCAACCGGATCATAATCCCATCGCTTATAGCACCACTTCCTGACTTGATCTTTATTATAATCATAAGGGACAAAATTCAGGTTTTGGCTCATCCACCACTGAGTGCCTATTTTTACCGTTCCGTAATACTGCCCGTCCCGCTGGTCAAAAATCAACCCGGTTTCATTTGTCCATTTGGTTACTTCAACAAACTGAGCAGTGGTATCCGATAGCCCTTCAGGGTCGCGAGCCTCCAAGTAAACCTTATACGTCCCCGGTTCAGGATAGCTATGGTAATTACTCCGATCCTTCGAAAATTCCGTATCCCAGCGCTCATCGCCATCAAAGTCCCAACGCACTTCCAGGGTGGTAGGCAGGGACTCCTGATCCAGGGTTGGCCAGGAATTGAAAAAGAACTGCGTTCTGGTATTTCCCCGACGGCAACCAATAATAAATTTTGGATCCGGGGGGAGATTTTGGTGATAAATAGTGATAGTCTTTTTGCAATAATTGATCAGGCTGGCGGTATCCTTTACCCTGAGTTCCAGGTCATATTCAGCTTCCCGTTGAAAATAGATAGTAGTGTCAGGCTTATCGGTCCATTCCGTCCAGGTATAATCGGGTGGCAGTTTCCAGGAATAGCGAAACACTGCCTGTGGAGTATCAGGATTCTGTGAAGCTGAGGCATCAAGTGTGAATTTTGTTGTAGTGGTTCCATAGTCCGGGGTCCATTTGAAATCGGCAATCAGCCTGGTATTAATATTGGTTACCCAAACCGTTTTGGTTAATTTCCGGCGCAAATTCCCTGGATCGATTGCCTCCAGTACGACTTCGAATTTTCCGGTATCTTGAAAAATATGATGAGCAAAAGGATTTGACGAAATTGGACCATCCCAGGATCCACTATTGGTATAATCCCACAAAAACCGTAATTGGTGGAGCGAATCTTCGTCGTCCCTTGTTCCTGAAGCATCAAATACAAATCGGGTCCTGATGTTTCCGGTATCGGGGGTAATAGTAAAATACGGATGTGGTGGTGAAAAACCCTGGACAATCATCACCGGCACCGAAAGAGTGTCAGTGAGCCCTTCTGAATTGATGATACCTATCAGGGGCCGGTATTGGCCAGGCTGGTAAAAACGGTGGTTCGTAACGGGAATCTGTGTGTATTCGTTATCCCAGATTCCATCGTTGTTCCAATCCCATCGATAATATACCTTTGAGCGGCCCCCGCCAACGGTGGATACGGCATCGAACCGGAACGTGTCTGTTGTAGCGCCCTGTCCGGGTATTATTTTAAACGAAGCAACGGGAGCTGTTGTACCATGATCCTTTGGATCACAAGCAGATATGGCAAAAAGAAGGAACGGCAGCCATAATCGTGCTTTCATGGCAAACTTTTACAAAAATCAAAGTTAGCAAAAATCTGATTTTATGCTTAAATACAAACCGGATGCTGAATAACTTAAATTGAGCGACCACCAAAATTAATATCGTGGCTTTGGATAAGAATTATTGCACATGGATGTACTTTCCTAATCATTCAACACGATAAACGGGGCTCATAATTAAAGGCCTACTTCCATGGCGAATCGCGAAGGCCCGATGAGTTTGAGGTGGACTCGGGTCTGGAAAATGGAGAATTGGAGCCAATGCCACCGCCGGAAGCACCCGGAACGCCACCACCTGAGCTGCTACCCCAGCCAGCACCACCTGAGCCGAGATCAGTTGGAGCGGAATACGCCATAGCTTTCTTTGGCGCTAGCAACAGAACTGCTGCTGCTGCGGTAAAAGCTGCATATTTACCAGCCTTTTGCAATGCTTCCTTGCGCGTAATCCCATTATCCCGGATTTCCGTGCAATTTGTTATTATCGTACTATCCGATTTTACCATTTTTCCCGTTTCATCTGTTTTCATATCGTGATTTTTAATTAGTTCAATACCAGCTTTTTCGAAAAACGTTTCTCTCCATCCTGCACAACCATCAGGTAGGCTCCTGCCGCTACCCGATCCTCATTGATAATATTAACGGTGTTGGACAGCAAGTGGTAATTACCAACTGCTTTGCCCGACATATCATATAAATAACCGGTAGCATTGGCACCCACCAGGCCTTCGATATGGATTTCGCGGTTAACAGCAAAAATGAGCAGCGGCGAATTATCCACTTCCGGAATTCCCGTGCCTGGTATACTGGTGTATAGATAAAACCTGCCAATTCCTTTACTGTCCGGTGCAAGTGTGGCGGCATACAGGGCACCTTCAACGCTGAAATCAGTAACCACTCCGGTTTGCTTATCTTCGAGATACGGATTGCAAGTACCGGGCAGTTCAACCAGTTTGGCCGAAAAAGTCACCGTTCCGCCAGCCTTGCAATCCAAACCAATTGGGATAACCAGGGTTCCATACTCATTATCGGGTAAGCATTGGAGCCTGAAATCAATTCCATTGTCATCAATCAGCCGG
>CAIXKO010000649.1 GCA_903919925.1 uncultured Bacteroidota bacterium | reverse complement strand
TGCCTTTCTATCCCGGCAAGGTGGCTTATTCCTCGATTTTTGAGGTACAAAAGGAAGCAGGATCTATTTTTAAAGTGAAGCTCCGTGAATGGAAAGGAACGGTGGCTGAGGTGCTGGTAAACGGCAAGGTGGCCGGCATCATAGCCTGGCAGCCTAATGAATTAGATGTGACGGGATTGCTGGAACAGGGCAAAAACGAAATTTCGGTGGTGGTAACCGGAAGTCTCAAAAACACTTTTGGTCCTTTCCACGATAACAGGGATGATTGGATCATTGGTCCGCATTCGTGGATCAAAGCACCGGCAACGCAACCGTCAGGATCGGACTATTACCTGAACGATTACGGGCTGATGGAGCCTTTTCTGCTGGTTAAAGGCAACCGTTAGAGGCCAGCATGTCGCCATGTTGCCCCAAGCCCTCCCTTTTTCAGGGAGGGGTTGGGGTGGGTACTTTAAAGGCCAGTTATATAAGACCGGTTATTCCACAAAGCCCGAAGAGCGTAATATATCAGCGATGGGTGCAGCCCATCGAAACTTAGACATATACAGGAAAAAAGAATAATGAATATGAAGTTATTAACCCTCCTGATTTCGATTTCCCTGTTATTTTTAACAACGGTGCCAGGTATCGGGGATCAGGTAATTCAAGGTAAGGATCATGCTGGCCTGATTGGTGAAAATGTGGATGACCCATTGAAATTATGGTACCTCCAACCAGCAGAACGTTGGCTGGAGGCTTTGCCGCTTGGCAACGGGCGCCTTGGAGCTATGGTATTTGGCGGGGTGAAAACAGAGCGCATCGCCCTGAATGAAACCACCTTATGGTCAGGTGCGCAGTCGGATCAGCATGAGAACCCGGAATCGGCGGAAACATTCAGGAAAATTAGGGAACTTTTCAGTGCGCAAAAGTATGAGGAATCACAGCCTCTGATTGGCAAGTTACTGGGCAGAAGGTTGAATTACGGCACCAATTTGCCGGCTGGTGACTTGTTGCTGGTTCAGGGGGGTATCAAAGAGCCTGTGCAGGATTACCGCCGTGAGCTTGACCTTGATCAGGCTATGGCAACAGTGGCGTTCACTGCCGGAGGTGTTCGCTTCAGCCGGGAGGTAATTGCCAGTCATCCTGACGGCATCATTGCCATTCGCCTGGAAGCGGATAAACACGGATCGATCGATTTTACTTTAAGGTATGATGGAGGTAATCTTCCTGATATGGTCAAGTCTGAAGACACAGGAATACTGCTGATCAAAGGGAAAGCGGTTGAGAAAAAGCACAGCGATGGAACCTGTGGTGTGAATTTCCAGGCCCGATGCCGGATTTTGAATATCGGGGGCACGGTTTCAGCCAAAAATGATTGCCTGATAGTCAAAGGGGCTGATACTGTTACCATCCTGATTTCACTGAATACGGATTTCACAGGCACCGATCCTGGCATCATTTGCGATAGGCAGATTAATGATGCAAAGGTAAAGGGCTGGACAAAAATCAAAAGGGATCACATTGCTGATCACCAGGCACTTTTCAGACGTGTAACGCTGGATCTGGGACCGGCACCGGTCCCTGGCCAGCCAACTGACATCCGCTGGAAGGCAATGGCCAACGGTAAAGAGGACCCTGCCATGGAGGCTTTGTTCTTTCAATATGGACGTTACCTGGTTATCGCCGGTTCGCGCGAGGATTCTCCCTTGCCGATGCACCTTCAGGGTATCTGGAACGATCATCTTGCCGCGGATATGGGATGGACCTGTGATTTTCACCTGGATATTAATACCGAGCAAAACTATTGGCCTACTGAAACTACCAACCTGAGTGAATGCGGATGGCCGCTTTTCCGGTTTATCGAAACTTTGCAGGAACCCGGTCACCGCACCGCCATAAACTCTTATGGGATCGATAAAGGGTGGGTTTGCCACGTGGTAACCAACGCCTGGGGCTTCACCGCTCCCGGCTGGGGCGGCGGATGGGGCTTGCATGTTACCGGGGGAATTTGGATAGCCAGTCACCTTTGGGAACATTATATTTTTACTGGCGACAAAGAATTTCTAGCAAAAACGGCATATCCGGTGCTCAAAGGAGCGGCTGAGTTCTTTCTCGAATATCTGTTTGCCGATCCCAAAACAGGATACCTGATAACTGGTCCATCAGTATCCCCTGAGATGGGTGGCGAAACGGAACCAGGTGCCACTCATGACCTAACGCTAATTTATGATCTTTTCTCTAACTGTATCGGGTCATGCAAAACACTTGGCAAGGATGCTGAATTCAAGGTGCGTTTGGAACAGGCACTGGCCAAATTGCCCCCTTACAAAATCGGGTTCAACGGTCAGATACAGGAATGGCTCAATAAAGATGACGGAGGCATAACCAATCACCGGCATACCAGCCATTTGGTTGGACTATTTCCGCTTGCCCGGATCACTCCGCGCAGTACACCCGAGCTGGCCAGGGCCGCAGAAAGATCTTTGCAAATCAGGATGCAGGACCCGAATTGGGAAGATGTTGAATGGAGTGCGGGGAACTCCGTCTGTTACTTTGCCAGGTTGGGCAATGGCGCGATGGCCTATAAAAACCTGGTAAATCTGATAACTGCCGATGCAGATGCCAACCTGATGACCTATTCGCGGGGAGGAATTGCCGGTGCTGAGCAAAATATTTTTGTGCTCGACGGCAACACTTCCGGAAC
>CAIXKO010000648.1 GCA_903919925.1 uncultured Bacteroidota bacterium | reverse complement strand
TGTTGGCTGCAGATCTTTTTCCTCGATGAGCGTACCTTTATTGAAAAAGGCCTCTTTAAACTGGCCCTCGCGATAAGAACGGATCATGAACTCGCTGGAGAGGGCATTAACAGCTTTGAGCCCAACACCATTGAGTCCGACAGATTTCTTGAAAACTTTTGAATCGTACTTTGCCCCGGTATTCATTTTTGCCACCGCATCAACCAACTTGCCCAGTGGAATTCCACGACCATGGTCACGGATACGAACAAGTTTATCATCGATTGAAATCTCCAGGGATTTTCCGTTTCCCATCATAAATTCATCGATAGAATTATCGATAACTTCTTTAAGGAGAACATAAATACCATCGTCGTGGGCCGATCCGTCGCCCAGTTTCCCGATGTACATACCAGGCCTTAGCCGAATATGTTCTTTCGGTTCAAGTGTCTTAATCGACTCTTCGGAATAGGATTCTACCAGTTCTTTTGACATGAGCGAGCAAATATACAAAAGGGAGTTGGGAGGGGGGTGGAAGAGTTGTTAACATCGATATGAACAACTTTTAATGCAGAAAGGCGAAATGACCATTGGACCATTTCGCCTTCCCGCAAACTATCAACAAATACTATTTTCAAATCAACGTGTCAAAAATAGGGGGCAATTCTGAAGAAATACTGAAGATTTAGAGAGAATTGATGTTTTTTTCGGACCAGTGCACCTCAAACTGATGAAAAAATGAGTTGAAAGTGTATTTTACCGATAATCCGGATACATCAGCTATTTTTCTTACGAGGGCTAATCCCAGACCTAATCCTTTGGAATCCCTGCCTTTAATGAATTCAGAAAAGTAGTAGTCAGCCGGGTGCAGGAGTTCAGGGCCGCTGTTAACAACTTTCAGCACTCCCGGCTGCAGATTAATCTCCAATACCCCCCCTTGAAGGTTGTGCACGATAGCGTTTTTAACCAAATTGTAAACGAGCATGTCTCCTAAAGTAGGGTCCATGGGGACTGTAACCGCTGGTGGTAAATTTGTAGTCAGCTTAAGCTCTTTTAGTTCAATGAGTTCTGCAAGATTATCTAACTGACGGTATATCCCTGGGGAAGGTAAATAAACGCCGGTGGAAGAATAATGGTGGTGGTCGATTTTAAAAAGAAGAGCCAGCGAGCGGTTAAGCTGAGAAAGGTGCCTGCTGTTATCACCAATCGACTGGATCAGGAGCAGTTGCTCCTCATTCAGGTTAGAGGTTTGCATGAGCAGTTCACTTTTCAGACGAATAACGGCTAGTGGCGTCTGAATTTCATGAGTGGTATGAGAAGTGAATTTATTGAGGTTGTCATACGTATCGGAAACCCGTCGGGTCATTTTTTCAATTTCTTCATTCAGGGTCCGGAATTCGTTGATTCTTGAACCCGGCAGTCTGAGTGCCTTTTGTTTGGGACCATAATTTTTAAGATCCTGAATGGTGTTGTAAAAATCTTTCCAGATTCTTTGAAAAGCAAATTTGTTGAGGAGAAATATCCCTAAAAGAAATAGGATCGCAATGATCGAAATCGAAATAATGATTTGTTTAACTAATTGCTCTGAAGGAAGTTTTGACTTAAAAAGGACGAACTCAACAGGTTGTTTATGAATAATTTTATAAAACTTGAGGCATCGGATAGCGGATTCTTTACCGGGTTCCTTTGTGATGTTGGTGCTATCGTAGAAAACCTCTTGATTTCCGGGATATTTTGAAATTCCCTTAGCTATCAAGCGATTGAAAAATGGCGCGCCAGTTTGGTTTGCGGAAGTTAAAAGTCCTGGATTGTTGAGGATTTCCTCCTGTTCCTCGCGTAAAATTGCATCGAGTTCATCATTGCTGAGTTTCCGGAGGAGCGAATACAACACTATTCCTATCAGCACAAAAACCACCAATGAGAATGATGACAGGTAGATGGATGATTGAGTTTGCAGCTTCATGATTCCTCGGTAACACGATAACCCGATCCGTAAACAGTTTGTATCCAATCGACCCCGGTTTTTGCCTGAAGTTTTTTCCTGAGGTTTTTCATGTGGGTATACACCATTTCAGTGTATTCGGTGCCATATATGCTATCACCCCAGATATGCTCTGCAATCGCATCCTTGGTAATAACATGATTCTTATTGGTTATAAGATACATAAGCATATCAAACTCTTTTCGTGTTAGTTCAAGCTGTTCACCGTTAAATAGCACGGTTTTGCCCTCCGGATCAATCAGAAGATCTTTGAATACTACCTGATTCTGACCGGTATAACGTGTTCGCCGTATAACCGATTGTATTCTTGCATTGAGTTCTGACAGGTCAAACGGTTTAACAAGATAGTCATCGGCCCCTGTGTGCAGGCCCAGAATCCTATCGCTCAGCGTATCGCGCGCTGAAATAACAATTATTCCGCATTTTGCCTGGTTTTCTTTCAGTAACCTGATGATTTTCAATCCATCACCATCGGGCAGGTTAAGGTCCACAACCACACAATAATAATCATAACGGTCGATTGCTTTTAGCGCTTCGTGATACGTTCCTGCAGTTATGCACCGGTAACCACCAGGTTCGAGGTACGATACCATCGATTCCATCAGGGAACGCTCATCTTCAATAATCAGAAGGGTTATCATGGAAGCTAAGATAAGGCAAAAAGGTAAATTATCCGATCAGCACATTGGTGTGCGAAAAAGTATACTCAACAGAAGAGGTCCTTTTGAGCAGTGCCAGGATAATAGTTAAAGATCCTATACGTCCAATATACATGGATGCAATTAGAATGCTTTTAGCTGCAACCCCCAGTGAAGAAGTGATTCCCATACTCAAACCAACCGTTGAAAGGGCTGAAACCTCCTCGAAAACCAGATGCATGACATTGATATGAGGTTCGGCGATAGATAAGGCAATGGTGCCTACCAGGAACCAGCAGGAATAGATAACGGCAACAGAGATTGCCCTTTGCACCAATACGGGGCGAAGGGTACGATGAAGGAAGGTAATATGCTTGGCCCCTCTCACAGCCAGGTAGGTTGATTTCAGGATTACC
>CAIXKO010000647.1 GCA_903919925.1 uncultured Bacteroidota bacterium | reverse complement strand
TCGCATGGGAGTCTCGAGATGGCTGCCCTCAACAGCAAGAACCTCCTGAATAGTCCGCAGCTGGGGATTTTTCAGCCTGAGCTGCTGGCTTTTTTGCTGGATAAGCTCGAAATATTATTGAAGGCTGCGGACCAAAATTATCAGCCTGTTAAAGTGGGTACCGCGAGCCAATTACTGGAAGGATTCAACCGTAATCGCCGGAAAGATCCGGAAGTTGACCGTGAGCTGATTGTTACCAGGATTGAACTTTTGAATGGCAAACCGCTTGCCGTTCTGGTTAACTGGACCGCCCACCCCACCTTTATCGACGGCACCGATATGCAGCTTTCGGCGGAATGGCCGGGATATTTGCAAACCGAACTCCAAAATCTTATTGGTGAAGGTGTTACCGCGATGTATTACAATGGGGCAGAGGGAGACCAATCGCCGGTGCGCGATGGACCGGACAATGCTTATATCAAGATTCAGATTTACGGTAAAAAGATAGCCGGATTTGCATATGAAATATACAAAAACATTAAGCCTGAGAAAGTTAAAGCATTGCAATACAGCTATAATACCATCAAGCTCCCCGAACATGCAGCGCATCCTGCATTTATGAAAACAGGGGGCGAGGAGTATGGTCTCGATGAAAATTCAGTAAAAATAGTAATGGATATGCTGAGCCCTCAAGAGGTTAGTATTGGAGCAGTTAGACTCGGAGAGCTGGTAATTGCCGGAGCCCCGGGTGAAATGACAGCCGTGCTTGGGCTGAACGTAAAAAACTCTATCAAGGCTGCCGGCATAAAATATGCGGCAATCGGAGGATTGGCTAATGAATGGATCAGCTATATCCTGAGCCGCAACCAATATATTAACGGAGAAGGTTATGAGGCCAGTGTAAGTTTTTACGGCCCTGATTTAGGGGAAATTATATCAGCGGAAATGATCAAAACAGCCTCGAAATTAACAAAAACAAAACAATGATTGACCGTCGCGATTTTTTGAAAATCTCAGCAATTCTGGGTACCGGAGCATTGGTAGCAGGTGTAAATCCCATGCTGCTGCCTAAACGGCGGATCAGGAGTTTTAACCTTTGTACCACCACCGTAAACCTCAAAAACAATCCCGATTTTTTGAGCATGGTGACAAATAGTGGAGTCACCGACATCTGGTTACCCATTTTTCTGAATGGCTACTGGGCCTATCCTATTGAGGATCTGATATTTTGGAAGCACAAAATAGAGAAAGCCGGACTAGGGGCACATATGCTCAGCGTTCCTTTGGGTCATCCCGGAAACTCTTTGGGCGGTTCACCCGATTTTGAAAGCACGCCAAAGCACTGGCCGCGAGGAATCGATATCGATGGCAATAAATATTCCGGAACATCAGTGCATCAGGTGATAACCGAAGAAAACATTACCGTAATTCAAAAAACCAGAAAATCAGGATTTAAGGAGTTATTTCTTGACGATGATTTCCGCCTTGCCCGCACTCCGGGTGCCATCGGCGGATGTTTTTGTGCTGACCATCAGCAGGAATTTCTGAACAAATACGGGTATGCATCCAACCAATGGGAGCCGTTAAAGGACAGTATTAAAAAGCGTGAGTTAAACCAGGTGGTCCGGGATTGGATCGGTTATCATTGCGATCAGCTCACCGGTTCGTTCCGGGCACAGCAGGCCGCGGCACCCGGAGTGGACCTTGGCATTATGGTGATGTACATGGGCGCAGAAAAGGCCGGAATCCGGTTGCCTGATTATAAAGGATCGCTGCTGAGGGTTGGAGAGCTAATGTTTGATGATCGGTCGTTTACACCGGTAAAAGGCAAAACTGATGAGCTTTTCAGCGCCCTTTTCCATCGTCGGTTTGTATCGCCGGATAAGGCATACAGTGAAACAACCGCCTATCCGCCCGATAAACTATCGGCACGCAATATGGCTGCAAAATTGCATATATCCACTTTATCGGACATACGAAACAGCATGATGATGAGTGGATTGGAGCCCTTTCCTTTTACGCATTGGAGCACCCTGGCACCGGTAATGAAAAAGGCCGCCGCGATTCATGAAAAAATCGCCGGGCAAACACCTGCGGGTCCGTTTAAGCATTATTGGGGTGAAACAAGCCGCCTGATCAGCAATGATAAGCCTTACAGCCTGTTTTTGGCAGCCGGGATTCCATTTGAAGTCACCGAAAAACCAGCATCGGACGGATGGACCTTTTTATCAGATTTTGATGCAGCTGACGTGGCATCGGGAAAGCTAAAATCGGAAGGAACCCGGTTTATCTATGGTTCCACTGGCGATAAGAATTTTGCTGGATTAAGGTTTGTTGCTGAAAGCCTTCAGGAAATTTTCGCGATCAAGCGTGAAATCCTTCCCCAGCTTATCGATATCCCTTATGTTGAGGATGATAAACCGGTAGTTTGCGCCTGGTACCCTAAAATAAATTCGGTGATGCTATGGAATCTGGCTGAATCAAAAGAGCTTTTTACCCTTAAACTGGGTAGTGTAAATCGCAAAGTTGAGGTGGAAGGTCTGGATGCAGAGCTGGTACCGCTTTTATAATGTAACGAATGATAAATTTCCTTTAAATATCAATCAAAATGATCATCCTATATGAAAAACCATTTTCCCGTTAACCGATACTTTTTAGTCGTAGCTCTGCTGCTCGGCTCCACCATCCTGTTCGCCCAGAAGGCAGATTTTTCAAAGGCTTCCATAACTGCTTCATCCAAGATCAAATCACCTGTCAGGGAAACCGTTATCAGGGTATTGCAAGAGGAAGTGGCGTTGCGAACATCCATAAAACTGGCATTATCTACAAACCCGAATCCATCGGCAACCATTGTGCTGGCTACCATTAACGATTCTGATATCAATGGTTTAGCAGTACCAAAACGCTCAGGCGATAATCTTCCTGAAACCAAAGCGGAAGGTTTCCGGATTTTGCTGGATCAATCGGCATCCAAAAATATTCTGTGGCTGATTGGTGCCGACGAACATGGAATATTATTTGCAGCCGGCCACTTTCTAAGAACTGCCGAACTTACGCGTAATAAAATATCATTCAATAAGTTAAATGAAATTGCCACCTCCCCGGTTTATCCTATTCGCGGCCATCAGCTTGGTTATCGCAACACCGCAAATTCGTGGGATGCCTGGACGGTAAATCAGTATGAGAAATATATCAGGGAACTCGCTCTATTCGGCACCAATTGTATTGAAAACATTCCGTTTCACGATGGTCCAATAGGGCCAAACATGAAAGTTCCCCGCGAAGAAATGAATAAAAAGATGAGTGAAATCTGTCAGCTTTACGGGGTTGATTATTGGGTGTGGACCCCAGCGGATGTTGACCTTTCGGATGCCGCCAAATTCAGCGCTGAAGTTAAGAAGCACGCTGATTTTTACCAGACTTGTCCGCGGCTCGATGGTGTATTTTTCCCAGGTGGTGATCCAGGCAGTAACCATCCCAAATATGTTATGCCGTTTTTGAAAGCGGTTGCAGCGGAACTAAAAAAATATCATCAGGGAGCCGGGTTATGGATTTCTTTGCAAGGCTTTAATGAAGAGCAGGTTGACTACTTTTATGAATATCTCCGGGAGAACAATCCCGATTGGCTCACTGGCGTAGTATCGGGCCCCAGCAGTCCGGATATGGCTGCTACCCGTTTTCGGTTGCCCGCAAAATATAAGCACCGCCACTATCCCGATTTAACGCATACCGTTAGGTGCCAGTATCCTACCGAGAACTGGGATCAGGCTTATGCCTTAACCGAGGGGCGCGAGGTGTGCAATCCGCAGCCTTTTTATTATGCCAAAATTCATAACCGGTATGCTCCACTTACCGATGGTTTTCTTGCCTACTCCGATGGGGTTCACGATGATGTGAATAAGGTGATCTGGAGTCAGATGGCCTGGGATCCCGAAAAGGATGTCACGGTTGTGCTGGCAGAGTATTCCCGATTCTTTTTCGGTTCAACGCTATCGGATGCCGGGGAGAATGGAATCCTTGCGCTCGAACGAAATTGGGTGGGCCCATTGGAGGAGAACGGCGGTGTGGAAGCCACCTTTGCTTTTTGGCAGAGCCTGGAGCAAAAACACCCTGAACTGAGTGGAAACTGGCGTTGGCAGCAATTAGTAATGCGCTCGTATTACGATACTTACACCCGGCGCCGGAAAATATATGAACAAAATCTGGAAAAACAGGCAAATGAGATTCTTGAAAGAGCCGGTAAAATGGGGGCCGAAAAAGCCATGGAGGAGGCGCTAATTACAGTGAATAAGGCAGATAACGAGCCTGTTTCATCAGAATTACACCAGAAAATAGTTGATTATTGCGAGGCCCTTTTTCAATCAGTCGGCATGCAAACCAGTGTTAAAAAATACAATGCCAGCGGATCGGAACGGGGAGCCATACTGGATTTCCTCGATTATCCGCTCAATAACCGCTGGTGGCTGGCCGATGAGTTTACCAAAATCGGGCAAATGGGAACTGAAAAGGAGAAACTTGCACGGCTGGATATTATCCGGACCTGGGAAAATCCAGGAAAAGGGAGTTATTACGATAATGTGTCGGACATTTCGAAGGGGCCGCGCGTTAAAACCCGGTCCGATGATGCCACCGATGTTGCCTGGTGGGATAACGGAATGAGTCGCAAGCGATTATCCACCCAATTATATCAAAATTTTCCCAAGCTGGAATATGCTGATCTGGATCCAAACGGGCGGTATTTAATACGCGTTTCCGGGTTTGGCGAGGCTTTGCTCCGGGTTGATGGTGAACGCGTTGAGCCTCTTTTGTACAACAAGAGCCTGGAGGAGTTTAAAGAATTCCTGATCTCTCAAAAGTATGTAAGCGATGGCAAGCTCGAGGTATCGTTTGATCAGCCCGAAGAGTCGCATTTAAACTGGCGGCAGCAATCGAAAGTTTGTGATATCTGGCTGATAAAGAAATAAATGGAAATGAATACCAATCTAATCAGCTACATAGCCCCC
>CAIXKO010000646.1 GCA_903919925.1 uncultured Bacteroidota bacterium | reverse complement strand
GCCTATTTCCAGTATAAGATCAGCATGCGAAAAGCCGATTTCAAAATCGGGCAAAATTATATTACCGATGCTATCGCCGGGAAAAACGAAAAGGGTGAATTGGTTAACTGGTATCAGTTCAAGGTTCCGATATATGAACCACAGAAAGTGGTTGGTAGTATCCAGGATTTTAAATCCATCCGCTTTATCAGAATGTTCCTTAAAGGATTTGGCGATCCGGTGATCATGCGTTTTGCAACCCTGGAGCTGGTTAGGGGCGAATGGAGAAAATACAATCTCAGCCTTCTCGAAGGGGGTGAGCAATTGAGTACACCCGAATATACGCGGGGAAAATTTGAGGTTTCAGCAGTTTCAATCGAGGAAAATGGTAACCGTTACCCGGTCAATTATGTTTTGCCTCCGGGAATTGTTCGTACCACCGATCCTTCGAATCCTCAGATGATTCAGAAAAATGAACAGGCCATCGAGCTTAAAGTTACTGATCTCGAGGATGGTGATGCCCGTGCAGCTTACACAAACCAGCGTATTGACATGCGGCAATACAAGCGTTTGCGGTTGTTTGTGCATGCGGAAGCTGTGGATGAAACCAAGCTCCGTGATGGAGACCTGCGTGCTTTTATCCGCGTTGGTTCCGATTACACTCAAAACTATTATGAGTATGAAATTCCGCTTAAACTTACCCCGCACCTTAAACCTCCGCTCAAATATGATCAGGTTGGTTTAGCCGATCGCACAATCGTTTGGCCCGATGAGAACGGCTTTAATATTGAACTGGGGATTTTCCAGCAATTAAAACAGGCCCGCAATGACGCTATGAGGGTGGAAGGATCCGGAGTGAGTCAGGAAACGCATTTTGAACAAAACGATGGCGTTAACCGGATAATTCTGGTTGGTAATCCTAACCTCAGCAATGTTCGCACCATCATGATCGGTATTCGCAACCCCTCCCGCGGAAACAATACTTCTACTGATGACGGTCTTGCAAAAACTGCCATTATCTGGATGAACGAGCTGAGACTTACTGATTTTGATGAGGCTGGTGGATGGGCTGCAAATGCCCGACTTTCTGCCAACCTTGCCGATATGGGTAACCTCTCTATTGCCGGAAATACGAGCGTTCCCGGTTTTGGTAGCATCGATAAAAAGGTTAATGATCGCAGCCGGGAGCAAATTACACAGTATGATGTTTCCTCCAGTTTGCAATTGGGGAAACTGTTCCCGAAAGATGCGGGTGTGCAGCTGCCTATGTATATTGCCATATCCGAAATGATGCGAAATCCTCAGTATAATCCGATGGACCCGGATATTCCGCTTGAGGCTGCTCTGAATAATGCAAAGAATAAACAGGAAAAGGACTCAATTCTTTATATCTCGCAAGATTATAATCGCCGGAAAAGTTTGAATTTTAATAATATCCGCATCGAACCTAATTCGGCTACCCGGCGAAGGGAACCCAAGATCTGGAGCCTGTCAAACTGGTCCTTGTCCTATTCCTTTAGCGAAGCTTTTGCCCGAAATATAAAAACGGAAGCTAACCTGAATAAAAATTATAATGGTGGATTAAATTACGTCTATTCCGCTAATAATCTGAAGCCCTGGGAGCCTTTCAAAAAGGCAGCCAAGCTGGATAAGGCCGCGTTTAAACTTATTAAGGACTTCAATTTCTATTATCAGCCTTCCATGATGAGCTTTCGAACCAATATGGCACGCCGGTACAGCGAGATGCAATTGCGCAATGTGGCAAATCCCGGGATGAAGATCGACCCTACCTATAACAAAAACTTCAACTGGAATCGTAATTTCGATATCAAGTGGGACCTCACCAGAAACCTCAAGCTCGATTTTTCTAATTCCAATATTGCCCGTATTGATGAGCCCGATGGTGCCATGCAACGCGGCGATGCTGATTATAAACAAAAGCGCGATAGTATTTGGAATAATATTATTGCCTTTGGCCGCCCAACTCAATACCATCATTCACTCAATGCATCATATACCATTCCAATCAACAAGGTTCCTCTCTTTAACTGGCTCTCGGCAAATGCTGCCTACCGGATTGAATATGACTGGGCAGCAGGCCCGATCACAGCTGATACGATTGTTTTGGGTAACACCATTCAGAATAATGGAAATTTCCAGTTGAACGGTACGGCTACTTTGCAAAGCTTGTACAACAAAATAGGGTACCTCAAAAAGGTTGATGATAAGTATAAGCGCCGTCAAACAGCCACCCAGGCAAAACCTACCAAAACTGTGAAATTCGAAGCTGATAAAATCAACCTCAAAGCAAAAGTGGGTAAGGTTATTATTCACGATTTGATGAGTTCTGAGGTGAAAGTTAAATTCCTGGATGCAAATAACCGGGTGATCGAGGTGGAAACCGAAGTGATCAATGACCGGAGAATAAAGATAACCTCCGATAAGGATGTTGACGTGGGTAGAATCGAAGTGGAAGGTACCGTTAATGTTAAAGATAACCCATTGATTTTTGTTACTGATAACTTTCTTCGTATCCTAATGGGTATTAAGAACGTATCTCTTAATTATTCCAGCGATAACGGAACTTTCCTGCCAGGATTCATGCCGGAGCCAAAATTGCTGGGTATGAATAATAAGGCTGGAGCCATGGCTCCCGGACTCGGGTTTGTTATGGGTATGCAGGATGCTAATTTTGGTGATTTTGCTGCTCAAAATGGTTGGTTAACAACGGACTCCACCCTTAACGAAGCATTCACCAACTCGCTAAATCAAGCCTGGCGGTTATCATCGAGTATTGAGCCAATAACCGATTTGAGAATTACTATTGAAGCGTCACATTCCTCCAACAGCAACCTCGAGCAATTCTTTATTTATGGTGATAATGGAAAGTTTACCGCCGAAAATGCCATGTATCGGGGTAACTTCAACATGACTATCCTGTCAATCGGATCTGCCTTTGAAAAACTGAAAGCTGATAACGGATACCAATCGGCAACTTTTGAGAAATTTAAAAACAACCGCGTGGTCATTTCAAAACGACTGGCTGAACAGCGGTTGGGCAAACAGGTGTCCGGAAGCCCTTCTTACGATCCTAATACCGGAAACTATCCGGGTTATGCCGATGGTTACGGACCTACTTCCCTTGATGTGCTGATTCCTGCCTTCATGGCTGCTTATTCCAATAAAAATGCCAGTTCGGTTAGCCTCGATGCCATGCCGGGCGTTCTTAGTATGATGCCAAACTGGCGGATTCAATACGGCGGACTTCAAAAGTCGGAAATGGTGAAAAAGTACCTCAAACAGTTTAACCTTAACCACGCTTACCGGAGTACCTATTCTGTTGGATCATATACCACCAACCTTTTTTATGACCCTGATGTCCAGGATGGATTGAATTATATTCGCGACGTACAGGAAAACTTCCTCCCTCAACGCGAAATCGGGAGTATCAGTATTTCGGAATCCCTCTCTCCTTTAATCGGGTTTGATGCCACCATGGTCAATAGCCTCCAGGCCCGGGTCGAGATTAAGAAGAACAGAAACCTTACCTTGAGCCTCAACAATAACCAACTCATGGAAAATCGCTCAAATGAGTTTATTGTAGGAACCGGTTACCGTTTTTCAGAGGTTCCCATCACTATTAAGGCCGGCTCTAATCAACGGAAATTTCAATCCGACCTGGATTTACGCTTCGATCTATCCATACGTGACAATATCATGATTATGCGGAAACTGGAAGAGGAGGTTAATAAACCTACTTCCGGCCAAACAGTTGTAACTGCAAAATTTACTGCAAGTTATCGACTGAGTAGCAAGTTTGAGCTTCGTTTCTACTATGATCAGGTGGTGAATACCCCAATCGTCACAACATCTTACGCTACTTCCAACACAAAGGTTGGCTTTAACCTGAGATTTACCTTGTCCAATATGTAGGCTTTTTCTACATTTGAACGATTAAATGAAATCAAACTAAAGAAATACAAACCATGAACGTACCTCAGGATTTAAAGTACACTCAGGATCATGAATGGATCCGGGTAGATGGCGATTTTGCATTCGTTGGAATTACCGATTTTGCTCAGTCAAACCTGGGCGATATTGTATTCCTTGAAATTGAAACTGTGGGTGAATCTTTGTCAAAAGGCGAGGCTTTTGGGAATATTGAAGCTGTAAAAGCTGTTGAAGAGCTTTATATGCCCGTTTCTGGTGAGGTAATGGAAATAAACCCGGTTTTGGAAACCAGTCCCGAAGTGGTCAATAAGGATCCTTACGGCGAAGGGTGGATGGTTAAAATAAAATTATCCGATTCCACTGAACTCGATACCCTCCTTACCCCCGACGCTTACACCACACTCATCGCCTAAACCCCAAAAAAAGGGAAGAGCGCCTCAAGCGCTCTTCCCTTTTTTTTCTTCACCCCTTCTTCCTTCTCCCCCTCCCTTTCTTCACGTTCCCACGTTCTTCACGTTCTTCACGTTCTTCACGTTCTTCACGTTCTTCACGTTCTACAACGTCTTCTTCACCTCCCTGCTC
>CAIXKO010000645.1 GCA_903919925.1 uncultured Bacteroidota bacterium | reverse complement strand
CCTGCATAGATATTCATTTGAACCGCTCTGTTATCGCACCGGAAAACTCCTGCAAAGCCATCTCCAAAACGAACAACGGCACTGTTAAAAATACTGTTTGAAGTTGGAATGGAATACCGGTTAATAATTGGATTCCTGGAATAACGCCACATAACTTCTGATGAGCTTTCTGGCCTTTGCTCCCAGGGAATAGGGGGTGAGCTGATCATAAAAACTTGTTATTTAGAGTCTTGTGAATCAATTTCGGGATTGTGAAAAGGAACGAAGAAAGATACCAGAAAAGATGGAATCGTGGCAATCAAAACCCAAATAAAAAAAACTTTGTATCCGAGCTTATCGCTGATATAGCCACTTAGCATCGAGGGAATCATAAATCCCAGATTCATAATACCAGTGGCAAAAGCGTAATGAGCCATCTTGTATTTACCAGGTGCTACCTGCTGCATCATGAAAAGCATCAATCCCACAAATCCGAAACCATACCCGAAATACTCCAATACTACCGCTGAACCAATTATGACCAGACTGGTGGGCTGAGTGATGGCAAGAAAAGCGTATACGGCAAAAGGAACATTAAAAAAACAACATAATATAAAGAGGGTCCTTTTAAGCCCACGGCCCGAAACAAAATATCCAGCCAGTATTGAACCCGCAACAAATGCGATGGCTCCAAAAATCCCGTATACCAATCCAATCTGAGAGGTTGATAAACCCAAGCCACCGCTCTCCCTGGCGGCTTTAAAAAACAGGGGTGCAATTTTAATGGCATGGCCTTCGGCAAAGCGGTAAAATACAATGAAAATGATGAACCACCAGATGCTCTTTTTTTGGAAAAAAGTCCTGATCACGTCCCACAATGTCGCCAGCCCGTCGTTCCAGGTTTGTACACTGTTTGCCCTGCCTCCCGATGGCAACTTTTTAACATGATAGAAACCAAGAAAAATCATGATGAGGCCATAAATGCCCATAACTACCATCCAGGCCTTTACCACTCCAAAACCAATTTCCAGCTGCCCCGCCAAATACACGAAAGCCCCGCCGGTAAGAATTTTTGCGATATTGTAAAATGCACCCTGCCAACCTATATACTTTGCCTGCAGACTTGTGGAGAGAACATTAAGATAAATGCCGTCGGCTGCAATATCATGAGTGGAACCACTGATGGCAACAATCGCCAAAAGCGCAATTGCATACTTAAAAAAGCCATCAAGGGGCAAAGAAAGTGCAATTAAACAAAAGGTTATCCCGGTTAAAAATTGAGTGAATATAACAAAATGCTTCTTGGTCTTGAACATTTCCAGAAAAGGACCCCACAAAGGCTTTAGCGTCCATGGCAACATGATCAGAGAGGTCCAGAAAGCAATTTGGGTGTCCGAAATTCCAAGGTTTTTAAACATCAGAGACGAAGCTGTCGCAATGGCAACAAAGGGCAAGCCCATCGCAAAATACAAGGTTGGAATCCAGGTAACCGGATGGATTTGTTGGTTTCTTTCGGTAAGGTTCATGTTTGCTACCAATCGGGATTGTTGATAAAATTAAGTTTTTTGGTATATTTTCCCCTAACCAGTGAATCCTGAGATCTGGGTGATAAAATCAACCCGGGAAAAGGAATCGAATATTTTGTTCCCACCACACCGATCGCCCCTTTTACATTTCCGTTCGGGTTGTTTTTATCATCGATTTCCAGGTTAAACCAATTGAGATATCTTGCCAGTGTGGTATCTGCAGCTGTGATTAACAACTCCAATGACAGTGGTTTACGATAATCAACATCCGGATTGTTCAAAATACTGGTACCCAGGTGAGCGAAGAAGGAATCGGAATAAAAACGGTAATTATACCAATCCTTTTCCACCTCCAGGTTCGAAATGTTTAGTTGCCTTGTAAAGCTTATCGTATGGATTTCTGACTCGCCGTTTTTCATCCATTCTTCGTATTTTAAATCAAGGGCAATTTCATATAACCCGGCTGCAGGATCTGAAGCCCAGGAAAAAAGTATCGGGTCCTCATAAAAGTAAAACCTCTTAAACCCCGCTTTAGGGGTGATAACCCTGAATGCATTAATAAAGGTAAAATCAGCAGTGATGGTATCCTTTTCCGATGGGAGAATGATGGTTAACACGTAATCGCCGGCTTGCAACTTTTGGTTTAATACATAATTTTTGTTGGGATACTCCGGAAATGAACCTGGTGATCGGGGTATTCCATTGTCGGCATGAAAAGGTAACCGATTGGTCCCAGGCCCTCTGGATAGAAAAACCTGAGCATCGGCGTAAAAAATCCGGGTACTGTCTTCTGCAAGGATATACGGATTGGTTACGCCTGCAAATGTTTTGGAAAGCTTAACGAAGTGGATCGACTGGTTAAGGTCGAAAACTCCATAAACCACCGGGATCGGAGCGCCCGGTTTTACAATAGGAATATCCTCGGAACATCCTGTAAAAAAGAGTATTAGAATTATAAAGGGGCAGAATATTGAACGATTTCCTGTAAATGCCTTCATTTCTTGCTTTTTGCACGGCGAAGATAAACTGGTTTTCTATTTTTGTGGCGTTAAAAACTTGATATGATAAAAAAACCACTGATTCTGGTTAGTAATGATGACGGATATCGTGCCCGGGGTATCCAGGAACTATCGAAGTTGGCAGCTGAATTCGGCGAAGTCGTTGTGGTAGCGCCGGTTAGCGGGCAGTCAGGGATGTCGCATGCAGTAACTCTTAATCATCCCATCCGGCTTAAAACATCGACAATGCCCAATGGGGCTTCCGCTTATGCTTGCTCAGGAACTCCTGCTGATTGTGTTAAAATTGCCCTAAACCAGATTTTGGATCGCAAACCTGATCTTGTTTTATCCGGCATTAATCATGGCTCAAATGCTTCGGTCAGCCTGTTTTATTCCGGAACCGTTGCTGTTGCCATCGAAGCCTGCATGAACGGAATACCATCAATTGCCTTTTCAGTTGATGACCATTCTCCTGATGCCGATTTTCGGTTAGCAGTGGAATATGCCCGGCCAATTATCCGGAAAATCCTGGATACCGGACTGCCGGAAGGAACTTGTCTGAATGTGAATTTTCCACGAATAGCTCCCGAAACCTGCAAGGGGATCAAAGTTTGCCGGCAAGCTATCGGTGTTTGGAAAGAGGAATTCGAAAAAAGGGTTGATCCTCAGGGACATGATTATTTTTGGCTAACCGGGGAATTCAGTAATGAAGAACCGCTTTCCGAAGATACCGATGAATGGGCTCTCAAACATAATTATGGAGCTATTGTTCCGGTTAGCGTTGATGTAACTGATTATCCAGCCATGGAGGCAATGAAACTTTGGGCGTTCTGATGATCCATCGATGAAAAACGATAATATTAATAAACTCTGGATTGGATTGGTTGCAGGCCTCGCTGTTCCGGGTATCGCCTTAACTTGTTATTATT
This sequence comes from uncultured Bacteroidota bacterium, assembly GCA_903919925.1. Lineage (GTDB taxonomy): Bacteria > Bacteroidota > Bacteroidia > Bacteroidales > UBA12481 > UBA12481. The sequence goes on along the minus strand of CAIXKO010000645.1, from coordinate 2,627 downwards.
TTGCACGATACAGCGATCTAAGTCTGATTGATTTTTTAAAGGTTTATAAAAATCTGGGGATACTTACACATATCATTTCATTGTCGGTTTTGCCGGATTTACTGGTCTTTTTTCTTTTTATAAGAAAAAATCTGCTGAAATCAGCCAGAGGCGTGCTGATGGCAACATTTCTTTTTACACTGACTGTTTTGTGTATACGATTCTTTTAGAACAATTTAAGAGCTACAGATGAAATATTTTCTGGTTGCCGGTGAACCATCGGGTGATCAACATGGATCGATGCTCATGCAATCGATTTTAAAAATCGACCCTCGTGCTGAATTTCGATTTCTTGGCGGCAACCTGATGGAAGGGGTAGGGGGAACAGCCGTTATTCACATCAGGAATATGGCGTTTATGGGATTTACCCAGCTGATAATTAAAGTTTTTAAAATACTGGAAAACTTTCAGATCTGTAAAAGAGAAATTCTCGCATTTGATCCGGATGTGGTGATACCAATTGATTATGGTGGATTTAACCTGCGGTTGATCCGATGGCTCAAAGCAAAAAACATCAGAACCATTTATTACATCACTCCAAAAGTATGGGCCTGGATGCCATCGAGGGCGTACAAACTGGCACGTTACACCAACCGGTCGCTTTGCATTCTGCCATTTGAAACCGAATTTCTGGCCAGATATGGCGTTAAATGTGATTATATTGGTAATCCGGTAAAAGACTATGTTTTGGCAGGGAAGAATTCCGAGCAGCCAGTGGCGACTTCGATTGCAGACCTGACAGGCAAACCCGTTATTGCACTGCTGCCCGGTAGCCGCCGGCAGGAAATCAGTAAGATCCTTCCGGTTATGATCAAGATTATTAATCAATTTAAGGAATACCAATTTGTTATCGCCGGCCATATTAACCTTCAGGAATCTTTTTACCGGAAAATTTCCGGAAATGCGGAAATCAAAATAGTTTACGGTAAAACACTGGATCTGCTGAAGATAGCTAATGCCGCATTGGTTACATCTGGAACAGCCACCCTGGAAGCAGCTCTTGTTGGAACCCCCCAGGTGGTATGCTATAAGGCATTGCCCGTTTCCTATCTGATTGCCAGGGTATTAATTCGGGTAAAGCACATTTCCCTGGTCAATCTTATTCTTGACCGGTCCTGCATTGAGGAACTTATTCAAACTCGGTTCAATGCGGGCAATCTCGCAACAAGTCTCCGGAAAATTCTCTCAGATGCTCTGTACAGGAAGCAGATTGCCGACGGCTATCGTGAATTGAATGAGAAACTTGGTGATACCGAAGCTTCGGTAACAGCTGCTGCAATCGTTTGCAGGATGGCAATGGAACCCCGCTGAGTTGCTTTTTTTTTCTACATTTGCAGCTCTCTAAAAATGATACTTTTATGTTAACCTTGCTTAAACGCGAGATAAATGGTTTTTTTAGTTCCCTGACCGGGTACATTGTGATCATCGTATTTTTAGTGCTAAACGGACTTTTTTTATGGGTCTTTCCTGGTGAATTTAATATCCTTGAATCGGGTTATTCCACTTTGGACCCAATGTTTATTCTGGCTCCATGGGTTTTTCTTTTTCTGGTTCCTGCAGTAACCATGCGGCTTTTTGCTGATGAAAAAAGAACCGGAACGCTGGAGCTCCTGCTGAGCCGGCCGCTAACCGACCTGAAAATTATTCTGTCGAAATACCTGGCCGGAGTGGTATTGGTTTTGCTGGCTATACTTCCAACTTTGGTCTATTTTTTTTCTGTTATGTGGCTGGGTAATCCCCGTGGTAATCTGGATACCGGCGGATTCTGGGGGTCTTTTACGGGACTGTTCTTCCTGGCAGGAGTTTATGTGGCCATTGGCCTTTTTACCTCCTCAATAACCGAAAACCAAATTATTTCCTTTATCCTGGGCGTTACCGGTTGTTTTGTGTTCTTCCTGGGATTTGAATATGTTTCAAAATTGGGCTTCTCCGGAGGGGTCGAGAATTTTATTGCCGGACTGGGCGTATCTTACCATTATAACTCCCTTTCGAGAGGAGTGATTGACACACGCGATGTTTTCTATTTTGCTTCTGTAATCGCGGTATTTGTGCTTTTTACCAAAATAGTCCTGGAAAGCCGTAAATGGTAGGAGGTTAAAATGAACAAGAAAAAAGTAAAAAAGCAGAATATCATTGAGCTGGCACTGCTCCTGATTGTTATTATCCTGGTAAATCTGGTCGGTAAGTATGCCTATCACCGTTTCGATCTTACCCAGGAAAAAAGATATACCGTTTCCAAGGGTACAAAAAAATACCTGGGAGAGCTGAAGGATGTCGTATATCTGAAAGTCTATCTGGGCGATAATAACTTACCTGCCGGTTTCAACCGGTTGCAGAAAGCCACACGAGAGCTGCTGGATGAGTATAAAATTTATGGAAAAAAGAATATCGAATTCGAATTTGTTAATCCATCTGAAAGTCCTGATCAGAAAACACGGCGCGAGGTGTACGATGCCCTGGCAAAGGATGGCGTTCAGTATTTTAATGTGCAATCGCAGAAAAGTGATGGAAGCAATACCCAGCAGGTAGTTTTTCCGGGTGCATTGTTAACCTACCGTCAGCATGGGCAGGAATACAGTCGTGTAGTT
>CAIXKO010000644.1 GCA_903919925.1 uncultured Bacteroidota bacterium | reverse complement strand
TTGAGCCCACCACCCTCCATCCTGCTCACCGATGCCAACTTACGGAAGCATTGAATTGGATAGAAATGCATACAAATATATGGACGCAATTATGCGTCCACCGACCTCCATCCCACCCACCAATGCCATCATATGGAAACATTGAAATTGATGGAAACTCTCCTTCAAAAAGCCAAATAAATCATTAGGTTGACGGCTATGGTGTGAGGGAGTGAGGGGTCATTTATTTAACCAGGCTTTATTGAGCGAGGGTAAAGATCAGGACCTCATGAATTCCGGTGTCCTGGTTAAGTAGGAATTCGCCTTGTTGTGCAAAAACTTCTTTGCCATCCATAATTACGATGGAAATTTTGTTTCACATACCGGTCCAATGGATATTATAAAAGGCGTTTTTCCAGTCCTTACTACCAACATGCTGAGGTTCTTTTACATGACTAACGCGCTCAATAGAAAAAGGTAGTTGTTTATCAAATATTTAATCGAAAAACACCCCGCTCAGCGTTGCATTGGGCTCATTAACCATATTAATGCGGAATCTCACCGAGTTATTTAACTGAAAAACCAGATATTTCCCTTTGGAATAGTTACTCACGACCTTTACAGGAGCCAGAATCCGTCGATCGCTGAAATCAAACAATTCTATTTCAACTTTCCTGTTGAGGTTGTCCCAATCCAAAAAGTAAAGTGCAACCTGATAATTTCTGTTTTGCTCCTGCTCCTGATTAAGCGTGATGTCAACTGTCATGGTTTGAAAACATGCCGATGCGTTTTGGGTACGAACGGCACCGGCAGCCCTTGTTAATCCATTTTCAGGCGAAAGTGACGGAGCCCTTGGATCGTCGGTTTTGGCTGCCCATTGTATGTTGTGATTAAGATTCGTTTTCAGGTCCGAAACAAATTGCGGTAATTTCCGGATGTCGCTCTTTTGGTCGATTCCAGTAAACAAAACATATCCGGCTTTTCCATATTTGCCTCCCCAATTGCCGCTGGTAACAGAATCAACAAAAATCCTGTTAACCTCATAAACCCACGGAAGCTCCTGATAATCCGGAGTATCGCCGACATAAGTAATCTGAAAATGATATGAACCACCCTTTACCTGCTCAAAGTAAACAAAACTCTGATCCTCGGATGCCCCACCGATGCCACTCACGGGATTAAACTTACCGTTCCAGGCCATTTTCCCGTTTATCACGATGGATTGAATGGATCTTTCGACTTTTGGAATACCGATTCTTGCGGTAACTCCTTCCGGAATTTTAACATTGCAAACACCTGTTTTTGTATTGAACTCTGCTTCAATGGTTCCATTCGGTGTAGGAACGCTGCCTTTAATCCAGGTAAGTGTGCGTCCGGGATGAGGGATAATATCGCAAGTTGAAAACCCCGGCATGGTAGGTTTAATACCCAGCACTTGTTCAGAAATCCATTTGGTTACTCCCCCGCCCCATGGATGACAAAAGCTGACGTAACCCGTTTGGTTGTTTGGCGGAGGATCGTTGTAACCCAGGTCCTGGTTCCACGAAGGCCGGTAAAGCTCAAAAAATGTTGTAGCTCCGTAATTAATCATGCCTCCCCAATGATCGCGGATCAGACTAATGGCATCATCGGATTTTCCCATTCGTGCCATGGCGCTGATAATAAAATATTGATTAAACGGCGAGAATGACATGCGGTTTACCCGATCAGTAAAATTCATTTTAAAAAGATCCTCCTGTTCCGCAGCCTTGGTAAACCCAGCATTAACGGCATCGGCAGCAGCATGGAGACCGAAAGTTTTATACCAGGCAGGGTCCTTCTGTAAATCAGCAATTTTCTCTGATGCTAAGTTCCGGTATTTAACCGCGAGTTCGTGCCTGCCTACCTTCTCCATGATGCCGGCAAAATCAAGCAACGATTCCAGAGTCAGCATCTTATAGGCATTCTGGGATTCAGTGCATCCCGGATTTTCAAACATGGCCCCAATGCGTTCATCGGACCCATAGTAACCCA
>CAIXKO010000643.1 GCA_903919925.1 uncultured Bacteroidota bacterium | reverse complement strand
CCTGATTTGCCTTTTCTGACTATCGAAATCAAATGCTCTTTGTATAAACCATATTTTACATAAATCGATTCCAACAGATCCAAAAGCGTTAAACCCTGATCTTTCGCCCATGCAGCAACCTCGGCAACCAGTGCACACGATGAAATAGCATCCTTATCCCGTACAAAACTGCCGGTCATAAAGCCATACGATTCTTCACCTCCGCCAATGAATACTTCTGCCTTTTCCTTTTGCCTGATAATATCAGCTATATATTTAAAACCTGTTAGAACCTCGTACGTTTTTACTCCAAAATCATTGGCGATGTCGGAGAATAGTGGCGTGGTAACCACCGTACGCGCAATAAACTCATTACCCTTTAGTTTTCCCTGATCAAACCAATTTCTGAGTAGATAATATATCAACAGCGACCCGGTTTGATTTCCATTCAGGAGCTTGAAACTACCATCAGGTTTGCGAACGGCAATCCCAACCCGGTCAGCATCCGGATCCGAGGCCATAACCAGCTCGGAACCTGTTGCCAGTGCTTTTTCAATCGCCAGATTCAATGCCGCTTTCTCTTCAGGATTCGGCGAAACAACGGTCGGGAAATTCCCGTCGGAAATATCCTGTTCGGGTACATGTATAACATCGGTAAAGCCATACCGTTTCAAAATTGCTGGAACCATAACCACTCCGGAGCCATGAATCGGGGTGTACACGATTTTTAAATCATGATGCTTCCGGTTAATTTCGGGATTTAACGATAGCGAGGAAATACAGGAAAGATAGGCCTCATCAACGTCAGCTCCAATGGAATGAATCAGCGATGGATTTCCTTCAAACTGAACCTCCTTGATGCTCTGAATACATTCAACCTCCTTGATAATATCCTCATCGTGCGGGGCAATAACCTGACCGCCATCTTCCCAATATACTTTGTACCCGTTATACTCTTTGGGATTATGTGAGGCGGTTACCACAACCCCCGATTGACATCCCAAATGCCGGATCGAGAATGATAATTCAGGGGTAGGGCGCAAATCTTCAAACAGATAGGCGTGAATCCCATTTGCAGATATCACCTTTGCAGTGGTTTCTGCAAAAAGCCTCGAATTATTGCGGCTGTCATGCGCTATCGCGATCTTCAGATCGGTTCTCCCTGGAAAATTCTTCTTGACATAATTGCACAATCCTTGAGTGGCCATCCCAATTACATATATATTCATGCGGTTGGTTCCTGGTCCCATGATCCCTCTCATTCCACCAGTTCCAAACTCCAGATTGCGGTAAAATGATTCCACCAGCAATTCCGGATCCTGATCAATCATATGCTGAACAAGAATCCGGGTCCCTTCATCAAACTCAGGTTCCAGCCATTGCTTGGCCTTCTCCATTACTTTAATATCTATATCGTTCTTATCCATTGTATTGAAGTTTCAAATGATCTTATTTTGATGCTTTTCGTAACAACACTTTACACTGGTTCTCCAGTAAGGTATCCCAGGCCAGAAAAGGTTTCTGAACTTTTGAGTATTTAAAATGCTGTAAGCCGGCCTGGGTGCCGGCAACGGATATTGATCAGTGGTCAGCGGTTTAACCTCACAAGGCAAATCCGCAATTTCCATGATCGCCATCGATAAATCATACCAGCTGGCCGTACCTGTATTGCAGAAATGGAAAATCTCCGGTTGGTCAATCCATCCGGGATGCTCCTGGCAATACTCAACTACTTTAACCAACCCCGTGGCCAGATCACCGGCGTAGGTGGGCGATCCAATCTGGTCCGCTACTACCCCTATGGAGTCTTTTTCTTTGCCTAACCGAAGCATGGTTAGGAAAAAATTCTTGCCGTACTCCGAGTATAACCAGCTGGTTCTTATAATAATTGATTTCCCACCAACCTTCAAAAGTGCTTGCTCTCCGGCTAATTTTGTTTTTCCATAAGCCGATTGCGGATCCGGTGAGTCTGTTTCTAGGTAGGGCTTCCAGTTTTGTCCGGTGAAAACATAGTCGGTGGAGATATGAATTAGTGGAATATCAGCTGATTTGGCGGCAAGAGCGAGATTTTCCGGCCCAACAGCATTAATGTCCAGCGCCTTGCCATACTCTTTCTCTGCCAGGTCAACGGCTGTGTAGGCAGCACAATTAATAATGAAATCCGGAGATAAACTTTTAACAAAATCATCAACATTTTGATGGTTCGTTATATCAAGTTCTTGATAATCAGTAGGAATCCACTCGATCTTATTGCTTAAACCAGGCAAATGCTGCAAAGCCTGACCGAGCTGACCGTTTGCCCCGGTTAATAAAATCTTAAGCTTGTTCATTGCCGGTAAATAAAATTCATGTTCGCATCCTTCAATAGCGGTAAAACCTTATCCTTGGCACTCACTATGGCCTCGTTTTCATTTATTGGCCAGGGAATGGCCAGGGCAGGATCCATGAAGTGGATGCCCCGCTCAGCTTCCGGATTGTAGAAACTATCGCACTTGTAAAAGAATACGGCAGTGGGACTGGTTACCGCAAACCCGTGGGCGAATCCCTGAGGTATAAAAAGTTGAACTTTATTTTCAGCACTGAGCTCAATGCCAAAATACTGGCCATAAGTTGGAGAGTTTTTCCGGATATCAACAGCAACATCCCACACCGATCCCAAAAGTACACGCACCAACTTGCTTTGCGCATAAGGAGCAAGCTGGTAATGCAATCCACGTAAAACTCCATATTGTGAGAGCGACTGATTATCCTGAACAAATTGTGCCTCTACACCGGCATCCATCAGGTTTTTTCGGTTGAAGCTTTCGAAAAAATATCCCCGGGAATCCTCAAAAACCTTTGGCTCAATGATCAATAATCCGGGAAGAGGTGATTCTTTTATCATGATATAAGTTTACCAATTTCTAATTTTCTCCTTTGCAATTGCCAGCAGATATTGCCCATACTGATTCTTTTGAAGTGGCATGGCCAAATCAATTAGTTCCTGTTGGGTAATATATCCTTTCTTGAAGGCAATCTCTTCAATACAAGCCACTTTAAGGCCTTGCCGCTGCTCAATCGTGGATATGTAATTGGATGCCTGAAGCAAACTGTCATGCGTTCCGGTATCCAGCCAGGCCATCCCCCTGCCTAAAAGACTAACCTGCAGCGATCCTTCCTCCAGATATAAACGGTTGAGATCGGTAATTTCCAATTCTCCGCGAACCGATGGTTTCAAGGATTTTGCCTTGGCCACAACGGTTCGATCATAAAAATACAAACCCGTTACCGCGTAATTTGATTTCGGGACCAAAGGCTTTTCTTCAATGCTCAATACCTTGCCGGTGTCGTCAAATTCTGCTACACCATACCGCTCCGGATCCGTTACATAATAACCGAATACAATGGAACCCTCTTTTAGCAAAGCGGCATCTTCAACGATTTTGCCAAAATTGTAACCGTAAAATATATTATCACCCAAAACCAAACAGGCTTCATCGCCATTCAAAAACTCCTCACCAATAAGGAATGCCTGTGCAAGTCCGTCGGGCGATGGCTGCTCGGCATAAGAAATCTTAAGACCCAAATGCTCTCCGGTGCCAAACAAATCCTGATATAGATGAAGATCCTTAGGGGTTGATATAACCAGTATTTCACGCAGCCCGGCCAGCATCAGCACCGATAGTGGATAATATATCATCGGCTTATCGTAAATCGGTACAATCTGTTTTGAAATACTCTTGGTAAGCGGATAGAGTCTTGTCCCGGCTCCCCCGGCAAGTATTATTCCTTTCATGTTCTATAAATTTTGCAGCTGTTTAAAGTAAGCAATCGTTTTCATCAGACCTTCCTCCAGATGTATCTTTGGCTCCCAACCGTTCAGCATCTTTTTGGCAAGGGAAATGTTAGGCTGCCGCTGGGTTGGATCGTCCTGCGGAAGTGGCATAAAAATCAATTTCGAACTGGCTCCGGTTAACTGAATAACCTTTTCAGCCAGTTCCCGGATGGTAAATTCCATTGGATTGCCAACGTTAACCGGACCCACAAAATCATCGCCGGTGGCCATCATCCGGGTCATTCCCTCAATCAGGTCATCAACATACTGAAAACTTCTTGTTTGATTTCCATCACCATAAATGGTAATGTCTTCATTATTAAGAGCCTGTATAATAAAATTAGATACTACCCTGCCATCCTGAGGATGCATCCTCGTGCCATAAGTATTAAATATGCGTATGATTTTAATTCTTACGTTGTTCTGCTGATGGTAATTCATAAAGAGCGATTCTGCACACCGCTTGCCTTCATCGTAACATGAACGGGTTCCAATCGGGTTTACATGGCCCCAGTAATCTTCGGTTTGTGGATGTATTTTGGGATCACCATACACCTCACTCGTAGATGCCTGAAGAATTTTAGCTTTAATCCTTTTTGCTAATCCAAGCATATTAACCGCCCCCATCACCGAGGTTTTGATCGTTTTGATGGGATTGTACTGATAATGGATTGGTGATGCCGGACAAGCCAGATTGTAGATTTCATCAACCTCAATGAAGAATGGCTCGGTAACATCGTGACGAATCAGTTCAAAATACGGATTATTAAGCAGGTGTACAACGTTTTGCTTGCTTCCGGTGAAATAGTTGTCGAGGCATATAACTTCATTGCCTTCATTTAGCAACCTCTCACACAAGTGGGAGCCGATAAACCCGGCTCCCCCTGTGACTAATATTTTTTTCATTTTTTTGCTGAATTATCTAACTTTTCTACCCATACCAAAGTACTGGAATCCCACTTCCTGCATTTCCTCCGGGTCGTAAATGTTCCTGCCGTCGAAAACCACGTGATTCTTCATCAATTTGGCCATGATCTTATACTTTGGAACACGAAATTCGTTCCATTCCGTAAGCAATACCAGAGCATCAGCATCGATCAATGCCTCATACTGATCTGTAACATAACTAATTATGTCACCGATTTTCCGTTTTGTTTCATGAATGGCTACCGGGTCATAAGCAACAACATGAGCGCCTGCAGCAATCAACTGATCAATCAGTACCAAGGCCGGTGCTTCACGCATATCATCGGTGTTGGGCTTAAATGCCAGGCCCCAGAGTGCTATCGTTTTACCGGTCAACTCACCTTCAAAGTACTTGCTGAGTTTTGAAAACATGACCGTCTTCTGATCATCATTAACGTCTTCAACCGATTGCAGTACCCGCATCTTGTATCCGTATTGCGATGCGGTTTTAATCAGGGCCTTAACATCTTTCGGGAAACAACTGCCGCCATAACCAACGCCCGGATAAATGAATTTTGTTCCGATACGGGTGTCGCTTCCAATTCCCCTTCTAACCATATCAACATCGGCACCTACAATTTCGCAAAGGTTGGATATGTCATTCATGAAGCTGATTTTGGTAGCCAGCATAGAGTTTGCTGCATATTTGGTCATCTCAGCCGATGGGATATCCATGAAAAGCAACGGATGTCCGTTCAATACAAATGGCTTGTATAAACGAGCCAGCGTTTTTTCGGCCTTTTCAGAATCTACCCCGCAAACAATACGGTCGGGTTTTAAAAAGTCAGCAATTGCCGATCCTTCTTTCAGGAATTCCGGGTTCGACGAAACATCGAATTCAATGTCCGCTCCGCGCTTGTCCAGTTCTTCCTTTACCGCAGCCCTCACTTTTATCGCGGTGCCAATGGGTACCGTGCTTTTTGTGACTACCACCATGTAATGATCCATGTATTTGCCAATGTCCCTGGCTACCCCTAGAACATAGCGCAAATCTGCGCTTCCGTCTTCATCGGGTGGGGTGCCTACTGCAATAAAGGCAACATTCGCCTCCCCTAAACTCTCTTCAATCTTTGAGGTGAAAAAAAGCCGCTCTTTCTCAACATTCCTTTTAATCATGTCGTCCAAACCTGGCTCATAAATGGGTACCTGCCCATTATTCAACATGTTAATTTTGTTCTGATCAATATCAACGCAAGTGACTGTTACGCCCGTTTCGGCAAAACAGGTTCCGGTAACCAGACCAACATAACCGGTTCCTACAATAGAGATTTTCATAATGATACAGTTAATGGGTGAATACTTATTAGCTAAGAAAATGGGTAATCAGTTGTAAAAAATTCATGCTCCAATATAACAGAATCCTGTAAATTTGTCAAAAGTTTTTGTAAAATTGTGTTAAGCATCAAGGTTGTCCCTAAAATTCAGCGCCTGATATGACAATTTGTTCTATTTTTACTACCATTAAAACAACTTGCACCGGTTATTTAATTTTTATTGAACATGAAAAAGAGAATATTGGTTATTGATGATGAGATTACAATCAGGACCTTGCTTGAAAAGTTTTTGAGGAATCTGTATGAAGTAACTGCCATGGGTAACGGACAGGAAGCACTAACCTGGCTTCAGGGTGGCAATTTACCTGATCTCATGATTGTTGATCTGGAAATGCCGAGCATGGACGGTTTTGAATTCCTCAAACAAGTGAAATCCAGCGGTTTTTTTCGCTCGATTCCGGTTCTGATGCTCTCAGGCGTTGATTCAAGCGCCGAAAGAGTCAAATGCCTAAAAGCCGGTGCTCTCGATTTTATGATAAAACCGTTTAATCCAGAGGAACTTACAATAAAAATCGATATTCTTATGCGAATCCGGCTTAATTAACAAAAACTATGAATTTACCGGAAAATACATCCAGGGTAATCCTTTACGTTGGTAGGGATGAAGCCCTTATCGAAAGTTTTTATGCAATTCCTTCAGTAAAACTTTATCATGCCGAAAATGGATTTCTGGCTATTAACTGGCTCGAAGTCAATCCTGTCCCGGATGCGATTATCTCAGAGGTGATCCTTCAGGGTATGACCGGTTATGCCTTACATGACGAATTGTTGCAGAATGTTAAATATCAAACAGTTCCTTTTATTTTGGTTGATGATGTGGTGGTCACGGAAGAGTTAATGAAGGCCCTGCACCTTGGAGTGGACGACTATTACCAAAAACCAATCGTTCCTGAGAATATTATCACGCGGTTAGCTTTTTTAGCTCCTTATAAAAAACTTAAGTCGATCCTTTCAGTGGTGGAGGCTAAACAAAAGAAAATCAAAATCCCTCTGATCAAGCGCGTTTTTGATATCGTTTTTGCTTCTTTCGTTCTCCTTCTGCTCTCTCCGTTGTTCCTTCTTGTTGCTATCGCTATCCGCCTCGAATCCAAAGGCCCTGTGTTTTATGCAGCCAAAAGAGTCGGTGCTGGTTATGCCGTTTTTTCATTTTTTAAGTTCCGGTCCATGTTTATCGGTGCCGATGCAAAACTCAAGGAACTGAAACATCTGAATCAGTATACGGAGAAAGAAAAGGATGAACCTTATGCTGCCGAATGTCCTGATTGTAAAAGACTCGGTCACCCGTGCTCCACTATATTATATATTAAGGACCATGAAATTTGCGAGAATCAATACTTAAGGCTCAAACGTGAGAAATTGGGCAAAACATTCAACAAAATTAAGAACGACCCACGTGTAACCAAAGTCGGAAGGCTGATCCGGAAAACCAGCATCGATGAACTGCCTCAGCTGGTAAACGTTCTGCGTGGCGAAATGTCTGTAGTTGGTAACCGGCCAATCCCATTATACGAAGCAGAATTACTTACCTCTGACGATTGGACGGAACGCTTTCTTGCTCCAGCCGGTATAACCGGCCTGTGGCAGGTGAGCAAGCGGGGTGGGGCAGAAATGTCAAACGAGGAACGGAAATCGCTGGATAATCAATACGCACGGCATTTTACCTTTTGGGGAGATATTAAAATTATCTTAATGACTTTCACTGCTTTTATGCAGAAAGAGGATGTTTAATATAGAATTAACTATGGCGAGACCTTCTGCAACTTTACCTGTAGTATTCTTTATTCTGTTTTTGGTAATCAGCGTCCCTTCTAAATTGATTGGCCAGAGCCCGTCATCAGCCGATACCGTTCTGCGGATACCTCCACTGGGACTGCTTATTGAGGCTGGTCTGGCTTTCTCCCCTTTGCTCGATGAACAGCGCGCTCTGATCAAAATCCGGGAATGGCAACTGAAATCAGCTAAAGTTGAGTGGGGACGCTATGTAATGTTTTTTTCAGAAATGCGTTACGGTTCAATTGACATCATAGTCTCAAATGCTGGTACCGTTTCTTATGGAGATAAATCCAATTCAACCAGATTTAATGTCGGTGCCCGTTTTCAGGTTTCCATGTTTGACCTGTTCGACCTGAGAAGAAAAAACCTGATCGCCAATGAACAAATCGAATTTGAGAAGTTTAAAAAGGCTGAACTCGAACGTATGATTAAAGATGATGTTATCCGGCTGTGGAACAAGTTGGTCGCTTACAAGGAAATTGCCGCTATCAACGAGGATCATGTGACAGCACAAAAAGGTAATTTCTTTTATGCTGAACAGCAGTTTAAAGCTGGTGATATCGCTCTGGGGGAATATGTTAGAATAAAGGAAATCAGCATCAAAGCCGATGCCGAATACCAATTGGCAAAAAAAGAATTCAGGGAAACCTATTTGCTTTTAGAGAGTATGGTCGGATCTAAACTATCGGAGATAAAATAGTTTTCTTAATGAACCTCGTATATTTCATACGGTTACTATCTAAAAATGTATTCCTGATTTTCGGAGTGGCTTTCGTTATGGCTGTTTTGGTATATTACAGCACACGCAATGAGCCTAAAACATATTCCACTTCCTCCACCGTTTATACGGGTATTGCTACCGGATATGATATTGAATCGGGTGCCAATGCCCGGTTTGATTTGTTTTCCAACAACGCCCAGTTCGATAACCTGATCAATATTATTAAGAGCCGCGAAACGCAGGAAAAAACTTCCATCCGCCTCATGGCCCAGCACCTCATGCTCGATAAGGCTGATCCCCGCTACTGTTTGCCTTCCACCTGGAGGGAATTG
>CAIXKO010000642.1 GCA_903919925.1 uncultured Bacteroidota bacterium | reverse complement strand
CACCTTCCGCGGATGGGATGATGATTACGATACCGATTACGGATACCATGGTATGATTCAATATGCCGTCAGTCTTCGTGACCCGGCTATTGCTGATCCGGGTTCGGGGTCAAATGGTTTTGAATCGGATAACGATGCTACCGGCTCCACCTCAGAACCTTTTACCAGTGCGATTTTTAGTAATTTCAGCATGTTCGGTCCGCTGGTTACCCCGGAAACTCAGATCAACAGTAACTTTAAAAGAGCAATGCACCTCAGGAGGAATACCGCCCTCAATGTTTACAACGCACTCTTTGCCGGATACCTCACTGGTCTTTATATTGAAGGTCCTTCAATCACCAATGCCAGGGACAACAAACTCAAAATTGAAAACATCGTTTTGGCTGGATGCAAAACAAACTTTGGTGCAGCTTCCAATGATCTGTGGACAGTTGACGAAGAAACTGCCTGGTATAACGCTGCAGCACGTCACAACATGCTGATGGCTGCCGTTGGCGACCTCGGCATAACCGATCCGTTCAATCTCGACGGTCCAAACTTCCTTCCGTTGGCCACATCCTCCATGCTAAGCGGATCCTACTGGTCAGCCACAGGCATTAGTGCTATACCGATGGCTGAAACCATTGTTGTCTTTCCAAACCCGGTAAGCAGCACCCTCCATTTTGGCGGGGACATTGCCGTAAAATCGGTCAGGTTGATCAACATGACGGGGCAGGTGGTCATGGAAACCCGTATCACCAACAATCAGATTACCGTTGGCGATCTGGAACCCGGCCTCTATATCATCCAATCCACTCTGGAAAATGGCAAAATGGCTATTCAGAAAGTTTATAAACAATAGTGTAAATGTATCTTTTCATAGTTAAAAGGCTGCCCTCTTTGGGGGGTGGCCTTTTTTAAATTCGGTATGCCAGTGTGAAAGCATCCCTCAAATAACTTTGTTCCAAACGTATTAAAGAGACAAAATGAATAAGCCGTTGTTAATATTGAGCCTGTTTGCAGTGCTTTCAGGTTCATTTTCCGTATCCGCCCAGGCTCAGGCAGTTGCTCCGCAAGCCAGAACCTCAGTATCGTTCCGTAATCCTGATTCACTCATAAGAATAGCCAATGGAAAATCAGAAGCCGACTATTCCATTCCCTCCTATAGCCTGTTAAGAAAGGCTTTAGTGGCTGTCCGTTCTGATTCAGTGGTTAATGGGTCAGACCTCCTGGCCGATGCAATTGACCATCTTCAGCCAAAGGAAACTCCATTCAGTATTGTTGTCAATATTAACGAGGATCCTTCAACGGGGATGGCTTTCACCTGGTTCACAAACGAAGGAATTTTAACGGGCAATGTCCAGATTGTAAAAGGTAAAAAATCCAATCCGGAAAAAAATTTTAACCCCCTGAAAAGTGTCAGTTCAATGAATGCTTCCGTGAATGATCTGAATTATTGCACCACGGCGAACGCTCTTTCCAGCCTCGCGGGGATCACCGACGACAGTAAAAGGAATTATGTGAGTCATGAGGCACTGGTCAACGGTCTGCTAGCTAGTTGCCGGATCCGTCAAGAAACAATTAATTGTCCCGATGGATGCCCGTCAAAGTGTAACCGGCAAAGATATTACCGTTACCACCTTTGAAGTCAATGATGCCGGGGAGGCTTCCCTCTTTGATAAATTTAAGCTTGTTAAATGAAACTGCGGAACTGCCAAAACTTTCCCTATCTTAATTTGTTTCAGATTTCAGGCTCAAGTATACGGGATGAAAAATGCAATTTGTAATGGCGGCTGCAAAAAGGGAGAGTGTAATGGCGACTGCAAAAGAACTCTTTCCTCGAAGAAATCAGGACAAACCTATGATCAGATAAGCAAATATCCGGAACATGATAAGATCGGGTATGATTTGAATTTTGAATTGATTGGAACAACCATCTCAAAGGCCCGTAAGGAAAGAGATTTGAGCAAAACAGAACTTGGGTGGTTGGCAGGAGTCAAAAAATCGCAAATCTCCAAAATCGAAAAGAGGTTTTTATCTGCCAGGTTTGATTCAATAATAAAGGTTTTAAAGGCTTTGAACTTAGAAATAAACATCATTTATGAACCGGATAAATTGCTTTGAAGGTTCATCTGCGCAAGATCCTCAAAAGACTTTTGGTGTTGTTTAGAAACAAGGTCATTCCCTGATTACCAGTCAACGCATTTCTCACATCCGGGATTTTGCGATGGCCAGCAAAAAATAATTATTTCCTGATTAAGAATCTTATATTTTTGCTAAATGCTGAGCACAATAATCTAAAACAATAGCAAAATGAAAAATGAAGAATTAAAACCCGATTCATCAGAAAGCACCCCGGCCGCACCTTCCACGCCGGTTTCGAATACAGTTTTAAAACCAACTGCAAAACCAGTTGCAAAGGCAACTGTTGCACCAGAAACCCCACCTGTTGCCCCTTCCGAAAATTCATCAGATAAGAAAATAGTTTCAACAACCGCTTCCAGAGCAGTTTCCGAACCAACAGTCAAAGAAACCGTCAAAAAAAGCAAGGAAAAAGTCAAAGAGCCCACTAAATCAGTCACCAAATCAGCTATCTTAAAAACCGACAAAAAAAATACTAAAGAGAAAGCTGCAAAAGATGAATCTCCCAGGATTAAGAAGCCAAAACCTGAGAAATTCAACTATGAATTGCGGATTGACCTCCTTGGCAAAGCAATCAAAAAAGCTCGTAAAGAACGTAAGCTGACACAAAAAGAACTCGGACAACTTGTAGGAGTTAAGAAGGCCCAGATTTCAAAAGTCGAAAACAGTTTTACCGATGCAAGGTTTGAAACGATTATAAAAGTATTTAAAGCATTGAATGTGAATATTAAATTCAATATTGAGATGCTCGATCAAACGATAAAGCTCAGCTGATAATCGCGTTTTTCACCACCTATCAATCCATTATGGACATCAGCAAATACAAAATCGGACCTCAATCCGATCTTAAGCTTTCTAAGATTAAAACCAGTGATACCGGGCAGTTTGGGGAAAAGGATGAAGCTGAAAAGCACTTAGAGGAAAATATTCAGCGAATGGCCGGGTTGCAAAGCAAACTGTATGCCCAGAATAAGTATGCCTTTCTTTTCATTATTCAGGCGATGGATACAGCCGGGAAAGACGGTACAATCAAACATGTAATGTCAGGCCTGAACCCACAAAGCACTCAGGTACACAGCTTTAAACAACCTTCTCCGGAGGAATTGGATCACGATTATCTGTGGCGCGCCATGAAATGTATGCCTGAACGGGGATGCATCGGCATTTTCAATCGCTCATATTATGAAGATGTATTGGTTGTTCGTGTTCACGATTTGCTAAAAAAACAGCAAATCCCGGATGAACTGATTACCGATAATATTTGGAAGGATCGCTATCGTCAAATCAATAACTTTGAACGATACTTATACGAAAATGGGATAATCACGGTGAAATTCTTTCTGCATATTTCAAAAGAAGAACAGAAGGACAGGTTGATCGGGCGGATCGACGATAAAGCCAAGAATTGGAAATTCGCTTCGGCCGATATTCAGGAACGTCAATATTGGGATGAGTATCAGCGATATTATCAGGAAGCCATCAGCGAAACAAGCACCAGAGAGGCACCCTGGTACGTTATTCCTGCCGATAAGAAATGGTTTGCCCGTTTTTTGGTCTCTGAGATTATCGCTCAATCGATGGATGCTTTAAAACTCGGGTATCCACTGGTTGATGAGGCACAGAAAAAAATATTAATGGAATTCAAGCAGAAGTTGCTCAATAATGAGGTTTAAACCGTTTTAGTGTCTGATTCCTTTTTGGCGATCAGGTACTTATAAAATTCAGGTTGAGCCTGAAATGGGATACCATCAGGTTGCAAACGGTAAGGATTAGTAAGGCCGTTGTCAAGCAGGCGTGCCTTTACATTATCTTTCCACTGAATATGGAAGAAATCCCGCAGCTCCTGTTTTAGATCGGGATCGAGTATCGGACAGGTAACCTCCATCCTGCGGTCAAGATTCCGCCTCATCAGGTCGGCCGAACTGATATAGCAGAGCTCATCGCCTTTGTTACCAAAGAAATATATCCGTGTATGTTCCAGATACCGGTCAATGATTGCAATGGATTCAATATTACGGGTTTCCGCTTTACCAATATCGGTTACAGGACAAAACATTCCTCTGACATTAAGGCGTATCTCAACCCCCGCTTTGCTCGCTTCATAGAGAGAACTGATAATGTCCTGGTCAACAAGATTGTTCAGCTTTAAATGGATAAATGCCTTATAACCTTCTTTTGCCCAACGGATCTCCCTTTTAATCAGCTGAGTAATGGTCTTGCGCATTTTAAACGGCGATAGAAGAAGGTGTTTGTACTTACCGATTTCAAAGTTTTGGTTGATGAAGATAAAGGCCTGATCCACTTCCTTCGTAATACCCGGATGTGCAGTCAGCAGGGTCACATCACTGAAGACCCTGGATGAATCCTCATTGAAGTTACCTGTTCCGATGGCCGCATACCGTACGTCCTTGTCATTTTCCCGACGGGTTATCAGACATAACTTTGCATGTACTTTTAGTCCGGGAACGCCGTAAATTACCCTTGCACCTTCCTCATGAAGAAGAGTCGAATACTCCACGTTGGATTTCTCATTGAATCGTGCCTGCAACTCAATTACGGCGGTTACCTTTTTACCGTTCCTTATGGCATTGATCAGTGCATTGATTACGTTCGAATCTTTCGCAAGCCGGTATAAAGTGATCTTGATCGATTTCACCTTCGAATCGATTGATGCCTCCCGCAATAAATCAATGAAATTATTGAAGGAATGATATGGGAAGTGAATCAGCAGGTCCTTTTCACGAATAATCGGAAATAACCGGGCAAAGGCTTTTATCCTGATATGGGGCAAAGCCGGCATGGGCGTATATACGAGTTTGTCGGATCCAAGGTTTGGAAGATTAATTAAATCTTTAAGGTTATGGTACCTGCTTCCCGGAATAAAGGCATCATTATTACGCAGACGAATTCCCTTTTTCAGAAATTCAATAAAGAAGGCCGGCATTTTGGAATCAAACACAAATCTCACCGGCTGGCCCTCCTCACGCTTTTTCAAACCACGGGAAATTTTTTTCAAATAACTTTCACTCAAATCGTCATCGAGATCAAGATCGGCATCTTTTGTCAACTTGATGGTATATCCCTGAACCGATTCAAAATCAAATGGATAAAACAAGCTGTCAAGACCCAGGCGGATCACATCATCCAGAAACATCAGATATTTTTTGCCGCCCTTGCGAGGCAAAACCAGAAAGCGTGATAAGGTATCTGTCGGTATTCTTGTCAGCGCATAACGATTGTCTTTCAGGTTCTTGTTTTGTAGAATAACAACCATATACAGTGCATCGTCTTCCAGGTCAGGAAATTGGCCTGACTGGTCCAGCATAACCGGCATGAGCCCTGGCCTAACCTTTTGAACGAAATACTTATGAGCGAATTCATACTGCTTTGGTGAGAGATTGTTTTCATCGGCAAAAAAAATGTTCTCCTTTTCCAGCTCACTAACCAGAAGGTTTTGTACCCGCTCATATTCCAACCGTTGCTTCAGAATAATGTCATTCAATTTCTTAAGCGTCTTACGTGGATCCTCGCCCGCCCGGGGTCGGAATTGATCGGGTTTCATTTCACCAAGCCGCTTCAGCGTTGCTACCCTGACACGAAAAAACTCATCCTGGTTATTCGAATAAATGCCCAGAAACCGAAAACGTTCAATTAAGGGTACACGGGGATCCTGAGCTTCCTGAAGGACCCGGTAATTGAAGGCCAGCCAGGAAATTTCCATTGGCCGATATAACTGCTTACTAATCAGCATAATTCTTCTTCAAAAAATTGATTATATCCCAGAATATTTAAGCTCTTTTGGGATAAGCAGCTTCCTTACAGTGCCCTTTTTTTCTACAAGCTCGTTCCAATTATTCACATCAAAATCAAGAACCAGTGTCGCCAAAGTAGGGTAACGTTCCAGAACCAGTCCGGTTAAAAATTCAACAACCAGGAGAAGGGATGGATAATGCCCAACGATTTGAACCACCTTCTCTTCCGGGCAAAGCGATTCAATATAGCTAAAGAGATCCGTGGTGAAATTTCCGTAGAGCACATCACGGGTAACGACAGCAGAATATGAAATTTCAAGATATTTTGCCAGGTACCGGGCTGTTTGAACCGACCGGATGGCGGGGCTGGATAAAATCAGTCCGGGAACTATATCTTTACGGATCAATTCTTGGGCAATAACCCTGGCATCCTTCTGCCCCCGGGAGGCGAGTTCGCGTAGCAGGTCCGGTTGGTTTTCCGTGGCCTGGGCAGCTTTTCCGTGCCTCGATATAATCAATGTTTTCATATTTTTCAATCTCCGAAAGAGGTTCCAATAAACCGGGCATGTCTGATAAGTTCATGATTCGGATCAATCCGTTTTGTTTGCGTTCCTGCTTCTGAAAGTGGAACCGTTGTCAGCTCATTGCCATGCAGAGCTACCATGCAACCAAATTCTTGTTGATCGATAAGTTCCGCTACAAATGCTCCGAAACGAGTTGCAAGTATCCGGTCGGAAGGACTAGGAGTGCCTCCTCTCTGGATATAGCCCAAGATAGTTTCGCGGGTTTCGAACCCGGTTCCTTCCTTGATAATGTCCGCAACATAGGTAGCAGCATTTTTAGTGCTTCCGTGTTCAATCCCTTCAGCAACAACCACAATGGAATAAGGTTTCTTGATGGCATTCCTGACCTTGATACACTCAACTATTTTTTCTGCCTTAAAGGGGATTTCCGGGATAAGAATAATATCACCACCGGCGGCCATACCTGCGTAAAGTGACAACCAACCCGTGTTATGCCCCATCAGCTCAATTACCATGATCCTGCGATGGGAATTGGCGGTGGAATGAAGCCTGTCGATGGCATCAGTTGCACTTTGAAGGGCTGAATCGAACCCAAAGGTAATATCAGTGCCCCACACATCGTTGTCAATCGTTTTAGGCATACCAATCACATTCAGACCCTCCTGGCTGAGCAGATTGGCTGTTTTCATGGTTCCATTACCCCCGATGCAAACAATACAATCCAACCCCAGATTCTTGTAGTTTTCCCTGATCCGATCGGGTTTGGTATAAACCCCATTGCCATTGCTGTTGCTCACAAACCTATCCTCCTTCTTGAACGGCTTTTCACGTGAAGTACCCAAAATGGTTCCGCCATAAGTAAGAATCCCGGAAAGTTGATTTTCAGTGAGCTCCTGAAAATCATTTTCAATCAAACCTGTAAAACCATACGAAAAACCAAAAACCCGCATACCATACTGAAGCATCGCTGTTTTGCCTACTCCCCGGATAGCGGCATTTAACCCGGGACAATCACCCCCTGCTGTAAGAATTCCAATTTTCATATCTTATATTAAAGTGACAAATGTCTTATATTGAATCAAATAATTCAACCATTTTACACAAACATAATAATTTGTTAACACACATCATGGAACCTGGTTGTTCGTACCGGTTGTTTGAATTATTGCTGCAATTTCTGACATTCATTTTCTACCTCCTGGCTCAGGCCCGGTATTCAAGTGGAACAGACTCGTAAAAGCACCATCTGTGAATATACCGTTAATTTATTAACAATAACTTAACACACTTTTAGCCGGCAAGTGTGGTATAGAGATTAACTTCAAAAAAAAAATAATCATAATTATGACACCGATTTCAAACGAACTAAATTCACTTAAAACCAACATTATCAACATGTTTAGCCTGGTTATCCATCAGTTTGAAAATTCCAGGACCTCAGTAGAAAGCACAGATAAAGATCTCATTGAGGAAATTGCCCGCCTGGAACGCCGCGTTGATGTGTATGAGCTGAAACTGAATATGGATTGCGAAAATGTGCTGGCACTTTTCAGCCCGGTGGCCAATAATCTCAGGTTCGTTTTATCTATCCTGAGAACCAATTATAGTCTCGAAAGAATTGGCGATTATTTATACAATATCGCCTGCATTTTGCGAGATCTGGAGAATCCGGTAGATCCTGAGGTTCTGAAAGAAATGCAGATAAGCCGGATGTTCGATATTTCGCTGGAAATGCTAAAAATTATTTCAACCGCATTCGAAAATCAAGATTCACAGCAAGCCCGGCAGATTTTTAAAAAAGATAATCTGCTTGATGAAATTCTGATGAAATCGAATAAAACTGCTAACGAAATTATAATCCGCAAACCCGAAGAAACCCTTGCAGTCCTATCTCTGTTAACAGTGATTCGAAAGCTGGAACGTGTTGGAGACCAAACAAAAAATATAGCAGAGGAGCTCATATATTTTCTCGAGGCCAAAGTTCTCAGGCATGCAAATCAGGAGGCGTAATTTTTCTATTCCGAATATCTGGCCGATATGGGTGTTCCATCAATACTCCTTCCAGATTAACTATTTCAAAAGCAGCTGGATTATCACTTTAAATCAGAGCTTTACTGAAATTATCGGTATTGCCATCTAACAGAATTATTGATAATATTCTGTTAACATTCAGGTTGCATTTGTTCCATAACTTTGCCACATACCTATCGAATATAGACAAAGGTTTTTTATAGAAAGTTGTATTATTAGTTTGGCAATTCATACAAAGGGAAATATTCAGGAATGAAAGGACTTAAAAAACACCTGTTAAACCGGGAAATTGCCATTAAACATATTTTGGAAAAACCCGCATCATCTTTTACACCCGCAGCTTTTCATAAGCTGCGGGTCGAAATAAAGCGATTGAATGCATTTTTTGAGTTGGTAGAATTCAGCTTAAAAGGATTCAATAGGAATAAGGCGATCAAGCCCTTTAAACAAATATTTAGGCAGGCGGGTAAGGTAAGGGAAATTCAGGTTGAAGAGGCTCTGCTCAAAAAGTATTTAACCAGTTCATTGCTCGTTGGTTATCGGAAAGATTTAAGGCTACAGAAATCAAAAGAACGAACCACCTTTTATAAACTTATTAATGAATCAGCAACTGGCCGTATGAGAAAATCGATTCATAAAACAATTCCCATGCTTGCTGAAATAGATAAAAAGAAAGTCAATAGCTATTTGAAAGAAAAAAGAAACCGAATTTTTAAACATCTTATTCAGTATGAATTAAAACCCGTTCAGATTCATGATCTGCGTAAGCTTTTTAAAAGCTATTATTATAACAAAGATTTGGTTGTTAAGGGGGTACAAAACCCAACCCTGGATTGGCCGGCTGAATTGCCGGAACTCCTGGGTAGATGGCATGATTCCTATGTAATCTCAATGAAATTAGATCAGGTAATAACTTCGGCAGGAATCGATCCGGAAGAGATCATCCATATTCAAAAAATAATGGGAATTATTTCATCAGAAAGCGAAACTAAATTAAGGAGGATTAAAGAAATTGTTTCAGCTTCTTATCGGTATGATGAATTAAAATTGTGAAATAACCAACGCTTCATTTTACCTGGTATTTACAAGCAAGTATATTAATATATAAATTCTATGGGTGCAGTAGGTGAAATACTTAACAATGTCGTCCGGCAAAAGAGTGGGAATCTGAAACGCACGCAAATTACCGGTCAGGATGCACAGCGCAAAACGCTGAAGAAATTGCTTAATCGCGCCAGAAAAACAGAATTTGGGCAAGCATATGGTTTTCAGAAGATACTGCACGCAGATAATCTGGTAAAGAAGTTCCAGCAAAAGGTTCCAATTTACCATTATGAGACCATCTACAATGAATGGTGGCATAAACTCCTGAAAGGAAATCACAAAGATGTTTGCTGGCCGGGGAAAGTAAAATATTTCGGGCTCACCTCTGGAACCTCCGGTAATTCATCGAAGCGGATACCCGTAACGAAAGATATGATCAGAGCCATCCGGATGGTAGGAATCAGGCAATTGCTGGCACTCTCCGATTATAATCTTCCCCCAAGGTTTTATGAAAAATCAGTATTGATGATAGGAGGGTCAACTTCTCTTAAAAAAATGCAGACCTATTTCGAAGGCGATCTCAGCGGAATAATGGCTGGGAAATTGCCTTTCTGGTTCGACAGATTCTATAAACCGGGTAAACCTATCGCCAAAGAGAAGGATTGGGCAATCAAAATGGAAAAAATGGTGATAAAGGCGCCTGACTGGGATATCGGCGGAATTTCCGGAGTTCCGGCATGGGTGCAAATACTGATTGAGAAGGTAATTGAAAGGTATGATCTCAAAGATATTCACGAGATCTGGCCCAATTTCAAAGTGTTTGCTCATGGCGGTGTTAGTTTTGAACCCTACAAAAAGAAATTCAATCAACTCCTAGGTAAAGAGGTCGTTTACCTCGAAACTTATCTGGCTTCCGAAGGATTTCTTGCTTTTCAATGCGAAAAGGATGCCGACATGGAGTTAGTACTCGACAACGGAATTTTCTTTGAGTTTATTCCATTCGACAGCCGGAATTTCAACTCGGAAGGAATTATGTTTGAAAATCCTGAAGTTCTGACAATCAGTGAGGTTGAAAATGGCTGCGAATATGCTTTGCTTATTTCAACCTGTGCCGGAGCCTGGAGATACCTGATCGGCGATACCATCCGCTTTACAAACAAGTCAAAAGCACAAATGGTGATTACTGGTCGAATCAAGCATTTTCTCAGCCTCTGCGGAGAGCATTTGTCAGTGGATAATATGAACCGGGCTGTGCAGATGGTATCGGAGGAAATGGACCTCGGAATACAAGAATTTACCGTGTCTGGCATACCCTATGAAGGGATGTTTGCTCATAAATGGTATCTCGGAACCGACCGTGAGGGATTTGACCGGGCGGAAGTCAGGCGAAGGTTGGATGAAGCCCTTAAACAACTAAATGATGACTATGCAGTGGAACGTAATGCTGCCCTGAAAGAGATTTTTGTAGAAATATTGCCCAATCAGGTTTTCTACGATTTTTTGAAATTCAAGGGTAAAGAAGGCGGGCAACATAAGTTTCCAAGAGTTATTAAGAGCTTATCAGGTGATTGGGAACAATACCTGGAACAGAGGGCTTTCGAAGACCAGAAATGCTAATTTATCTGAACTTAAAGATGCTTTTTTAATCTGATCGTCGAAAACCTGTCGGTACAATCAGTGCCATAACACTTTGACTTAATAGCACTTATCTACCACTGCACGATCCAACCCCTAATTCGTCAAGTACCCCGGCAATCGCATGGACCAGGTCGTGCATATCCTCGGGATACAACTGGCCGATATTTCCGATCCGGAAAGCATCCGCCTTGGTCAGTTTTCCCGGATAAATCACAAATCCCCTCTGGTTAAGTTTTTGATAAAAGCGCTCAAAATCAAACGCCGGATCCAACGGTTTCAAAAAGGTTGTAATAATATAACCCTGCAATTCTTCAGGCAGGTATTCATGGAATCCAAGCTTTCGCATACCGGAAAGCAACATCCTGTAGTTTTGCAGATAACGCAGAGCCCTGCGATCCACCCCTCCCTCCTCGTGCAATTCGATCAACGCCTGGTGGAAAGCCATAAGCGACTGAACCGGTGGAGTGAAGCGGAACTGCCCATCATTTTCCAGGCCTTTCCATTGTGAATACAAATCAAGAGACAAAGTTCTGGCCTGGTTTCTACATTGTTCCAGCGATTCTCTTCTGCCGATCACGATAGAAAATCCGGGCACCCCTTCGATGCATTTGTTAGAAGAAGAGATCAGATAGGAGATTCCTGCCTTCTCAAAATCAACAGGCACTGCACCAAAACTGCTCATGGCATCTACAATAAACTCTTTGTGATGCATTTTAACCACTTCACCGATTGCATTGATATCGTTGAAAATCCCGGTTGTGGTTTCACAATGGACCATGGCAACATGTGTGATATCGGGTTCCTTATACAGAATTTGGTCGATATCAGCAGGTACCGGCCATACATTCTCCGGGTATTCCAACTGTGAAGTCAGAATCCCGTGAATTGCTGCGATCTTTGCCATCCTTGTGCCATAAGCTCCATTAATGATCAACAGCAATTCTCCATCAGGGGGGATCACAGTCGAAAGCACAGCTTCAATCCCAAAGGTTCCTGACCCTTGTAAGATGACTGCCTCATAACCTGACTCTTTCGACACCCCTGCCAGATCAAGAAGCCTTTGGCGTATGTCCGCTACCATTTTTATGAATTCCATATCTCTCGATCCGAGGTCGCGGTTCATTGCTTCTTTAACCGAGTCGGAGGTTGTGAGAGGACCAGGTGTATATAGTTTTTTGATCATTTCCTTTTTTTTTTATTCTCCATTTTGATTAGGGACGTTCGCCTCTGGCTATCCGTAAGCTGATTTCATCCAAAACAGGCAGGCATTCCCAAACCCCATCGATAACGTAATGCGCACCTGCCTTCAGCAGCTTTTCTTCTGCTTTCCTGATCATTTCCAACCTGGTTGCCGGAGTCAGCTGATCCGCCTCGCATTCCGAAAGTCCAACTTCATTGCCCGAAAGGGTGCAGCCGATAGTCCACATTCCGGCATTAAGTCCTTCCAGTATGTCGGCAACTGTGTCTCCGATCTTCACCATCATCGACATTGGCCAGACGTTCATTCGTTGGGCATTCAGGAAACAACCCCACGGGGCAGGGCGGCCTGCGGGCACTTCAGAAGAACAAACAATGCTGTCAGGAGCAAAACCTTGCCGATGAGCTTCCGGTATCAAATGTTCCATCATCGATTGCACATAACCTGTTGTCGATCCAATAAGTATTCCACGTTCTTTGAGCTCCTGAATAACTTCTGGCACTCCTTCAATAACATTGGCATAATCCCCGACAATCCGAATTAATTCCGGCTCTAATTGATTGTAAAGTTCGTTTACATCATTTTCATCAGGGTAACGGTCATATAAACCTTTCCATGCAAGCTTTACCGCTTCCAGCTCCAGTAGAATGCGAACATGATCCCTTTTTGCCATCCCCATTGGACCACGAGCCTCCTGGTTGGTCAAACTGATCCCTTTCTTTTTGAAAACCTCAATAAAAACCATTGTCGGGGCCATGCAGCCAAAATCAACCACAGTGCCAGCCCAGTCGAAAATCACAGCTTTAATCATATTGATTTGATTAATTGAAAATATTTTTTTTAATGTTACTGAATTTTAAATTGAAATACATTAAGGATAATCCGATAAGAAGACATCCGGATATCGCTATGCCATAAGCAGTGGTATTCAAAAACCCGTACCAGCTCAATGTGTTATGGCTGAAGTTCTTAAATAATAGGGTACCCACACTTCCCAGATAACCGAATGAGTCGGCTATGTAAATAAAAAACCCCGCATTGGCAGCCGAGCCAAAGGCAGCAATCATCCGATCGAAAAGAAGACAATTAAATGGCAGATATCCCAGATAGGTGCCCAATCCCAGAAGTATCATCCAACCCGTACCGTTTATCAAACCTAAATGGAGAGCGAGGGTGCTTAATCCAATGGTAATAAAACCCGAAATAACAATAAACATGTTCATCTGCAAGGCTTTTCCATTGTTCCTGATGAGCATTAAAGAGCTCATAACAGCAAAAACGACCAGGGCAATGGGTAATTCCGACCAGGTAAAAATCATGGAATTATTCGATACTCCGATTGTTTTCCAAATCTCAGGAGCAAAGTTATCGCGTAGATCTCTGAAAATAGTCAGCAGCATATAGGCAACAGTAAGCATCACTAATCCTGGTGCGAACTCAACAAAAACTTTTTTGCGTTGATCCTTGTTCATCGGAATACGCCGGGTTCGGAGGGCTTCGTCTGTTGCTGTTGGTGCAGGTGTCTTATCCAGCAACCAAACCAGAAGTATCATGGGCAAAAAGAAAACCATACCAGTGACCCATGGCATCTGAAAATCAGACAAATGTAAGCCGTTCATCAAAATTTTACCAATACTTTTTACAAATCCTGATGACACAATAAAGCTGATACTCAAGACCGTTCCTAAAATTTCGGTGGTCCTTCGCCCTTCCAGATAGGCAAATACCAGTCCCCAAATCATGCCCAAAGGCAAACCATTCAGGAACAGGCAAATAAAACTGTATGGAGCGGGGATAATGCTGAAAAGTACCAGGCTGGTTTCAGCAATACCCGTGAGAATTAATATTGAAATGGCACGCCTCGACCGGCTCATCTCAGAAACAACCTTGATTCCAATAAATTTAGAAAGGGCATATCCAATAACCTGGGTTATGATCAAAAGGGCCTTAAAGTCCATTCCTGCCCATGTAATTCCCTGAAATTCAGCAAGTGTAAAAGGCTTCCGCATTCCATACATGCAGGCATAGGTTAGAAAAGCAATGGTACTAACATAGAATGTAAAGGAATGAGTACTTCGCTCACTCAGCCATTTTGTGATCGGATGGGTTACTGTCATGGAAGCTATTCCTGGTTTGGAAGTAATTAATGCAAGTGTTTCTCAAAAACCCGTGTTAAAATGGATAAAGCAGTCTGCAGTTCGTCAGCCCTGATCGTTAGAGCAGGTGACAGTTGGATAACATTTCCCTGTGAAACTTTAAAACTCAACCCTTCCAACATGCAATCGTACATGATTTTTTCGGCAAGGTCGTTTGCTTTTTCTTTCGTTTTCGGATCTTTCACCAGCTCAATGCCCCAAAGGAGCCCCATGCCTCGAACATCTCCAATTTGAGGGAATCGGTTTTTCAATTGATCAAGTTTGGCATTGATCCAACTTCCGTCGTTAACCACTTTTTGCAGAATACCTTCGTTTTCGATATAGGTTATGGTAGCCATAGCCGCTGCACTTCCTAAGGGACTTTTTTCATGGGTAAAATGACCCAGGGATACTTCAGATGCCACGTTATAGCAATCCCTTGTAACCATAGCAGCCATAGAAATAATGCCTCCACCAAGGCCTTTTCCCAGACATATAATATCCGGTTCAATATCGTAATGCTCAAAGGCAAACATTTTCCCGGTTCTTCCGAGTGCGATCGGTATCTCATCAAGAATCAGTAGAATACCGTGTTTGGAACATATTTCGCGCACCCTTTTCCAATAAGCCGGGGTTGGAATCTGAACATCCGTATTCCGTATGGTTTCCGCCAGGAAGGCACCAATATCTCCTTCTTTTTCAATTACATATTCCAGATAATCGGCATAAAAAAGCTGGTCAGATTCGGTATGGCCGAAGATTCCCCGGTAAGAAGCCGGTGGAGGGATGTGAATGACACCTGGCATCATCGGGCCCACGTTCTTTTTGAAAACAGCTTCACCGCCTGCTGCAATAGAATCGAGGGAAGCGCCATGAAATGAATCCCACATCGAAATCAATTTATGTTTTCCGGTAACGATTCTGGCCAGCTTTAGTGCCATCCCAATTGCAGAGGTACCTCCCGGAGCAAATAGGCTCCGGTTGAGATCCCCCGGCAAAAGCGTTGCCAGCTTTTTTGCCAGTTTAACCGCAGGTTCGTTGGTGTAACGACGGGGTGAGAATGGCAATTTATGCAATTGTTCGGTGACTTTTTCAACAACATAATCGTTCCCATAACCAAGCTGATGAACGTTATTGCCATGGAAGTCGAGCAAATATTTGCCCGTAACAGTAACCATTCCACTTCCCTTTGAACTGTTGAGTACATCAAGACAAGGGCTCGACAATGCCTGATGGAGAAAATACCGTGAATCATCTTCAAGTATTTTCCTGGTTATGGGATCAATAATCTGTTCATCCCAATTCCGGCGCTCCTCTGAAAAGTTCACGTCACCTTCCGTAAGTAATCCGATTGTATTCATTTTGTATTTCTCAGAATAAATCAACTTTCAGTTTTGATTGTGAACCCGTATAAAGATTCAGAACAGTTATTCCGTTAAGCTCACCACGAACAAGCGGCATGATAATGGATGCCTCAGCCAGTATAGTAAACTTACCACCCTGTTGAGTTTCTATATCGAAGGGGATAGTTGAATTGTTTTTGATTTCGAACAATTCCTGGTTATTGTTTTCATAGGCAGCAATAGATTTAACCGTTACAGAGGCTAAAAACAAGGCAGCCAGAAACTCCTCCTTACCAGCAAGCTTGTTATCGAAACAGGCAACAGTCCGATTGGCAAACATAGCTTCCCTGATGGATTCAATACTGCGGCTTTTAGCAAAAACCAGTGTCATAGGCCGATGGCCGTTCTCAAGATCAAATGTCTCAGACACGATTCCATGGACATCTGAATTGCAGATAACTGATAACTTGCGGCTAATACACCAGTCAAGTACTATGGGATAATATTCAATTTCATTAAAAACCTCTACTCCGTTTATCAGCCCTTTTTCAAATAATTCCTCATGCAATGGCCACCACCTGCAGGTATCCGGCTGCTGCGCCTTCCAACCAGGATGGTTCCAAATGATAAAAGCTCCCTGCTTTTTCGCCGCCTGAAGTGCATCTTGTACTAAAGGAACATCCAATGGATTGGTATCGGTAAGGAAAAGAGCATTCAGATGTCCGGGTGGCATCTTGCGGGTAACTTCACCGGCATGGATCAACAATATGTTTTTCTGTTTTGCCAGGTCGATGGCAAGTTCATAAGAAGTGTTGTGATCACCAGACACGTACTTTTTGGATGGTTGGTTTTCGATGTGGTCTGTGATAGAAATGGCATCCAGACCCTCCGCCCAGGCCTCTTCAACCCTGAAAGCCGGCCATACCATACCATCAGAAAAAACGGTGTGCATGTGAAAATCGCACTTTAGGGTTTGGTATCCCATAATTCCCGGTATTCGGATCTCCTTGCGTCCTGTCGCTTTTTGCATCTCCGGAAACTGCACGTTATTCAGATTTTGTGCAAAGGAATGCGAACCTAAAAGGGAAATGACCGACAATAATATTCTAATGTTCATATGGATTCAATTATTATTAACCACTTATTTTATTGGATCTTGCAGCCGCACAACGTTGTTGGTGCTCGCTGGTGTAGGGATCAACAGCCCCAAACCGATCTATCCGGTGAGGGCTGAAATCAAAGGGATTGGGCTGCCGGCCTGCCAGTTTGGAAATTCCCAGCCCCACTCCTCCGGCAACAGATATCCCAGCTCCGGCACAACCACAGGCTAACAGGATTCCCGTGTCCTTCACGTCTTCAAAAACATGAAAAAGGAGGCTGCCCGAAAAACTTCTGACAGCCCCCGATTCAACCATTTTAATTGTTTAAACCAAAACTATTTCACTAACCACATTGAATCATTGATATCGTCATTCTGCGATCCGAACTGACTTTTCAATGCTGACAAATAGTTATCTGCATTGGTCGTTCTTTCAGAACTTGGATATTGCCAGCGTTTGGCAATACGACCGCTGTTGGCGGTACCCGGACCAGTTAGGAATTCGGGAATTCCGGTGCGCCGATTGTTATAATAGGCTTCCCATCCGGAATTCTGGAAAAACCCTAAATATTTCTGAGTCAGGATCTGATTTAGTCCATCAGCTGTATTTCCCTTATACTTGACAGAAGTCTGCCCGTAATAATCATTCCAGTTTGTTTCGACAGCAACACCATGAAATGTCCAGGAAGCCTTGATTCCTTTAATATAAAAATCTTCGGCGTTACCACTGATCCACCCCCGGTTAATAGCTTCAGCAATGTTAAAACACTGTTCAATATAACCAATCTGTATGCAGGCTTCACCGGTATACGAACCATAGTATTTTTGCTTATTGATAGCTGAGTATTCTCCGTTCAGCATTTTCGTCGACATGTCGTCGAGGCTTTCTCCGGAACTGGCACCCACATAAGCATCATAATCCTGCGAGGTTAATCCGGCGGCAATTTTAGCCGGAGCAGGTTCGGCAACAATAAAAGTCCTTGGATCGTGCAATGCCGCCAACGTGTTCAGATAAGTAGCTGACATATTATTTCGCGTGGCAGTAAAGCCATAATTATCAGGATTTAGCGGATACTTATCCGTACTGCTGTTAAAAGAAAATATCAGGTTGTCATCCAAAGAACTCATCAACGGATATTTGACCGGATTTGTCATTACATCGGCAAACAATTGTTTGATTTTCAGGTCCGTATCCCCGTCCTTTTTACTGAGGGTAATCAGCGTGCGTAATTTGAATGCATTAACCACTTTTTGCCATTTTTCAAGGTTGTTGCCAAGCATGAAGTCTCCGGCGAGTGAATTATCATGATTGTCAATCAACTTCTGGAGATCACTGTTCGATTCGTCGAGCCAGACCAGTGCCTGTTGGAAAACCGATTTTTGGGAATCATATACCGGCTTTGTATTCTCCAGGCCTTTAAGAGCCTGTGACAAAGGAATATCACCAAGCCGCATGCTCATATCAATATAAAATAAAGCATTGAAGAATTTTCCAAGGGCAGAATAAGCATTGTTTTCAGGTAAGCCGATTCTGCTTGCCTCTGCAACCATTTGCTTAACATTATTGAGCTTTGAATAATTAAAGCTGGTTGTAGTCCAGTCATACTCCTGATCATCATAATAAGCATAATTGCTGCACCAGAATTGGTTCCATCTTTGTTCCTCACTCCAGGGGTAATATACAGAAGAAGAAAGAACATTAGTAAAAACCAGTGATGGAGGTACTTCACCAGGCTTGTTCGGATCCTTTTCAAATTCTTCGAATTTTTTGCATGCTGTAGTTACCACTGCAAGCAAAAGAATAATATAAAGTACTTTTTTCATGTTTTTTTGTTTTAAAATTCTTTTCAAAAAGTATTAGAAAGTCAGGTTTAGATTAAATCCAATCCTTCTGGTTGTAGGTGTTTGCAAACCGGAATAGCCGCTGTTACCAGTGTATTGCTCGATATCGATATCGGTTCTTTCAGCAAAATAGAGAAGGTTGCGTCCAACCAGTGAAATATTGGCTTGCCGGATAAAGGATTTCTTCAGAAATTTCTGAGGCAAGGAATAAGTAACAACTACTTCACGAAGTTTAACAAAAGTGCGGCTCATCGAGGTTGAAGCGTCGGTTCCGTAATAGCGGCTGATATAGTCCTGTAAATAGGTTGCGGTAGTATTGGGTGCAAACTGCAATTGATCACCATTAATAATTTTACCATCGGCATCATATTTAATTGCTACACCGTTACTTACCACTACCCCTTCTCCAACATACGACTTTATGCCCTTAACGTCGTTAGCACGGGCTTCACCCATTTTTCCCTCAACCGTTTCTATGATTCGACCACCCTGATAGGTTTTTTTCTCAACATAGTCGAGAATGGTGCCACCAAACCGGCCATCAAACTGGAACGTAAAACTCAGGCCCTTGTATGACAACGTGTTTCTGATGGCACCAACAGCGTTTGAATTGGTATATCCGAGAAACTGCGGAACGGAATTCCTGATTGGCCTGCCGCTGGCATCGTTGATAATCTGACCATCGGAGTTTCTGACAAAATCTGACCCATACATTTTATCCATCCGGTCACCCACTTTCAAGTATATATTGTAATTTTCAACTCCCGGGTAAATTTCTTTAAGGTATTGCTGGTTGGTTGAAAAGTTAGCTGAAACTTCCCATTTCAATCCTCCGGGTTGAAAAACCGGGACTGCGGTAACACCGAGTTCTACTCCTTTTCGTTGTGTTTTGATCCCGTTTACCAATGCATAGCCAAATCCTGAAGCACCTGAAATTGGCAAAGCGAATATTTTTGGCCCATCAATAGTCGAGAAATAAGTGAATTCAAAACCAAGACGGTTATTGAATAATGCAATATCAGTTCCAACTTCCCAAGCTGAACTGAAGCCAGGCTTGATCCCGGGATTGGCAATGGTTCCGGTATACGAGGCACCGGGTAACCCTTGTATCAGATTAATACCGTATGATGAACTATTGATATACGAAGGACCATCATAAGGAGAATAATAGGTGGCGCCATAATCAAGAATCCCAAATCCAAGGGCATTATAGGTTGGCCCGATCATGGAAGAAGTCAAAGCACTTCCCACGTTTGCATAGGAACCCCGGACTTTCCATGATTTGACTTTTGGTATGGATACCAGTTTCGATATTTCGATACTGGAAGATACACTGGGATAGAAATACACATTGTTTGCAACCGGCAAAGTTGAGTTCTTATCCCAGCGACCTGTAAATGAAAGGGTAGCAAATTCATTATAAGTAAAATCTGCCAGTGCATAACCACTGAGTACTGACATTGGGGCAAAGAAATTATAAGATTTTACAGGATTCTTCGAGTTGCTCAGGTTATACCAACCTGGTACGTTTAAATAATCAGTAGTGGCATAGCTGCTTCGGAAAGTGTAAGAACGAAGGTTCGCACCCGCTGATGCGTGAACACTTAATTTCGGGACTATATACTGGTCAAACGAAAGCAGAACATCCGTGTTATTTTCAAAAAGTGAGCGCTTATCTTCGCGGTAATCCCCTAAACCAGCCTCACGACCATAAGGATGTGCTGAAAAAGGAAGTTTTTCCGTTCTCAAAAGGTCATAGGACGAAATAGCGGTACGGGCTAAAAGGCTGAGATGTTCGTTAAAGCGATAATTAGCTGATGTATAACCGTTAATATCAGTTTTATAGTGACCTCGCAACCATTCATATGACATGAAATATGGATTATGGTAACGCTGGTACTCTGCAAAGATCGACTGGACCCCCTCTTTACCGGGCTGCCAGTAATTACGCATATCATCTATATTCCAATCGGCTCCACCCCATGCAATTATATTGTAAATAATACTGTTCGGACCATAATTCACATCAGGAACATTCGGTGTATACTGCCTGCTGTACGCCATATTTGCATCCAGGCGCAGTTTTTTCGAAACATTGTATCCACCTGAAAGATTTAAGTTGGTAATATTCAGGGATGTATTGGGTACAATTCCTTTCTGATAAGAATGTGAACCCGAAAAACGGAGATCGTATTTTTTATTGCTTGAAGCTATCGACAAGCTGTTCGTTGAAAGCAAGCCTGTTTCCAAAAATCTTTTCAAATTATCCTTGCCCCTGGCCACCCATGGTGTAGCGGTGCGCTTTCCTGTAATCGGATCAATAGGGCTATCATACTGAGGAATTAACTGGCCGTCAAATTTGGGACCCCATATATCATAGTCCCCATCATTTGTTCCGGCCCCTCTTCCATCCACAAAAGCATACTGACCGTGATCACCGGGGCCGTACTCATCCTGTACTTTTGGAATGGCAAGAAATCCCTTTTCAAACATGGTGCTTGAATTGAATTCCACCGCATACTCCCTCTGATCAGCAGTCCCGCGCTTGGTGGTGATCTGAATAGCCCCATTCTGGCCTCTGGAACCATACAAAGCAGCAGCGGTAGGTCCTTTCAATATCGTGTAGCTTTCAATGTCGTCAGGGTTAATATTCCAGGTATCGGATTGAACCGGCACCCCGTTAACAACATATAACGGGGCCACTCCGCGCAATAATACACTTGGCGCCCCCAGCAATTCAGAAGAACTTCCTACTATAAGGCCGGCAACTTTACCAACCAGGCTGTTAACTGCATTGGGTTCCCTTGCCTTGGTAAGGTCTTTTCCTTTCACTTCGCTAAAGGCATATCCGATGGAACTTTTCGTCTTTTCAATACCTAAAGCTGTTACCACAACCTCCCTGAGTTCCACTGCGGATTCAATAAGCACGATCTCAAAAGTTATCCTATTCTCTACTAAGATCTCCTGTTGTACATAGCCCACAAAGGAAATCAATAAAACATCTTTGTTCTGGGCATTTAAAATAAAACGGCCATTAGCATCGGTGGTAACCCCGGTGGCTGTTCCTTTAATCAAAACATCGGCACCCGGAAGAGTTGAGCCATCAGTGGTTTTTACTGTACCAGAAATCTCCTTGTTCTGGGCATTTACAGCTAGCCCAAAAAGGATCAATATTAAAAGTAAATAAGTAAATTTCAGTTTGTTCATAATAATCATTTTAATAAATATTCCGTTTGAAATCATTAATAATTTAGGCTTACTCTCCGCGTAAACAAGTCGATTCGGGCTGAATCATCATGCAGAGCTTCAATCTCCACTTCAAATTGCCTGGTATCTTCGCTAAGAACGCTCAGGGCAACATCCAATACCCTGTTAAATTCTTCAATGGCCAATTCCTTTGAAATCTCTCCTTTTTTAACTGATTTTGCCATATACTTCTCTATACGTTTTACTGCGGTGTAGATTACCGGCTTTTTAATTATGGTTTTCATCTGAGGATTTCCAGGAACAACGGCAACTTCTGAAGTATACAGATCATCAAGCAGATAAACTTTTTTTGCTATCGACTCTCCCAAAAAATGGTTGCCGGATAACTCATTCGTAATTCTGCTTAGGTCATATTCACGTGAATAACCCTGAAATACAAATGGGCGGGGAGTCTTTGTACTCTTATCTGCACCTTCGTGAACGGTTATTTTGGCTATCGATACCGGCTCCTGTGCGGATGAAGGATTAGCTAAACACAGGGATAATAAAAGAATTAAAACGGTCTTCATGGTTATCAATTTTTGTTCACTGCAAAAATGATACTGCCATCTGACTTCTATATTACGGGGATATTAACAAAATGTAAATAATGAAAATTATTCCAATAGACTAATATTCTGGTAATTTGGAGTTGATACATTTAAATAATCATTGAATATATCTTAACAATTCGTTAATATAACAATTGAAATTTCTGAAGAATTTAATTGTAATTATTGTGAAATGAATAAATTCATTATTTTATAAGGCGTACACAATTCAGCGCCCATTCAGATTGGAAGACATTAAGGTCTAATCGCTTGTTAATGGCGTGAATTTGTACCCAACTCCCTTAATCGTATGAATGTAATCTTCGCCTATCTTTTCCCTTATTTTACGAATATGTACATCGATTGTCCGTTCACCGATTACCGTTTGATCGCCCCAAATAATCCCGAAGATATCATCACGGGTTTGCATCCTGCCCGGTTTTGAGGCTAAGAGGATTAACAGCTCAAATTCCTTTTTAGGGAAATGCTGGGCCTGCCCTGAAATCGTAACAAGGTACTTCAACGGGTCAATGATGAGATTTCCGAATTTAAGGAGTTGATCCTCATTCAACTGTAAATCGGTGGATTTCTTTCTCCGGAGAAGAGCATTTATCCGGCTTACCAGAACCTTGGTTTTTATTGGCTTAATGATATAATCGTCGCCGCCGGCGGTGAATCCTGCAATTTGAGAGTAATCTTCACCTCGCGCGGTCAGGAAAGCGATCAAAACGTCCCCCAAATCAGGGAGTTTCCTGATCTGCTCGCAGGTCTCGATACCATCGATGCCGGGCATCATCAGGTCGAGCAAAATCAGGTCGGGTTTGAATTGCTGGGCGAGCCGGGTACCTTCGCCTCCGCTGCGTGCCTTTTCTATGGTGTATCCTTCCTGGGTAAGACTGTATCCCAGGAACTCGAGAATATCGGGTTCATCGTCTATAAGTAATATCCTGTGTGCTTCAGCCATAAACAATAATGGTTTCCCGGGCAAATGTAGGGGTTCGGCATCCTAACCATGTTACGGTAATATTAATTCTCCATTAATTGAGGACCAGATTGCGGGGGAATCCAAATAAATCAGGTAGAAACCATCATACTAATTTTCTTTGGCAGGACAACTGCATGAAATAGATCAGCCGATTTGTTAATGATAAATTAATATTGAAGTTTTATTCAGGTAATATTCCAGATCTACTTTTGCGCTAAAGTAAAATTCGCAAAAAATGAAAAAATTTTTTTCAACGATATTGGTGACAGCTTTAATGCTGTCGGTTTTTGCCGATGGTGAAAACAATAGGTCTAAGAACTTTAAAGGGGACACCGAGGTAACTGTACTTAGTGGGACTGTGGTAGATCAATCCACTGGCGAAACATTGCCGGGCGCCCAGGTTAAGATTAGCGGTCTGGACCAGACTGTCTACACAGACCTCGATGGTAACTTTGAAGTTCAAGGTATTAGTCCGGGTAACTACAACCTCCAGGTTTCACTTGTTTCCTATGAGGAAAATAAAATTAAGAACCTGGTTGTTAGTGCAAACAAGAAGAGCGCTCTTAAAGTGGAGCTTAAACGTTAGGTAATAGGGCGGAAAAAATGAAAAAAGCATTTTTGGTTGTGTCTGGCCTGATCTGTTTCCTGGCAGGTTACAGCCAGATCAGCCAGGGCGAAGACGGTCTTTATTATGGCAAGGACCATAAACTTTTTTCCGGTGACTATCGCGAGTATTGGGACAATGGCCAGTTGAAACAGCAGATGCTGGTCACCGATGGTAAAATGGACGGCCAGGTCACTCTCTGGTACCGGACTGGAACGATAAGGGAAATCCGCATGTTTGAAAATGGTTTGAGAGAAGGGCAATGGATTTCTTATAATGAACTGGGCTTGAAAACAGGGGAAGCTGGTTACTCTGTTGATCTTAAGGAAGGTTTGTGGCGGGTGTGGGATGAAAAGGGCATATTGCGGTATGAAATGTTTTATCGCAAGGGACAGAAAGCCGGCCTTTGGATTATGTATGACGAAAATGGGAATAAGGTAAGTGAGAAGAGGTACTCAGACGAAAAATAACCTCATCTATCTAATTATATATAAGTGAATCTGCAATTTAGACGAAGGGATTAGTTTAGTGCAGAGATCATCAATCAGGTGCCGTGTGGAAGCCTTTCTGCACGGCACTTTTTTTGCCTTATTGCTGGCTGACCAAATTCTGTACGGTAAGTCTGAACTGAATGGTGGCTTCAATCCCGTAATGGTCGGAGAGGTGCCTGGCTCCTGTTACCAACGTTTCTTTGATTACGCTCACCTTACGACTGATAAGGCCCAGAATTCCAGAGTTCTTTGTAAAGATATAATCCAGCTGCCGCGGTTTTTCCAACGCCAGTGTTGTGTCAGCACTCAGTGGGAAACCAAAGGTAATACGTTCATTTCCCTGAAGATTGCCATCTTCACACTGAAGGATCTCCAGCATATTCTCATATTGATCAGGAAGATCACGGTCGATATTGAAATCGCCACAAATAATCTGAGGAATACCCCGGTTTGTATAGGGCGAAATGATGCTGTCAAAAAGTTCATGCAGCTGTTCTTCTCTTACCCCAAAATTGCTGTCATCCGATTCGAGATGCGTGCCAATCACCTGAAACTGTTGTCCACGGATGGACCCTTCGAGCAAAATTGCCCCTTTCCTCGCCAGGCAGTCAAATCCTTGACAAACGCTGTATTTGTATTCCTTGATGATCCTCAGGGGCAACTGGCTTAATATCCAAACACCGCTGTTGGTTTTCATTGACGTGCCGGTATTTGCCGGCCCAAAGGCGTATGGATACATTCCCTTTAATTTCTGATAAATCGTTTGCCTGGCAGCTGATGAAAAAGCCTCCTGAAAAACAATTATATCGTAATCCTGCTGAAACAACGCATTGCCAATCCCTTCAGCCCGGTCCACTCCTGATTGAACTAAATCCAATGCCGGAAGCATGGCTATGTTCCACGACAGGATCCTGACCCGCGATTCATTAGGCTTTGGTTCATCCCCATGCAATTGATTATTAGGCATATCAAATCCTAAAAGTTTGGATCCCGGAGCCACCCAAGCCAGATTGAACAGGATTAGAAAAAGTGAACAGGTTAGGCGGTGCGTAAAAAAATGGTTTTTATTCATAGTCGCAAAGCTATATGACGCCTGTTAACTGTTCGTTTATAAACTGTTAAGTGATTATTAATTATACATTCATTTTTAACATTATCTTAATATGCGCTTCTTATTCAGTTAATCCTGGCTGATTATGTTTGTGGCTGTTAAATGATGAATAGTTGAGTCCTTCCAATTTTCACTAGCTGCTTTATAAACTTAATGCCAATTCCCCCGATAAGCTCCTTTCATTCGCACATCCGGGCTGAGCTTCAGTCATTTGTTGCCGGGAATTCACTTGTTTTCCCTGACCATGAGGTTATTAAAATGGATCTCCATTGTCACGACCATAACAGCAATGTACCGGATGAATTGCTTGGGCGAATCCTCAATGTTCCCGAAACCTGGCTGCCAACAAAAAGTCTTCTCCGAACGCTAGGCAGACATGGAATGGATGCCTTTACTATAACCAATCATAATAATGCCAGGTCCTGTTTTGAATTGCTCAATAAGGGTCATGACATACTGGTAGGAGCTGAGTTCAGCTGCATAGTACCTGATTTTCAGGTGGGAATACATGTGCTTACCTATGGCTTTACACCCTCGCAGGAGGAAGAACTGAACCGCCGTCGTAAGAACCTGTATGAATTCCTCGATTTCACAAGCGCCAATGATCTTCCTACGATATGGGCCCACCCGCTTTACCATTATACGAAATCGGGTACCCCTTCTCCCGATTTTTATCGGAAGCTTGTCCTTCTTTTTGATCGTTTCGAAGCACTGAACGGACAGCGCGATACGTGGCAGAATATGCTGGTCCGGACCTGGATAGAAAGTTTGACTGAGGAAAAGGTTGATGATTACTCAAAGCAATTCGGCATTGATCCGGCCAGATACTGCAGATCGCCTTATCGAAAAAGTCTTTCAGGCGGATCCGACAGTCATATGGGAATATTCAGTGGCCTTACCGGCAGCCGGTTGTATGTCCCCGGCCTTCAGGAAAAGCGTAAGAATGTACCCCTGTCGCAGCTTGCTTTGCAAGCCATTCGTGAGGGAAACCTGAACGCTTTCGGGATGCATAATAACGGCGAGAAAATGATGATTACCTTCCTCGATTATGCCTGTCAGATTGCCCTTTACAGCAAGGATCCCGGCCTGATGAGGGTTCTGCTTCATAAGGGTGAACCCACCCAAAAAATCACAGCCCTGCTGGTGGCAAACGCTTTTGCGGAACTCCGTCAGCATAAGGTGACTATGAGCTTCATCAGTCTTTTTCATAATAGCCTGACCGGTAAACAACCCGATTTTACCAAGAGATGGCTAATCCCGCAACCCTATAAACCTATCTTCGACGAAGTCCGGAAAATGGCCCGGACATTCCGTACCGATCCCGGATCTGCCGTGGAGACTTATACCACTTCTATTGGTCAGATCTACGACCATCTTGGGCTAATTCTCGATAAAAAGGTGACGTCCAAACTGAAAAGCAGTAGCAAGAATGAAGCTGCGGGCGTGCCTGATCTGAATGTAATTTTGGCAGGCCTTGAAGTGCCAGGACTGCTGAGAACTTATCTGGACGCCGGAAATGGAAAATCGATGACGGCAAAAGACAGGAAAAATGGAATGGATTTTACCGGCTTCCTCGATGGCCTTTCGTTCCCATTCCTTGCTTCATCCGTTATCCTGGGTGCACATTTTACCAGTACAAAGGTACTTTACAATAACCGCGAACAACTGTCCGAATTTTCACGGGAACTGGGAATTCTGGAACACCCGAAACGGATGCTTTGGTTAACCGATACCTGGGACGACCGGAACGGGGTTTCCATGGTTCTGCTATCGGTCCTCAGGGAAATCCGCGAACGCGATCTTCCGATAGATATCATGGTTTGCAGCAACACCCTGGAAAGTGCGGATCATCTCATTGTTGTCAGGCCACAATCGGAAATAGAAACGCCCTTTTATAAAAACCAGAAACTCAGGATCCCCAATTTTTTGGAAATACACCACAAATTCCTTGAGGGCGAATATGACAGGATCATGTGCTCAACCGAGGGGGGGATGGGCCTGGCAGCTCTTTACCTGAAACAAGCTTATACGGTAAAGGCTTATTTCTATATGCATACTGACTGGAAAACTTTTGCCCGGAAGGTTCTCAACCTGGAAAAAGAGAACCTGTCGAGGTTAGTACGGTTGCTCCGGGCCTTTTATAAGGCGTTTGATGGAGTTTTTGTCCTCAATACCGATCATTACAAATGGTTGACCAATAAAAAGATGGCACTGGATAAAGAAAAGGTATTTCTTACTGCACACTGGCCGGGAAAAGATTTCATCCGGCTTTCACCTGATAAGGAACGGCTCTTCGGAATCGGTCCTGAAACACCGGTCATGCTATATGCAGGCAGGATCAGCGAGGAGAAGGGCGTCATGGAGTTGCCCGATATATACCTCGAAGTTGAGCGTAAAATCCCGGGTGTCCGCATGGTCATAGCCGGAGCAGGTCCGGCAGAATCAAAATTGAAGACGGTAATGCCTCAGGCTTCTTATCTCGGATGGGTTGACTCTGCCAATTTACCGGCTATCTATTCCTCAGCCGATCTACTGGTTTTTCCATCGAAATTTGATACGTTCAGCTGCGCGGTTCTCGAATCACTTGCCAGCGGATTGCCTGTCATTGCTTACAATACCAAAGGCCCAAAGGATATCCTGTGGCACGGAGTGAATGGTTTTCTGGTATCGGACCACCGTGAAATGATTGACCAAACAATTGACTATTTCAGGAATCCGGCGTCACATGAATCCATGAGGAAAGCGGCAGTTGGCAGATCAGCTGATTACCGTCCGGATTCGATCATGGAAAGGTTACTTGAAGATACCGGCCTTGAACCGAAACAATTCCTAAATAACGTTCACTGACTGCCTTATGGAGACGAATTGGTGGAGAAACAGAATAGTTTACCAGGTTCTCCTGCCAAGCTTTTTCGACTCGAACCGTGATGGAACAGGCGATATTCAGGGTATCATTGATAAACTCGAATACCTTGATTATCTTGGAGTTGATGCGATCTGGCTCTCTCCGGTCTTCTCCTCACCGATGCATGATTTAGGATACGATGTTTCCGATTACCGATCAGTAAATCCTGTTTTTGGCAGCATGGCTGACCTCAAATGCCTGATCTCGGAATCACACCGATGGGGGATCCGGATCATCCTGGATATGGTGATCAATCATACCTCCATAAGCCATCCCTGGTTTGTTGAATCACGATCTTCCCTCACCAACCATAAAAGGGACTGGTACATTTGGAAGGACGGCCGGGGAAAGCAGCCGCCAAATAATTGGAAATCTGTTTACACCGGAAGCGCCTGGGAGTTTGACCAACATTCCGGCCAGTATTATTACCATACTTTTTTCCGGCAGCAACCCGATCTGAACTGGAGAAATCCCGATGTACAAGCCGAATTCATGGATATTCTCAGGTTTTGGCTGGATGCCGGCATCGATGGCTTCCGGCTGGATGCCATCAATATGATCATCAAAGCCGGCAATATCGATGAGTCACGCTCGTTGCCTGCTCAGCTCCTGAATCGCGAGAATTTTGTGACCCGCAACCAACCTGAATCTATTGATATTGTAGCTAAAATCAGGGCATTGGTTGATGGTTACGGGGACAGGCTTATTGTTGGTGAAATTTACACCCTTCCTCCCGGGCATCCCGCCACCGTTGCCAGATATCTTTCCGGCCAGAAGGAAATGCTGCACATGGCTTTCGATTTTTCAATGATTTTTCGTAGATGGGCTGCCCTACCCGTTTCACGGGCTGTTGAAAAATGGATGTTGCACATTCCTCCTGGTTCATGGCCCTGCCATGTGTTGTCGAACCATGACCTGCACCGGTCGCTCCATTCAGGCTGGTGGAGGAAAAGA
The DNA here is from genome assembly GCA_903919925.1 of uncultured Bacteroidota bacterium. Lineage (GTDB taxonomy): Bacteria > Bacteroidota > Bacteroidia > Bacteroidales > UBA12481 > UBA12481. The sequence goes on along the minus strand of CAIXKO010000642.1, from coordinate 5,148 downwards.
ACCAATGAAAAGGCCAAAATTCAGGCAATGCTGCTTCTCACACTCAAGGGAACACCATTTCTCTATTATGGTGAGGAGATCGGCATGCGTAACACTAGAATTCCGCGCTCTTCGATACGCGATCCGCTCGGAAAAAAGTTCTGGCCACTTTATTCCGGCAGGGACAAGTCACGGACACCCATGCAATGGACGAACGGAAAGTATGCCGGCTTCTCTGAGGTAACTCCCTGGCTGCCGGTAAACAAGGATTTCATCTTCCGGAATGTAGAATCCTCGCTCGAAGATGGCGAAAGTGTCCTTCAATTTTACCGACGATTGATTAGGTTCAGAAGATCCTCCAACGCCCTGCTATCAGGCCAATGGAACCCGCTGATCCCTTCAGGTCGGAACGTGATGGCTTATCTTCGGGTAAGCGAGGAAGAAATACTATTGATCCTGCTGAATTTTTCAGGCAGAGTTGCCCGTCCCGGGTTCTTGATTTCCGGTACTCTTCAGGTGTTATTATCAACACATCGTGATGCTTCCAATAAAATTGGCCTTTCACAACTGAAGCTATTCCCTTACGAGGCAACTATTTTCAAGATAAGTTCTGAATAAATAAGGGATAAAAAATGTTCACGGTAATACCTGATTTCAGGTGATTTTTGGTCGATTCTAAGATTGGTGAAAAGTGTCCGGTTTTGATTAAATTTTATTTTTTAATCGCAAACGACAAACCTAAGCCAAACAGCTCCTTAAACTGCACGCGTGGCTTGAAACTGTCAGGGATCCCGTCGCTGTTTGTATCTCTTCCCAGAATGATATCGTGGTCATAAATCAGGAGGGTGTTCACGTTTACGGACAGGTATTTATTGATCTTCATCAGAACAAGCACCTCCCAGTTAACATCTACATATTGCGGCTCCTTGAGGTAATTTGAGAATAGATCGACCTTTGTCTGCAGGCCAACGTTTTTCATCAGGTCGTGTTTCCACATCATACGGATATAGCCCCCAAGTTCTGCCCTCGACTTTTTACCTGGCACAACACCGAATGATCCGGCTTTTGACAAGCTGTCGTTCATAACAATGGTGGTTTTCATGGTTACCGGGGCAGCAAAAAGAGTAAAGTTTTCACCTTCCTTCAGGTCCAAACCAACAGCACCAAGGAAATAGGCCGGTGAAAAAAGATCTGAAATTCGCGAGCCTCCTTCCGGTTTACTGTATCCCGGAGCAAACTGCGATTTAAAATTGGCCAGTACCGCTCCATTCAAATGTTCAGTCAGCCGGTAGCCCATTTTTGACATCAGTTCAAATCGGTCATCGGTTTTTTGCCAGATCGTTTTTCCCTGTTTCAGGATTCCGTATCCCAGGTCAACCTGATTGTCCCAGGCCATCCGCTCTTTTTTATAATTATAAAAACCATTGAAGCGACCATTTACCGACATTGAGTTTTGACCTCCGGCAGCCCAGTTGGTCAATGAAACCTGCGAAAAAGCAACCGTAAAATTATTCTCCGTTTTCCAGCCGGTGGTGCCATCCAAACTGAGATTCCGTAACTGCCTTTCACCCTCAGTAACTTGAGCCTGAACCTGATATGCCGTATTGAAGGTGAATAGTGCAACGGCCATGAAAAAGACTGGAACGATCAAACTGGGTTTCATACAATGGATTTTTCGAATTTGAAATAATAAACATTCAAATAACAGATTATCAGGGGTAATTGTTCAAGACTTCAGGAAAAGTATCTTCGAAAACCTGGTTGGAATTTAAAGCCGGATGGAATCGCGAGCAAATATTACATTCGATCTGTGCGTTCGCCAACGACATTAACAATTGGGGCGGCGGCAATATTATTGTTGGGATTGAAGCGATCAAAGGGGCACAACTATTATAGTAGAATACCATGAATGACTTTGAAACTATCCGGAATTTTATAATCAGGTGCGGGTAAATACGGGCAAATGGATCGGCGGAAGAGCTAATTGGTGAAATGGCTCAGATAGTGCCATCAAATGTGCCAAAAGAAGGATTAGATATTGATTACTCCTTCAAAGATCAAGATGGCTATACCTTTGTCAGAATCGATATAGGCCTTTATCAGCCGGATACCCTTTCTGTTAAACTGAACATATTTAGCGCCGGCATCCCTGGCCACCTAAACAATTTCAGGCAGGTCATATATGCACAGCAGGTTTTCTGAAGGTGGTTGTCGCAGAGTCCGCAGCCATCCGGATATTGGGTTATATTTGCCGCACTTTGCAGATGTTGGAATCGGACTTATTCTTACCGCTATCGTGTTGTCTGATAATAGCTTTGGCGTTGCATCTCGAGGGATGATGTCACTATTTGAATGTTAATTGTTTATGATTAAACCGGCATTAAGCGAAAAATGGATCAAGGCATCCATTATCGGGACCATCTGGGCAGCATCGGAGATTGTTCTTGGGAGCTTTCTGCATAATCTGAAAGTACCATTTTCTGGTAATGTCTTAACTGCCATCGGATTAATAATGCTTATCTCCATCAGTTACCGGTGGAGGGAGAAAGGCCTGTTCTGGCGGGCCGGATTGATTTGTGCCATACTGAAGACCCTCTCGCCAAGTGCGGTGATTTTTGGGCCAATGGTTGCCATCTTCAGCGAATCGCTTCTGCTTGAATTTTTCGTCCGGACACTTGGCAGAACTATCCCGGGTTATCTGCTGGGATCCATCATGGCCATGACCTGGAACCTCTTTCAGAAGATTGCTAATTATGTGATATTCTATGGCGCCGGCATAGTGGATGTTTATACCGATTTGCTTCACATGGCTCAAAAACAGCTTCAACTGAAAACCGATATCGTTTGGCTTCCCATCATCGTTTTATTGATTGCCGATATTGTATTCGGCATTTTAGCCAGCCTCATCGGAATCAGGGTTGGGCGGAAAGCTCAAATGGTCTCCGTTACACCCTTATCAGGAACAGAGCGTAATTCATTCAGGAAATTGGATAAAAAGCCGGTAGATGACTTTAAATACTCTGTTTTATGGCTGCTTGCTGATTTCTTATTGATTATCGGCTCTTTGCTTTTATTGAGCTATACCCAATGGATAGTCTGGAGTTTGATCATCACTGGCATTGTAATAATCTGGGCCTTCAGATATAAACGGGCATTACGCCAGTTATCGAAACCTAAATTCTGGATATTCTTTGTGGTCATTACCTTAATCACCGCATTTGTTTTTACAAAAGCAGAGTCAGGCGAAGATGTTCTGGTTAAGGGCCTTTTAGCCGGATTTCAGATGAACTTCCGGGCAGTCATCATTATTCTCGGTTTTGCGGTTCTGGGAACGGAATTGTATAATCCGAAAGTCAGGAACTTTTTTCTCGGAACTTCATTTAAAAACCTTCCGCTGGCTTTAGAGCTGTCAGTGGAAAGTCTGCCATTTTTCATAGCCCGGATCCCGGATTTCAAAACAATAGTCAGAAATCCGGTCTCAGTGTTCACCGGATTTATTTCTCATGCTGAAAACAGACTGGCAGAGGTAAGGAGCAAATCAGGGTTCCAACAAAAGGTATTTATTATTTCAGGTTCCCAAAACGAAGGTAAAACCTGGTTAGCTAAAAATTTGGTCGGAGTCTTCCGGGAAAACAATATTCCTGTCGGAGGTTTTTTATCGGAAAAGGTGAGGGAAGGCTCACAGATAATTGGCTATGATTTGGTTGATATCCTAACCAACAGCAGAGAAATTCTCCTTCGGGAAAGTGACCAAACCGGGGGGAACAAGATTGGGCGATTTGCAATTTTTCCTCAGGGATTAAAAAAGGGGATACAACTTTTATCCCCTGCACAACTTCTCGGAAAAAGGCTCGTCATTATTGATGAGGTGGGTAGGCTGGAGCTCAATGATAAAGGGTGGTCTGATGGTATCTCCAGCTTGATGAAAACCTCCAAAATTCACCTGCTATTCACCGTACGCGATTCTTTCACAGATGAGGTGATAAGGAAGTGGAGCATCGGTCAACCCCATATTTTTAAGGTATCTCAGACAAATTATCAGGAGTGTGGCAAATCGATTATTGACCAGATGAACTCTTAATGTTCGTTCAATTAAAACCCGGTCAGGATTATTAAAATTGGCGGATTAATTAAAACTGTCAGATTAATTAAAATTCCGGTTTGTATTCCATACTTACCGGTTCCCAATGAATCTGGCGGATCACAATATTCCTCACGCGGATTTTACTGCAATAAGCTTCCAACCCAACCTTCGTGTATTTCTGGTTATCGATGGGATCAGGGTCCATGGCTTCAAGCAGCAGTTTCCCGTCAGCAAAAATGAAGCAATGACCGTCGATACTGCCCGCTTGAATTTTATAGATTTTTCCCGGTTTAAAATCGAGCAGAGGGGTTCCAACCATAAACTTATATTCATCGGATTTTTCGATTCCGACTTTTCCCGTCCACCAGCCCTGGAGTCCTGCCACATAGGCCAATCCCCGCTTATCCGTTTCCGCGATCCACTCCCCGTTCCACATCACATTAATATCGTGAGATGATGGTAAAACCGTTTGGGCCTCGAACTCAACCAACACGTTTCCGGGAAAATCCTGTTTCAGAACAGCCATTCCCGGCCAGTTACCGCGGTTTTCGCCAACCAGCCAGCCCTCTTCCACCTTCCATTCGCTGTGGTGGATGGTCCACTCATTAGCAAGACTTTCGGATGTTACCTGCTTGTTATAAAGGATTTTGGAGGAATCCAGGAGAATTCGTTTTTTCATCAGGAGAAGCGTAGAGGAGGTTTCCGGATTAACGGTTTCCTGTTTGGTTTCCTTCTGATTGAACTGACCGGAAAGTAGCATGACTGATAAGATTAATGTTGAACCCAAATTTAAAAACATACCTGAGAATTATTTGATGGTTAATTTTTTTAGAAATTGAGCACGTTAAAATAGAGTTAAAACTTGAATTTGTGCATGTTGAAAAGATTGCCCGCTCTAGATAAAAAGTTAGCTTTGGCAACTTAATGGGGTTATGATTCATGGTTAAAAAAACTGCCGGTTTGCTGTTTGTCCTCATTGCCAATATTTTATTGGTTACCCACAGCATTCTCCCTCACCATCATTATGGCGGCTTTGCCTGGATACAGGCTGATCATTCGGGAGATCAAACCGACCCGGCAGGCAT